>NZ_JAGERQ010000009.1:0-226773 GCF_017572645.1 Salmonella sp. 32100201201700099SM | reverse complement strand
GGCGGTGATGGTGAATGGCGGCGGCAATCACCGGCTTTAAGCGGGTGAAGTCGTCCACGACGGGAACGGCGCGCGGTGCTGGCGCGGCGACGGGTTCCGGGAAGAAGCGAGTAATCACGGCAGACATGCCGCGAATGGCAAAGATCAGCAGGAACAGAAAGCTCAGTACGAACCCCATCCCTAAAAACATCAGGGTGAAACCTTCACCCAGTAATACAGCTTCATTCATGAATCATTTTCCATAATGAGAGGCACGACGGTGGCCTTGACGACAGCCTTCCTGGTGAATCCGGCTAAGGAGTAGAGTGGATTTCCCTTGGCCACCTCTGGCTTTGGCCTCTACTTTTCTCCAGGTCGTTTGCGGCAAAGACACCGCCGTGCGTTTTTTTACACCATCATGCTGAACACGATGCTAGCGATAACCAGCACAATACCGCCGCCCAGACGAGAGGAAATTTGTGCATATGAAATGAGGTTCATACGGTTACAGGCGGAGAGCACTTCCAGATCGCCAGAGCCGCCGCGGTTGGCCATACAAAGACCCGCAGTAATGGATGATTCAATCGGGTAGAAGCCAATCAACCAGCCCCCGATAGCTGCGCCAACGACTGCGCCGACCACGATGATCGCGGCGATAACTACGTTCGCGAACGTCAGGGCATCGATAATCTCTTGCAGATCGGTGTAGCAAACACCCACACCGACCATCAGCACCCACAGCAGTTGTTTGGAGAAGAAGTCAGAAAGACGTTTCGCCCCGGCTTTAATCTCCGGTGAGCAAAGACCTGATGCGTTCAGCGCAGCAACAATCAGAACCATCCAGGCGAAGTAGTGAATAGAGACGCCGCCGATGCTTGGCAGAATTTTCTTGGCAACAACATAGGCCAGCAGGAAGCAGGTGGTGGATAACACCATGCCAACCGCCGTTTCACGATGGGTAATCTGACCGGCCTTTTCATCATCTTCGGTTTTGAAGGAAGCCTTACGAACCAACTCACCTTCACCGCTAAGCCAGGTGTATTTTTTGCCTATCATATCGAGGAGGGCGGCGAAAATAATGGCGAAGATATTCGCAATGGTCAGAATAGCAATAGCCGTTGAGTAATACTCTTCGCGAGAACGTCCGGTAACCGAGTGATAAATTTCAGACAGAGGCACGGCGCCCGCGCCGTTACCACCGCCCATAATCGGCAGAACGTACAGCATCATGATACGGTCGACCGGGATACCGAAGCACAGACCAATGACGATACCGAAAAGGGACGCGCCGACAATCTCGGCGAGGATGGTTGGGATATAGCCCAGCAGTGATTTTAATAGCAGCTTACGGTTTACCGACAGGATCGCGCCTGTGATCAACACTGCGATAAACAGGTTAAGGAAGTTGCTTTTATCCATTACGTTGCTGATCGCATCAATTTCTTTCTGCGTAAATATGCCAGCATAGACAAAATAAGCCGCAACCAGAAATATCATAACCGGTGCGCCACCAATATATTTATTGAAGATCGGTAAACGTTTGCCGATTTCACCAAAAATGGCCCCCATCACAAACATAAGGGCAAAACCACCGACTAAGTCAGTCGGTATAGCGTTATAGAAATGAGACAGTAATAAAGTAATTAATGCAAAGGCATAAAGCGGTAGCGGCATACCAAAGATTTTGAATCTGAGTAAATCGCTGGCCCCCTTTTTCTCCGTCGCCGAAGCCTGGGTCATGTTGGTCATAAACATTTTCCTGTGTATTGATGGGTAACAAGACCCGCGCATACTAATAAATTCAATGAACCGTGAGATGTGACTATCTTCACTGAATGGTTGTGTTTTTAATTAATTTAATTATTTTTATTAACTCTGGTTAATTAAGGAAATAAAAACCATAAAGCTTATAAAAGCAAGGGGGAAAGTGTGATGTCTATTCCAGACGAATAATATAAACACTGGCGAAATATGCGGCGTTATTTGCTGACGGATGCAGAATAGAGTGAATCTAATATTTAAACGCATTTATTTGCAAAAGGATGTATTGCGTCGCGAGTCGGTCGCCATGTTTCTGGAGGGCGTGGGACTCGCCCTGGAAGACGATTGTGAAATCGCGGTATGCGCATATTGGCAGGGTGAGATAGTCGGGTGCGGTTCTCTGGCCGGGAACGTACTGAAATGCATCGCCGTTTCCCCGGTTTTACAAGGGGAAGGGCTCAGCCTCAAACTGCTGACCGAGCTGCTTACATTGGCCTACGAGTTAAACCGCAGCGAGCTTTTCCTGTTCACTAAGCCGCAAAATCGGTTGCTGTTTTCTGGCGCGGGGTTTTGGCCCATTGCGCAGGCAGGTGAGCTGGCGGTGTTAATGGAGAACAGCAGTGAACGGTTAGCGCGCTTTTGTCGCCAACTGGCGCTTTATCGTCAACCGGGAAAAACGATCGGCGCCATCGTCATGAACGCCAATCCGTTTACATTGGGCCACCGTTATCTGGTGGAGCAAGCAGCGGCAGCCTGTGACTGGCTGCATCTGTTTGTGCTCAAAGAAGATGCTTCATTTTTTTCCTATACCGACCGTTGGGCGCTGATCGAACAAGGAATCGCGGGCATTGACAACGTCACGTTGCATCCCGGCTCCGCTTATATGATCTCGCGTGCGACCTTTCCCGGCTATTTCCTCAAAGAAAAAGGGGTTGTGGACGACTGCCATTGCCAGATCGATCTGCAACTCTTCCGTGAACATCTGGCTCCAGCGCTGGGAATTACCCATCGTTTTGTCGGCAGTGAACCGTTTTGTCCGCTGACCTGTGCCTATAACCAGCGAATGCACGACATTTTGCACGATCCGAAGCGCAGCGGCCCGGTTATTGAGGTCGTCGAGCTGGCGCGGGTGGAGAAAAACGGCGTGGCTATTTCCGCCTCTCGCGTCAGAAAACTGTATAGCGAACGTAATTGGCCGGCGATAAGCGCGCTGGTGCCTGCTGGCACCCTGGCATATCTGCAGCGGCATGCCGCCAGACACACTGAAACCATATGACGTAACACCGTTAACAAGGAACATAACTAATGAAAATCATTAAAGATGCCCTGGCAGGCACGCTGGAATCCAGCGATGTGATGATCAGGATTGGTCCATCCAGCGAGCCAGGAATTCGGCTGGAGCTAGAGAGTCTGGTGAAGCAGCAGTTTGGCGCGGCGATTGAGCAGGTGGTTCGGGAAACGCTGGCGAAACTCGGCGTTGAACGCGCGCTGGTTAGCGTCGATGACAAAGGCGCGCTGGAGTGTATTTTACGCGCCCGAGTGCAGGCGGCGGCGTTACGCGCTGCAGAACAAACGGAAATTCAATGGAGTGCGCTATGAGACCTCGTCGCAGTATGTTGTTTATTCCCGGCGCAAATGCGGCCATGTTGAGCACCTCGTTTGTCTATGGTGCGGACGCGGTGATATTCGACTTAGAAGACGCCGTAGCATTACGTGAGAAAGATACCGCCCGTCTTTTAGTCCATCACGCGCTTCAACATCCGTTCTATCAGGATGTTGAAAAAGTGGTGCGCATTAATCCACTGAACACGCCGTTCGGTCTGGCCGATCTTGAAGCCGTCGTGCGTGGTGGCGCGGATATTGTGCGTCTGCCGAAAACCGACAGCAAAAACGATGTGCTGGAGCTGGAAGCGCAGGTCGAACGGATCGAACGTGAATGTGGACGTGAAGTCGGCAGTACCAGGCTGATGGCGGCGATCGAATCAGCGAAAGGCGTGGTCAATGCCGTCGACATCGCCACCTCCAGCCCGCGCATGGTGGCGATTGCGCTGGCGGCATTTGATTACGTGATGGATATGGGCACCTGCCGGGGCGATGGCACCGAGCTGTTCTACGCCCGCTGCGCAGTGCTACATGCGGCGCGCGTTGCGGGTATTGCCGCCTATGATGTCGTTTGGTCGGATATCAATAATGAAGAAGGCTTCCTGAAAGAAGTGCAGTTGGCGAAAGGGCTTGGTTTTAACGGTAAGTCCTTAGTGAACCCACGTCAGATTGAGCTGTTACATCAGGCTTATTCTCCGACACGTAAAGAAGTTGAGCATGCGTATGAGGTGATTGCCGCCGCTGAAGAGGCTGAGTCTCGCGGTCTGGGCGTCGTTTCACTCAACGGCAAAATGATTGACGGCCCGATTATCGACCATGCGCGCAAAGTGGTGGCGCTGTCGGCTTCCGGTATTCGTGATTAAGGAAGGAACCATGAAAGAGACTGTAACCATGCTCAACCAGCAATATGTCGTACCGGAAGGATTACAGCCCTACCAGGGGGTAACAGCGAACAGCCCGTGGCTTGCCAGTGAAACGGAAAAGCGTCGGCGTAAAATTTGTGACTCGCTTGAAGAGGCTATCCGTCGTTCCGGGCTTAAAAATGGCATGACGATATCCTTCCACCATGCGTTTCGTGGTGGCGACAAAGTCGTCAATATGGTGATGGCGAAGCTGGCGGAAATGGGATTCCGCGATCTGACGCTTGCCTCCAGCTCATTAATTGATGCCCACTGGCCGCTTATCGAACACATTAAAAATGGCGTGGTGCGGCAGATTTACACCTCCGGGCTGCGCGGCAAGTTAGGGGAAGAGATCTCCGCTGGCCTGATGGAAAACCCGGTACAGATCCACTCTCACGGCGGCCGCGTAAAACTGATTCAGAGCGGTGAGCTGAATATTGATGTCGCTTTCCTCGGCGTGCCGTGCTGCGACGAATTTGGTAATGCGAACGGCTTTAGCGGCAAGTCACGCTGCGGCTCTTTGGGGTATGCGCAGGTTGATGCGCAGTACGCTAAATGTGTGGTGCTCCTGACTGAAGAGTGGGTCGAATTCCCCAATTATCCGGCCAGTATCGCGCAGGATCAGGTTGATTTAATCGTGCAGGTGGATGAGGTAGGGGATCCGGAAAAAATCACCGCGGGCGCGATTCGTCTGTCCAGCAACCCGCGTGAACTGTTGATCGCCCGGCAGGCGGCCAATGTGATCGAACACTCAGGTTATTTTTGTGACGGTTTCTCGCTGCAAACCGGCACCGGTGGCGCATCTCTGGCGGTCACCCGTTTCCTGGAAGACAAAATGCGTCGCCACAACATTACGGCGAGTTTTGGCCTGGGCGGGATCACCGGCACGATGGTGGATCTGCATGAGAAAGGGTTGATCAAAGCGTTGCTGGATACGCAATCATTCGATGGCGATGCCGCCCGTTCGCTGGCGCAGAACCCGCATCATATTGAAATCTCAACCAATCAATACGCGAACCCCGCCTCTAAAGGCGCGGCATGCGAACGCCTGAACGTGGTGATGCTGAGCGCACTGGAAATTGACGTGAATTTCAACGTTAACGTGATGACCGGTTCAAACGGCGTACTGCGTGGCGCATCGGGCGGCCATAGCGATACGGCAGCAGGGGCCGATCTCACCATTATTACCGCACCGCTGGTCCGTGGCCGAATCCCATGCGTAGTGGAAAAAGTGCTGACTACCGTCACGCCAGGGGCAAGTGTTGATGTGCTGGTTACCGACCATGGTATTGCGGTGAACCCTGCGCGTCAGGATCTGCTTGATAACCTGCGTGCTGCGGGCGTGGCGCTGACGACCATCGAACAACTGCAACAGCGCGCTGAGCAACTGACCGGTAAACCGCAGCCGATTGAGTTTACCGATCGGGTGGTGGCTGTGGTGCGTTATCGCGACGGTTCAGTGATTGACGTGATTCGCCAGGTTAAAGGCTGATGAAGGGCACAGACCTGCTGTACCAGGGCCAGGCAGTTACGCTGGAGGAGACGCTACAAGCGCGCGATAAACGTGCCGCCAGGCAGCGTCAGGCGTTGAACTGCTATCGGCTACCGTTGATTTCCCTCACGCTGGTTGCACCGGGCGCCGTTAAAAACTCAGCGGTCTGGCGGCGTGTCGCCGATTACGCAATTGCCGAAATACTGGCGCTTTGCGAACAGAAGGAGTGGGTCAACGTCTGGGAAATGCAGGTAAATGAACGCAGCGGCCCGGAATGGATGGCAGCGGTCTGTGCGCCGGCAATGGCGTTGAAACAGCACATGTCGACACTAGAGATGAGCCATCCGTTAGGGCGGCTTTGGGACATCGACATTATTGATAGCGACGGTAAGTCGCTATCACGCCGTGAACTCGGGCATCCTGCCCGGCCATGTTTGATATGCCAGCAGGATGCTCATCTCTGTGCCCGGGGCAAGCATCACACCCTTGACCTTTTGTTGGATGAAATTGCACGAAGGATTGAATGCTATGAACGTGAGCGTTGTGACTGAACGGCGTACGCCAGCGTACTCATCGCTGGCGGCTGGCGAACTTAATGGGTTGGTTGCAAGAGCGCTGCTGACGGAAGCCAGGCTGACACCAAAACCCGGTCTGGTCGATATTCGTAATTCGGGAGCGCATAGGGATATGGATCTGGCGGCATTTGAACGTAGCACTACCGCCATTGCTCCATGGATGGAAAAGTTTTTTATCATGGGCAACAACACGGCGGCGCTGGCGGCAGAAAATGTCCTGGTGATGCTGCGTCCGCTGGGGATGGCCTGTGAGAACGATATGCTACAGGCGACCAATGGTGTGAATACCCATCGCAGGGCGATTTTCGCTTTTGGCCTGCTGAGCGCAGCGATTGGCCGACTTCTCGCGCGGGGAGAACCGTTGGAGCAAAATCGTATCTGCGACCAGGTTGCCCGCCTGAGTCGGAATATTGTTGCCCACGAGCTCTCAACAAAAAAAGCGGGAAAACTGACAAAGAGTGAAACCCATTTCCAGTGCTATGGCCTGTCGGGCGCGCGGGGAGAAGCGGAAAGCGGTTTTCGAACCGTCAGAACGCAGGCTTTGCCGGTGTTTAACCGGGTCGTGCAGGAGCATGACGATACCCATCTTGCCCTACTGCAAACATTGTTGCATCTGATGGCGTGGAATGATGATACCAATCTGGTGTCGCGGGGAGGCCTGGAAGGGCTTTACTACGTGCAGCAGCAGGCACAAAAATTGTTGTGGCAAGGGGGCGTATTGGTTGAGGGGGGCATTGAAGCGATGCAGTCCCTCGATGATGAACTCATCCTGCGTAACTTAAGCCCTGGCGGTAGCGCGGATTTACTGGCAGTGACCTGGTTTTTAAGTCATTTTCCTGCCGGTTCCCTCTATCCTGAGTAAGTTTCTCTTCTTTCATTCTCTCCAGCAATGATTCATCCTGCGGGATGAATCATGTCTTTTACTGATATCGCTCCCTGTTTATCATTAATTTCTAATTATCGGCGATTTTAGATGGCGGCCTCCGGGCGCGCTGGCTACTCTGAAAACGGTTTACGCAATTTTTACAAAAGAGAATAGCTATGCATGAAGCACAAATCCGCGTCGCCATTGCCGGCGCCGGTGGCCGCATGGGACGGCAGTTAATCCAGGCCGCCATGGCGATGGAAGGTGTTCAGCTGGGTGCCGCGCTGGAGCGCGAAGGCTCTTCCTTGCTGGGCAGCGATGCTGGCGAACTGGCAGGGGCGGGAAAGTCCGGCGTGATCGTTCAAAGCAGCCTTGAGGCGGTAAAAGATGATTTTGACGTTTTCATCGATTTTACCCGTCCGGAAGGCACGTTGACGCATCTGGCGTTTTGCCGCCAGCATGGTAAAGGGATGGTGATTGGTACTACCGGCTTTGACGACGCCGGTAAACAAGCCATTCGCGAGGCGTCACAAGAGATTGCGATCGTTTTCGCCGCAAACTTTAGCGTCGGCGTTAACGTCATGCTCAAGCTGCTGGAGAAAGCCGCGAAGGTAATGGGCTACTATAGCGATATTGAAATTATTGAAGCGCACCACCGCCATAAAGTGGATGCACCGTCGGGTACGGCGCTGGAAATGGGCGAGGCAATCGCCGGGGCGCTGGATAAAAATCTGAAGGACTGCGCGGTCTACTCGCGTGAAGGTTATACCGGCGAGCGCGTACCGGGCACGATTGGCTTTGCAACCGTACGCGCGGGCGACATCGTCGGCGAACATACCGCGATGTTTGCCGATATTGGCGAGCGCGTAGAGATTACGCATAAAGCTTCCAGCCGCATGACGTTTGCAAATGGCGCGTTGCGAGCGGCGTTATGGCTAAAAACGAAGAAAAATGGGCTATTTGACATGCGGGATGTGCTGGGGCTGGATGTATTATAGCGACTAAATACCTTCGTGATGTGGTTGTGGTAATCAAGATTAATTGATTACAAAGGGCAATATATTATTGCCCTTTTGTTTTTGCCCCCGGTTATTCGGTCAGATAAATAACGCCTTTCACCATTCATGTTTCGACAGTTTCTTCTCCCACGACATGTTCTGCCGCAGTGGCTTACCGTATGCAAAAGGCACCTCGACCAGACTGATAAGACTGATATCCATTGGGGGGTTAGTGCTGTTCCACGGGATCGTTTTATCTCTTTTGCTTCAATAAGTTAGCTTTTTTATGCTGTAGTGAGGCTGTTTTTGGTCCAATCGTATGCGCCTGTCTTAAAGAAAAAGAAGTTAGATATTAATATCGAAATTGGAGTTATCATTATATTGTCTTAACTTGCTTTTTTTTGTGATTTTATGATGTGTTTAATTTGATTTTTTCTTTTTATAACAAGTTGATTTTTAAGCTCTTTTTGTTGTTAATTTGCTTAATTTTGAATTTTTATTAATTTAATAACATTAATGGCTATTAAATGGATTTTTATCGTTGTTTTTTGTTGTTTTAATGTGAAATTTGACCATTTGGTCCACTTTTTATCATGACAGTCAGTTTTTTGCGAACTCAAGGAAGCGCAAGCGTTTTCTATCGTCACTTAGTTGATTTTTTTGCCTCTTAAACAGAATAACTTACTTATAATGTGCAAAATAACATAAAAAATACCCGCTTTAAGTTGACTTTTATCCGGCTTAACTTCAGAATGCCGCCGTTTGCCAGAAATCCACGGGTAAGCAAATTTGCATTGCTTCATACTGACTGAATGAATTAATATGCAAATAAAGTGAGTGAATATTCTCTGGAGGGTATTTTGATTAAGTCAGCGCTATTGGTTCTGGAAGACGGAACCCAGTTTCACGGTCGGGCCATAGGGGCAACAGGTTCGGCGGTTGGGGAAGTCGTTTTCAATACTTCAATGACCGGTTATCAAGAAATCCTCACTGATCCTTCCTATTCCCGCCAAATCGTCACTCTTACTTATCCCCATATTGGTAATGTCGGCACCAATGAAGCCGATGAAGAATCTTCTCAGGTTCATGCGCAAGGTTTAGTGATTCGCGATCTGCCGTTGATTGCCAGCAACTTCCGTAACACAGAAGACCTCTCTTCTTACCTCAAACGGCATAACATTGTGGCGATTGCTGATATCGATACCCGCAAGCTGACCCGACTGCTGCGTGAGAAAGGCGCACAGAACGGCTGCATCATTGCAGGCGATAGCCCGGATGCGAAGCTGGCGCTGGAAAAAGCGAAAGCATTTCCTGGACTGAACGGTATGGATCTGGCGAAAGAAGTGACCACGACGGAAACTTACCGCTGGACGCAGGGTAGCTGGACGCTGAAAGACGGTTTACCGGAAGCGAAATCTGAGGATGACCTGCCGTTCCATGTGGTGGCCTACGATTTTGGCGCCAAGCGCAACATTCTACGTATGCTGGTGGATCGCGGCTGCCGCCTGACGGTGGTGCCAGCGCAGACCTCTGCTGAAGAGGTGCTGAAAATGAATCCGGACGGCATCTTCCTGTCAAACGGCCCTGGCGACCCGGCTCCGTGCGACTACGCCATCGAGGCGATTGAGAAATTCCTCCAGACCGACATTCCTGTGTTCGGCATCTGCCTCGGCCATCAGCTGCTGGCGCTGGCGAGCGGTGCGAAGACCGTTAAGATGAAGTTCGGCCATCACGGCGGCAACCATCCGGTAAAAGATATGGACAGAAACGTGGTGATGATCACCGCGCAGAACCACGGCTTTGCGGTGGATGAAGACTCGCTGCCAGCCAACCTGCGCGTGACCCACAAGTCGCTGTTCGACGGCACCCTGCAAGGGATTCACCGTACCGATAAACCGGCGTTCAGCTTCCAGGGTCACCCGGAGGCGAGCCCAGGCCCGCACGATGCGGCGCCGCTGTTCGACCACTTTATCGAGCTTATTGAGCAATACCGTCAGTCCGCGAAATAATCAGGAGTAATAAGAGCCATGCCAAAACGTACAGACATAAAAAGTATCCTGATTCTGGGCGCGGGCCCGATTGTTATCGGTCAGGCGTGTGAGTTTGACTACTCCGGCGCTCAGGCGTGTAAAGCGCTGCGCGAAGAGGGCTACCGCGTTATTCTGGTGAACTCCAACCCGGCCACCATCATGACCGACCCGGAAATGGCCGATGCCACCTACATCGAGCCGATTCACTGGGAAGTGGTGCGCAAAATCATTGAAAAAGAGCGTCCGGATGCGGTGCTGCCGACCATGGGCGGCCAGACGGCGCTAAACTGCGCGCTGGAGCTGGAGCGTCAGGGCGTGCTGGAAGAGTTCGGTGTGACCATGATTGGCGCGACCGCCGACGCCATTGATAAAGCCGAAGACCGTCGTCGCTTCGATATCGCGATGAAGAAAATTGGTCTCGACACCGCGCGTTCCGGTATCGCGCACACTATGGAAGAAGCGCTGGCGGTTGCCGCTGACGTGGGCTTCCCGTGCATCATCCGTCCTTCCTTTACCATGGGCGGCACCGGCGGCGGTATCGCTTACAACCGTGAAGAGTTCGAAGAAATCTGCGAACGCGGTCTGGATCTCTCGCCAACCAACGAACTGCTGATTGATGAATCGCTGATCGGCTGGAAAGAGTACGAGATGGAAGTGGTGCGTGATAAAAACGACAACTGCATCATCGTCTGCTCTATCGAAAACTTCGATGCCATGGGTATCCACACCGGTGACTCGATCACCGTGGCGCCCGCGCAGACTCTGACCGACAAAGAATACCAAATCATGCGTAACGCCTCGATGGCGGTTCTGCGTGAAATCGGCGTCGAAACCGGCGGTTCTAACGTCCAGTTCGCAGTGAACCCGAAAAACGGTCGTCTGATCGTTATCGAAATGAACCCGCGCGTCTCCCGCTCCTCGGCGCTGGCGTCGAAAGCCACCGGTTTCCCGATTGCCAAAGTGGCCGCCAAACTGGCGGTGGGTTATACCCTCGACGAGCTGATGAACGACATCACCGGTGGCCGTACGCCGGCGTCGTTTGAGCCGTCTATTGACTACGTTGTCACCAAAATTCCGCGCTTTAACTTTGAGAAATTCGCCGGTGCTAACGACCGTCTGACCACCCAGATGAAATCGGTCGGGGAAGTGATGGCGATTGGCCGCACCCAGCAGGAATCCCTGCAAAAAGCGCTGCGCGGCCTGGAAGTGGGCGCCACCGGCTTCGACCCGAAAGTCAGCCTCGACGACCCGGAAGCGCTGACCAAAATCCGCCGCGAGCTGAAAGATGCGGGCGCAGATCGTATCTGGTATATCGCCGATGCCTTCCGCGCAGGCCTCTCCGTCGACGGCGTGTTCAACCTGACCAACATCGACCGCTGGTTCCTGGTACAGATTGAAGAACTGGTGCGTCTGGAAGAGAAAGTGGCTGAAGTCGGTATTACCGGCCTCAACGCCGACTTCCTGCGTCAGCTCAAGCGTAAAGGGTTTGCCGATGCGCGTCTGGCGAAACTGGCGGGCGTACGCGAAGCGGAAATCCGTAAGCTGCGTGACCAGTATGACCTGCATCCGGTCTACAAGCGTGTGGATACCTGCGCGGCGGAATTCGCCACCGATACCGCCTACATGTACTCCACTTATGAAGATGAGTGCGAAGCGAACCCGTCCGTTGACCGCGGCAAAATCATGGTCCTCGGCGGCGGCCCGAACCGTATCGGCCAGGGCATTGAGTTTGACTACTGCTGCGTACACGCCTCGCTGGCGCTGCGCGAAGACGGTTACGAGACCATTATGGTCAACTGTAACCCGGAAACCGTCTCTACCGACTACGACACTTCCGACCGCCTGTACTTCGAGCCGGTGACGCTGGAAGACGTGCTGGAAATCGTGCGTATCGAGAAGCCGAAAGGCGTTATCGTGCAGTACGGCGGCCAGACCCCGCTGAAGCTGGCGCGCGCGCTGGAAGCGGCAGGCGTGCCGGTTATCGGCACCAGCCCGGACGCCATCGACCGCGCGGAAGACCGTGAACGCTTCCAGCATGCGGTTGACCGTCTGAAGCTGAAGCAACCGGCCAACGCCACCGTCACCGCCATTGAACAGGCTGTCGAAAAAGCGAAAGAGATCGGCTACCCGCTGGTGGTACGTCCTTCTTACGTGCTGGGCGGCCGGGCGATGGAAATTGTCTATGACGAAGCCGACCTGCGTCGCTACTTCCAGACGGCGGTCAGCGTCTCTAACGATGCGCCGGTGCTGCTGGACCGCTTCCTTGATGACGCGGTTGAAGTGGACGTGGACGCTATCTGCGACGGCGAAATGGTGCTGATTGGCGGCATTATGGAGCACATTGAGCAGGCGGGCGTACACTCCGGCGACTCCGCCTGTTCCCTGCCGGCCTACACGCTGAGCCAGGAAATTCAGGACGTGATGCGCCAGCAGGTGCAGAAGCTGGCCTTCGAGTTGCAGGTGCGCGGCCTGATGAACGTGCAGTTTGCGGTCAAGGACAACGAAGTCTACCTGATTGAAGTCAACCCGCGTGCGGCGCGTACCGTACCGTTCGTCTCCAAAGCCACCGGCGTTCCGCTGGCGAAAGTGGCGGCGCGCGTGATGGCCGGCAAATCGCTGACCGAGCAGGGCGTGACCCAAGAAATTATCCCGCCGTACTACTCGGTGAAAGAAGTGGTGCTGCCGTTCAACAAATTCCCCGGCGTTGACCCGCTGTTAGGGCCAGAAATGCGCTCCACCGGGGAAGTGATGGGCGTGGGCCGTACCTTCGCGGAAGCGTTCGCTAAGGCGCAGCTGGGCAGTAACTCCACCATGAAGAAACAGGGCCGTGCGCTGCTCTCCGTCCGCGAAGGCGACAAAGAGCGCGTGGTGGACCTGGCCGCTAAGCTGCTGAAACAGGGCTTTGAGCTGGATGCCACCCACGGTACGGCGATTGTGCTGGGCGAAGCCGGTATCAACCCGCGTCTGGTGAACAAGGTGCACGAAGGTCGTCCGCACATTCAGGACCGTATCAAGAATGGCGAATATACCTATATCATCAACACCACCGCAGGTCGCCGCGCGATTGAAGACTCCAGGGTGATTCGCCGCAGCGCGCTGCAGTATAAAGTGCATTATGACACCACGCTGAACGGCGGTTTTGCAACGACGATGGCGCTCAATGCCGATGCCACCGAGAAGGTAACCTCGGTGCAGGAAATGCACGCGCAGATCAAAAAGTCGTAAACAAAGGGTCCGGCGGATATTGCTCTAACCGGACCTGTAATATAATGTTGAAAGGGTTTCTGTAAAGAAACCCTTTTTTTATCTTGCGTAAGGTCATTCCTGGAGAAGTCCGTTTCCGTAACCACATTTTCAATGTAATAAGCACGATATTGCTCACACTAATCAATATTTAAGTCGCATACTATCTTGCATATCCACAATTTTAATATGGCTTAGTTTTTATTAGTTTGGACAGGCCGTAGCCAGATTTTTAATTTGTGAAATGGTGTGCTTATGTGTGAAAAATATGTTGAAAGACCGCTTTATTTGTTAATTGCTGACTGGATGATGGCAGAGAACCGATGGATCACTGCCAGGGAGATTTCCCGTCAATTTGATATTGAACATTGCAAAGCAATTAATACGCTCTCCTATATTCTGTCAAAAGTGGGGGAAATTGTTTGTGAAGTGAAGATGATCCCTAACCAAATTGCAGGACGAGGCTGCCAGTGCCAGCGTCTGGTGAAAGTCGTGAGTATCGACTCTCAACTCTATCGCCGATTGAATCATAATTTGCAGGAAAGAAAAGTGAGCGTGGCGAAAGCGCCGCGACTGTCTGCCGTTCCCCCCACAGAGCTAAACCGTGAGCAGAAATGGCAGATGATGCTGTCAAAAAGTATGCGTCGCTAATTGTCTGTTTAACCTGATGGCGGGGTAAACGGTAATTGACGCGTAGGCCGGATAAGCGTGAGCGCATCCGGCATCAATTACTGTGCTGATTTTGGCTTCACGTCCGTCGTGCCTTTCAGGCGCGGCCGGTTTTCTTCGACCTGCGTTAACGGCTTCGTTTCAGATAACCCCGTTCGACAACGGATCGCAAGATCCTGATATTCTTTGGTGTTGAGGCGTTTCCAGTGCAGCTCCTGGTCCGTGACCTGGCGTAGTACGCGCGCAGGTGAACCCACCAGAAGTTGCCTTGCCTCACCCTGAAATCCGGCTTTGACAAAACTCATGGCGGCGACAATGCTCTCTTCGCCAATCACTGCGCCGTCCATAATGACGCTGTTCATGCCGACCAGGGCGTCCCGTCCCACCACGCACCCATGTAAAATAGCGCCGTGGCCGATATGGCCGTTTTCATGCACGATGGTATCGGTATCGCAGTAGCCATGCATAATGCAGCCATCCTGTAGATTAGATCCTGCCTCCAGGATCAGGCGACCATAATCCCCACGCAATGACGCGAGTGGGCCAATATAAACACCAGCACCCACGATGACATCGCCAATCAGCACGGCGCTGGGATGGACAAACGCATCCGGGTGCACCACCGGGATCAGTCCTTCAAAGGCGTAATAGCTCATGGTTGTACCTCGGTTTTTTTTGTCGGATGGCGGCGTAAACACCTTATCCGGCCTACGGTTGTGCATGTGTTGTAGGCCGGATAAGCGAAACGCCATCCGGCCAGGTCACATTAACGACCTTTCCACACCGGATCGCGTTTTTCGGCAAATGCCTGCGGTCCTTCGAGCGCATCTTCCGAATGCAGTACCGACGGATAATGCTTCAGCACGCCGCTGCGGATGTAGCGGTAGCCTTCTTCAACCGGCATTTCGCTGGTTGCGCGATAAATCTCTTTCAACGCCGCGATCGCCAGCGGAGCGCTATTGACCAGTTGTTGCGCCAGTTCGCGCGCGCTATCCATCAGTTCGCTCTGGCTGACAACGCGGTTCACGATTCCCCAACGCAGCGCTTCTTCGGCGCTCATTCGTCTGCCTGTCATCACCATTTCGTTGACGATAGCTGGTGGCAACAGCTTAGGCAGGCGCAAAACGCCGCCGCTGTCAGGCACGATGCCAAGCTTTGCTTCCGGCAGCGCGAAGCTGGCGTTTTCGGCGCAGACAATAAAGTCTGCCGCCAGCGCCAGTTCAAAACCGCCGCCAAACGCATAGCCGTTCACCGCGGCGATGACCGGCTTATCGAGGTCAAATATTTCGGTTAAACCGGCAAAGCCGCCGGGACCAAAATCGGCATCCGGCGCTTCACCTTCCGCTGCCGCTTTTAAGTCCCAGCCAGCAGAAAAGAATTTCTCACCGCCGCCGGTAATGATTGCTACGCGTAATTCCGGGTCGTCACGGAAATTAAGAAAAGCTTCACCCATCGCAAAACTGGTTTTCGCGTCAATGGCATTCGCTTTAGGTCGGTCGAGGGTAATTTCCAGGATCGGGCCGTTACGGGTCAGATGTAATGATTCACTCATAGTTCATCTCCAGATAAATAGTTTCCCGGCGGGAGGGATTCCTGCCGGAAGGTTTATTTCAGATTTTTTTTGATTATTTTTCCTGAACAATTGCGCGGCAGGTCGGTCCTGATCTCCATAAAAGAGGGAACCTTGAATTTCGCCATATTGTTTTCGCAGAAGCTGAAAAACTCGGCCTCGCTTAATGTTTCACCTTCATTAAGGACAATAAATGCTTTAATGGCTTCATCACGGATCGCATCTTTAATACCAACCACTACAATGTCCTGAATTTTCGGATGTGCAGAAATAATATTTTCCAGCTCGACGCAGGAGACATTTTCCCCGCCGCGTTTAATCATGTTGCAGCGTCTGTCGACAAAATAGAAATAGCCATCCTCATCCTGGTAACCCGAATCACCGGTATGTAACCAGCCCTCTGGTTCCAGCGCCCTGGCGGTTGCCTCCGGCTGCATGTAATACTCTTTGAAGATAGTCTTGCCGGGGATGCCTTTAATACAGATTTCGCCAATTTCTCCGGCGGGTAGCGGGCGATTTTGATCGTCGCGAATTTCAGCTTCATAGCTAAAACCCACGCGACCAATGGAAGGCCAGCGTCGTTTGTCTCCTGGACGGTCGCCAATAATTCCGACAATGGTTTCAGTCATACCATAAGAGGTCAGCAGCCTGACGCCAAAGCGTTCGGTAAAGGCGTCTTTTTCCTGTGCGGATAGATTGAGATAGAACATCACTTCACGCAGATGGTGCTGCCTGTCCGTTGGTGCGGCGGGCTGGACCATCAGCGTGCGGATCATCATCGGGATGCACTCGGTCACCGTCGCCTGATATTTACGTACCTGACCCCAGAATGCCCGGGCGCTGTACTTTTCCAAGAGCACAAAGGTACTGCCGGCGGAAAAGGCTGGCATTGCCGCGGTACACTGACAGTCGATATGAAAAGCGGGCATCACCGTCATGTACACGTCATCATCGCGCAGGGCGATTTGCCAGGCAGAGTAGTAGCCCGCAAAACGCAGATTATAGTGGGTAATAACCACCCCTTTTGGACGCGAGGTGGTACCGGAGGTAAACAAAATTTCCGCCGCATCGTCAGTGGATAACGCTGGCGTATAGCACAGCGTGGCCGACTGACGTGCTTGCAGTTGGGAAAAGAGGCTCACGCCATCGTCAGCCGGAAGCTGCTCGCCAATCAGACAGATATGATTAAGCGGAGTGCTATTTCCCTGGCGTATTTCACGGTACATAGGATAAAACTGGGCGCTGGTAACCAGCAGGCTCACCTGGCTGTTTTGCAGGATCCAGGCACTTTCTTCGCCCAGTAAGCGGGCATTAATCGGCACCATAATGGCACCGATTTTTGCCAGTCCAAACCAGCAAAAGATGAATTCCGGACAGTTATCCAGATGCAGTGCGACTCTATCGCCCTTGCGAATCCCTAAGGAATGAAAAAGGTTCGCCGTGCGGTTAATCTCTTCATTGAGCGAGGCATAGCTAAACTGCCGAACGATTCCCTCACAGGATTCGAAAATTAACGCCGTTTTATCTCCGTACACTTCGGCCAGGTCGTCCCACATCTGACGTAAGTTTTGTCCGCCAACGATATCCATATTGCTTTATCCACTGAAATCAGGCGTGAGCGCTAACCGGAAAACCGATTAGCGCATCGCGTTTAATCCTCAACTTTGGCCAGGCCTTTGCCGACCAGTTCCTTAATATCTGCTTCGCTATAACCAATGTTTTTCAGAATGGCGGCGGTATCCATGCCGTGTGACGGCATGCCACGCCAGATTTTCCCCGGGTTGTTTTTAAATTTCGGCATGATGTTCGGCCCCTTACAGGTGCGACCGTCCATTGTTTGCCACTGAGTAATCGATTCGCGGGCAACGTACTGCGGATTACCTTCCAGTTCCGGAATGGTGAGCACCTTCGCACAGGCGATATTCAGCTCAGCAAAGCGCGCCTGAACTTCGGCGATAGTGTGTGTTGCCAGCCAGGCGTCCAGTTTCTCTTCGACGAGCGGGCCGTAAGGGCATTCCACGCGATGGATGAGCTGCGTGCCTTCCGGAACTTCCGGCGTACCGAGAATGTGGGCCAGGCCAATATCTTTAAAACACTCGTTGATTTGCGTGATGCCGACCAACTCCATGACGATGTAACCATCGGCGCATTTATACAGGCCGCAACCGGCGTAGTAGGGGTCTTTCCCTTTCGTCATACGTGGACAGATTTCGCCGCCGTTGAAGTAGTCCATCATGAAGTACTGACCCATGCGCAGCATCACTTCGTACATGGCGATATCGATGCTTTCACCTTTACCCGTTTCGCGTACTTTGTGCAGGGCTGCCAGCGCGGCTGTCGTCGCGGTCATCCCGGAGAAGTAATCGGCGGTATACGGGAAGGCTGGCATCGGCTGATCAACGTCGCCGTTTTGGATCAGATAACCACTGAATGCCTGCGCGATGGTGTTATACGCCGGAAGATTGGTGTATTCCTCGGTACCATACTGGCCGAAGCCGGAAAGGTGGGCTATCACCAGTTTCGGGTTATGCTCCCACAGCACTTCATCAGTAATACCGCGGCGGGCAAAGGCCGGGCCTTTACTGGCTTCAATGAAAATATCGGTGGTTTCCATCAGTTTCAGAAACGCTTCCCGACCTTCATCTTTGAAAATATTCAGCGACAGGGCGTGCAGGTTGCGGCGTGAGAGCTGCGGGTAGTTAGGCTGTACGCGGATGGTATCGGCCCATGCGACGTTTTCAATCCAGATAACCTCGGCGCCCCATTCGGCGAACATCTGTCCGGCGAACGGACCGGCGATTTCGATTCCTGAAAAAACAACGCGTACCCCAGCAAGCGGGCCAAAGGTTGGCATTGGTAAATGATTCATCGTTTTTCTCCTGGCATTTTTTGCGGTATGTAGGCCGGATAAGCACAGCGCCATCCGGCATGATTGCCTGATGGCGACGCCCCGCGTCTTATCAGGCCTACAAGGGATCGATTAGCGGTATTGCTTGAGTACCGCACGACCCAACGTCAGGATCTGCATTTCGTCAGAACCACCAGAAACACGGTCAACGCGCAGGTCACGCCAGAAACGCGTGATGCGGTGGTTGCCCGCGATACCAACACCTCCCAGTACCTGCATGGCGGTGTCTACCACTTCAAACGCGGCGTTGGCGCAGAAGTATTTGCACATGGCCGCGTCGCCGGAGGTAATAGTGCCGTTATCTGCTTTCCACGCGGCTTCCAGCAGCATATTTTTCATGGAGTTCAGTTTGATCGCCATATGCGCAAACTTCTCCTGAATCAGCTGGAAACGGCCAATAGCTTCACCAAACTGCACGCGCTGATTCGCGTAACGCGCAGCGTCTTCAAAAGCGCACATTGCGGTACCGTAGTTGGTCAGCGCGACGAGGAAGCGTTCATGGTCAAACTCTTCTTTCACGCGGTTGAAGCCGTTACCTTCCCGACCGAACATGTCTTTCTCGTCCAGTTCAACGTCATCAAAGGTGATTTCACAGCAGCTATCCATGCGCAGACCGAGTTTCTCCAGTTTGTTGACCTTGATACCCGCTTTGCTCATGTCCACAAACCACTCGGTGTAAACCGGTTTATCCGGCGATGCACCGTCTCTCGCCATGACCACGATGTACGGGGTATAGGCGCTACTGGTGATAAAGCACTTACTGCCATTGAGATAAACCTTACCATTTTTGCGTGTATAAGTGGTTTTCAGACTACCAACATCCGATCCCGCTCCCGGTTCGGTGATAGCAGAGTTCCACATCTGCTTACCGGTGCCCCGGAACGCCATGATTTTATCAATTTGCTCCTGAGTCCCTTCACGCAGGAAAGTGTTAAAACCTCCCGGCAATTGGTACAACACGTAAGTTGGCGCGCCAAGACGTCCCAGTTCCATCCAGACGGCGGCGACGGTAACAAAACCCGCTTCCAGACCGCCGTGTTCTTCCGGGATCAGCAGGCTATCAATACCCATATCCGCCAGCGCTTTTACAAAACGCTCAGGGTAGACGCTGTCACGATCGCACTCGGCAAAATAAGCTTCCCAGTTCTCACTGGCCATCAGTTCGCGAATACCGGCGACAAACAGCTCCTGTTCGTCATTTAAGTTGAAATCCATCTTTCAGCCTCTTGATCAATTGGGTTAATAAGAATTACTTGTCTTTCCAGTGCACTTTGGCGTCTTTAATAAAGGACAGCGTCACCATAATGTTGACGAAGAACAGCGGGCATCCTCCGGCGATAATCGCGGTCTGAATGGGCTTCAACCCACCCAGCGCCAGCAGAACGATACCGATGATGCCGACCAGCACCGACCAGCCGATACGCACTAACAGAGGCGGCTCTTCACCATCGCGAACTTCACGACAGGTCGACATCGCCAGGGTGTAAGAGCAGGCGTTAATCAGCGTGACGGTGGCAATAAAGCAGAGGATGAAGAAGCCCCACATGGTGGCGGTGCTGAGCGGCAAGGCGGCCCAGGTTTCGATAATGGCGCGCGCCACGCCGTGTTGCTCAATCAGTTGCGGAATGTTGAGGATGTTTTTATCCATCAGCAGCAGCGTGTTGCTGCCCAGCACTGTCCACAGGATCCAGGTAGACGCGGTCAGACCCATCACCATCCCGAAGCACAGTTCACGTACGGTACGACCACGGGAAATACGGGCCAGGAAGATACTCATCTGGATGGCGTAAATAACCCACCACGCCCAGTAGAAAACGGTCCAGCCCTGTGGGAAGCCGCCTTTACCGATGGCGTCGGTATAGAACAGCATCCGTGGCAGGTGCATTAACAGCATCCCGACGGAGTCGGTGAAGTAGTTCATGATGAAGCTGGCGCCGCTGACGATAAACACCCAGCCGAGCATCAGGAAGCTCAGGTAGCTACGCATATCGCTGGCGATTCTGACCCCTTTTTGCAGGCCGCAGGCCACGCAAATCGCGTTCAGAATGATCCAGCAGGTAATGATGATGGCATCCAATTGCAGCGTATGCGGAATACCGAACAGCCATTGCATACACTCGGTGACCAGCGGGGTAGCCAGACCGAGGCTGGTGCCCATCGCGAAGATCAGCGCCACCAGGTAGAAGTTATCGACGATGGTACCGAACAACCCTTTCGCATGCTTTTCACCGACGAGCGGTACCAGCGTGGAGCTGGGGCGGATGACATCCATCTTGCGTACAAAGAAGAAGTAGGCGAAGGCCACGGAAAGGAAGCTATAGGTTGCCCACGGCAATGGCCCCCAGTGGAACAGGCTGTACGCCAGACCTATCTCTTTCGCGCCGGTGGAGTTTGGTTCCAGGCCGAACGGCGGGGTGGAGATATAGTAGTAGATCTCAATAGAGCCCCAGAACAGAACCGCAGCGGATGTACAGGAGGCGAACATCATGAAAATCCAGCTGGCGGTACTAAACTCCGGTTTTTCGTCACCTAATCTCTTTTTGGCATAGGGGCCAAAAACCAGCCAGAACCAGCCGAAGAGCATGACGATCATATACCATTCAAATGCCCAACCCCAGACGTTGGTGACATAACTGAATACCGCATTAATAACGACGTTAGCGGCATCAAGATCTCTGACTGTTAGCCAGCAAAGTATCCCGACAATTATTAATGGCGGAAAAAAAACCTTCGGTTCAATTCCCGATTTTTTCTTTTCATTTTTCATAAGTGAATTCCAGTGTGAAAACGAAATTTATTTAGCGTGCCAGTCCATGAACGTTTGTTTATTTATTATTAATGGTTTGTTGATAAGTTTTTAACCTCTGGGACGCCTCAATGAGTGACTCATAATGGGTATTCATTTCGGGTGATTCTGTTATCTGTGTCACACTTTTTTGCGTTGATTGTTTTGTGTTTAAATTTTGACTTTTTCTTTATTTGTCAATTGCTTGATTGTGATTTTTTAAGTTTTTTAAGTTTTTTAAGTGTCTGACGTTCAATATTGTTGAGCCAGCAAACAATATTGAAAATTTTCATATTTGGCATATTTCTTTCAATATTGGTGAGGTGCGTAACACTATTGAAAGTTACGAATATCAATGTGTGACATTTTCAATATTGGTGATTAAGGTTTTATTTCCGAATTAAAGAGCGTGATATCTGTATTTAACACCGCCGATATAAATACGTTTCCTTCATGATTTCTGGAGATGCAATGAAGATAATTACTTGCTACAAATGCGTACCTGATGAGCAGGATATTGCGATTAATAATGCTGACGGAACACTCGATTTCAGCAAAGCGGATAGCAAAATCAGCCAATATGATCTGAATGCAATTGAAGCTGCTTGCCAGTTAAAACAGCAGTTGGGAGACGCTCAGGTTGTCGCCATGAGCGTTGGCGGCAAAGCGCTGACCAATGCAAAAGGGCGCAAAGATGTCCTCTCTCGTGGCCCTGATGAACTGATTGTCGTGATTGACGATCAATTTGAGCAGGCGCTGCCGCAACACACCGCTACCGCGCTGGCCGCCGCGGCGCAAAAATCAGGTTTCGATCTACTTATCTGCGGTGACGGTTCTTCCGATCTTTATGCTCAGCAGGTTGGTTTGCTGGTGGGCGAAGCGCTGAACATTCCGGCGATTAACGGCGTGAGTAAGATCCTCTCTCTTACCGACAGCACATTGACGGTAGAACGCGAACTGGAAGATGAAGTTGAAACGCTGAGCATCCCGCTCCCGGC
This sequence comes from Salmonella sp. 32100201201700099SM, assembly GCF_017572645.1. Taxonomy (NCBI): domain Bacteria; kingdom Pseudomonadati; phylum Pseudomonadota; class Gammaproteobacteria; order Enterobacterales; family Enterobacteriaceae; genus Salmonella; species Salmonella sp. 32100201201700099SM. The sequence continues at coordinate 204,396 of NZ_JAGERQ010000009.1, read as the reverse complement.
GGTGATCGCGGTTTCCACCGACATTAACACCCCACAAATCCCTTCGATGAAAGCCATTCTTGGCGCGGCGAAAAAACCGGTTCAGGTCTGGTCGCCTGCGGATATCGGGCTGAACAGCGTACCCGCGTATTCCACACAACAGGTTGCCGCACCGAAGCAGCGCGAGCGTCAGCGTGTGGTGATTGAAGGTGACGGTGAAGAACAAATCGCCGCGTTTGTCGAGAATCTGCGCAAAATCATTTAATTATCAGGGGATGTTATGAACAAATTTTCCAGTGTCTGGGTATTCAGCGATACCCCTTCTCGTCTGCCCGAACTGATGAGTGGTGCGCAGGCTGTAGGTGAAAAAGTTAACGCGTTCGTACTGAACGAAGCGGACAGCGCGACAGCATGTCATTTGGGCGCGGATCATGTCTGGCTGCTCAGCGGCAAACCAGAAGATCGCATGATCGAAGACTACGCTGCTGCGATGGCTGAGACTATTCGTCAGCATAGCGAGGGCGGCGCGGTGCTGCTGCCGAATACGCGTCGGGGCAAGCTGTTGGCGGCAAAACTGGGCTATCGCTTGTCGGCTGCGGTTTCCAACGACGCCAGCGACGTCTCCCTGCAGGATGGAAAAGCGGCGGTCAAACATATGGTCTACGGCGGTCTGGCGATAGGGGCAGAGACCATCGCTTCGCCGTTTGCCGTGATCACACTCAGCAGCGGAACGTTTGACGCACAACAACCGGATGCTTCTCGCAGCGGCGAGATGCACACCGTGCAGTGGCAGGCTCCGGCCACTGCCGTGACCCGCACCGCAACCCAGGCGCGTCAGAGCAACAGCGTTGACCTCGACAAAGCGCGTCTGGTGGTCAGCGTGGGACGCGGCATCGGCAGCAAAGAGAATATCTCGCTGGCCGAAGCGCTGTGCCAGACCATCGGCGCCGAGCTGGCCTGTTCCCGCCCGGTGGCGGAAAACGAGAAGTGGATGGAGCACGAGCGCTACGTCGGTATCTCCAACCTGATGCTCAAACCTGAACTGTATCTGGCGGTGGGGATCTCCGGGCAGATCCAACACATGGTCGGCGCCAACGGCGCGCAGACGATTTTCGCCATCAACAAAGATAAAAACGCGCCAATCTTCCAGTATGCGGATTTTGGCATCGTTGGCGATGCGCTGAAGATCCTGCCTGCGCTGACGGCTGCCTTAGCGCGATAAACCATTTCGGGCAGGATACGAAGGTATCCTGCCGCTGACAGGAGTACGTATGTCCGAAGATATCTTTGATGCCATCATCGTGGGTGCAGGTCTGGCCGGTTCGGTTACGGCGCTGGTGCTTGCTCGCGAAGGTGCACAGGTGCTGGTTATCGAGCGCGGCAATTCTGCTGGCGCGAAGAATGTCACCGGTGGGCGTTTGTATGCACATAGCCTGGAGCGCATCATTCCCGGCTTTGCGGATCAGGCCCCCATTGAACGCATGATCACCCACGAAAAACTCGCCTTTATGACCGACAACGGGGCGATGACTATCGACTACTGCAATGGTGAAGATGCTTCAGCGTCGCAGGTTTCTTATTCCGTTTTGCGTAGTAAATTTGACGCCTGGCTGATGGAGCAGGCCGAAGAGGCGGGGGCGCAACTGATCACCGGTATTCGCGTGGATAACGTTGTTCAGCGTGATGGCAAAGTCGTGGGCGTGGAAGCCGATGGCGATATTCTGGAAGCCAAAGTCGTAATCCTCGCTGACGGGGTGAATTCTCTGCTGGCTGAAAAGCTGGGCATGGCCAAGCGTGTTGAGGCATCGCATGTTGCCGTCGGTGTGAAGGAACTGATCGAATTGCCGAAGTCGGTCATTGAAGATCGTTTCCAGCTACAGGGCAACGAAGGTGCCGCCTGTCTGTTTGCCGGGGCGCCAACCGATGGTCTGATGGGCGGTGGCTTCCTGTATACGAATGAAACAACCCTTTCCCTGGGGCTGGTCTGCGGTCTTCATCATCTGAAAGACGCGAAAAAATCGGTCCCGCAAATGCTGGAAGATTTCAAACAGCATCCGGCCGTTGCGCCGCTGATCGCCGGTGGCAAGCTGGTGGAATATGCCGCACACGTTGTACCCGAGGCGGGAATGAATATGCAGCCTGAACTGGTGGGCGATGGTGTACTGATTGCCGGAGACGCTGCCGGCATGTGTATGAACCTCGGCTTTACCATCCGGGGTATGGATCTCGCCATATCCGCAGGCGAAGCGGCGGCGAAGACGGTGCTTTCGGCGATGAAGCGCGACGATTTTAGCAAGCAGTCGTTGGGTGAATACCGTCAGCATCTGGACGAAGGTCCGATGCGCGATATGCGCATGTATCAGAAACTGCCAGCTTTTCTTGATAATCCCCGCATGTTTACCGCCTATCCCGAAATGGCGGTCAGTATCGCGCGCGACCTGTTCACCGTGGATGGCTCCGCGCCGGTGCCCATGCGTAAAAAAATCCTGCGCCATGCGAAGAAAGTGGGCTTCATCAACCTGATGAAAGATGGCCTGAAAGGAGTGACCGTATTATGACATCTCCCGTCAATGTGGACGTCAAATTGGGCGTCAATAAGTTCAATGTGGATGAAGATAGCCCGCACATCATTCTCAAAACCGATCCTGATAAACAGGCGCTGGAGGTGCTGGTTAAGGCCTGTCCGGCGGGACTGTATAAAAAGCAGGACGACGGTAGCGTTCGTTTTGATTACGCCGGGTGCCTGGAGTGCGGAACGTGCCGGATCCTCGGCCTTGATACGGCGCTGGAAAAATGGGAATACCCACGCGGGACGTTTGGCGTGGAGTTCCGCTACGGCTAATAAGTACGAGTTTGTGCCCCCGTAGGCCGGATTAGATGCGGTAGCGTCGCCATCCGGCAATCATGTGGCGCCAATGCCGGATGGCGGCGTAAACGCCTTATCCGGCCTACAGATGACGCTTTGCCCGTGTTGAAACAGGACATCACCATGCCGCAGCCCAGGAACTTTGACGACCTTAAATTCTCCTCCATCCATCGCAGAATTATGCTGTGGGGAAGCGGCGGCCCGTTCCTTGATGGCTACGTGCTGGTGATCATTGGCGTGGCGCTGGAACAACTGACGCCGCTATTGCACCTTGATGCTGAATGGATTGGCGCGCTCGGCGCGGCTACGCTTGCCGGACTGTTTATCGGCACCTCGTTGTTTGGCTATATTTGCGATAAAGTCGGGCGGCGTAAAATGTTCCTGCTTGATATTATCGCTATCGGCGTTATCTCCGTGGCGACCATGTTTGTTTCCACGCCGCTTGAATTGCTGGTGATGCGCGTTTTAATTGGCATTGTTATCGGCGCGGATTACCCTATCGCCACTTCCATGATTACGGAGTTTTCCAACACCCGCCAGCGTGCGTTCTCCATCGGTTTTATCGCCGCGATGTGGTACGTCGGCGCGACCTGCGCCAACCTGGTGGGTTACTGGCTGTATGACATGGAAGGCGGCTGGCGCTGGATGCTTGGCAGCGCCTTTATCCCGTGCTTAATCATTTTGATTGGCCGCTTTGACCTGCCGGAATCGCCACGCTGGCTATTGCGAAAAGGACGGGTAAAAGAGTGCGAACAAATGATGATCAAACTGTTCGGCGAACCGGTCTGCTTTGACGATGAGCCGCCGCAGGAGACCCGCTTCCTGCAGTTGTTTAATCGCCGTCATTTCCCGTTTGTACTGTTCGTTGCGGCTATCTGGACCTGTCAGGTAATCCCGATGTTCGCTATCTATACCTTTGGGCCGCAGATCGTCGGGTTACTCGGCTGGGAGCAGGGGCGCAACGCGGCGCTCGGCAATGTGGTGATTAGCCTCTTTTTTATGCTGGGCTGTATACCGGCGATGTTCTGGCTAAACAGTATTGGCCGTCGCCCTCTGCTTATTGGCAGCTTCGCCATGATGACTATCGCGCTGGCGCTGCTGGGACTGGTGTCAAATCTGGGCATCATACTGGTCGTGGTGGCGTTTGCGGTATACGCCTTCTTTTCCGGCGGACCGGGCATACTGCAATGGCTTTATCCTAATGAACTCTTCCCTACGGATATTCGCGCTTCGGCCGTGGGGGTCATCATGTCATTAAGCCGTATCGGAACCATTGTCTCCACCTGGGCATTACCGATTTTTATTACTCGTTACGGTATTAATAACGTCATGCTGATTGGCGCGTTGATTTCGTTAGTCGGGCTTGGCGTATCGGTGATGTTTGCCCCGGAAACCCGCGGCTTGACGCTAACACAGACCGGAAACATGACTTTGCGCGGAACGCCATCGGATAACCCTCGTTAAGAGTGTTCTGCATTTCTCCCTGCTTTTCGCCAATAACGCTACAGTTAACAGTCACATGCTAAAACAACTGAAAAGCAGGGAGAACACCATGCAAAAACGTCTTATGACCGCACTGTTTACCGCAGCAACACTATTCACCGTCGCAGGATGCTCTTCTAACCAGGCGGTTGAAACCACGGATGGCAAAACTATTGTCACCGACGGGAAACCCGAGGTCGATAACGATACCGGTATGGTGTCTTACAAAAACGCCGCCACCGGGAAAACCGAACAGATTAACCGCGATCAGCTGAAAAATATGAGCGAGCTGGATAATTAATTCAATTTTTTCTGGTTAGCCGCTCAATAATATTCTCTCTTTATGCGCATCCATTTATTCCCATGCGAATAAACGGATGCCTGAACAGGCAGGGACGCCGGAAAACGTCGAAATACGTTCGCCCGTGTTCCCGCTTTCCCCACCGCGCTGTCCGCTTACATGAGGTTACACTCATCGACATTTCTCTGAACAGCGGCTCAACATTTCCCGGAAAAAAACATATCGCAAGGCATTTATCCTTATGATTAGGTATAAGGAACAGGAGTCTGTAATGAAACTGAAACTAATACCTTTTTATTTACTCGCGCTATTTTCTGCCGCCTCCGGGGCTACGGAGATAAACGCCTGCAAAGACCTTATCGGAACATGGAAAACCACGGCAGATAACCCGCCTTATACCATGACAATATTGCCGCCAGTAGAAGGCTGCGGGGAAAAATGTGTGAAACTGAACGTACAGTATGAACTTGACGTGACTCACCGCAACGCGCTTTATTGCCATGAAGGACAAGAGGGGGTAAAAGGGCAGGGACCCATGGTGATAGCATTTGAAGGGGCGTATGGTGGACACGCTATTGGAACCTATAACCGACAGCTGCAATTACTGTGGGCTGGCGTAATACCGAAAAATAAAAAGGGGAAATGGATAACGAAAATGGAAAATTACTGGTTCAGGCAGGTAAAAGCGCACTAAACATCATCTTAAAACAGCCCGCAAAACCGTCTTATTCACGAAGGGCTTACTGCCTGCGCGCGCACATTCCAACGGCTTGCCTGCCCCGGATGAACTGTTGATAAAAAAGAGGGCCAGCATCTGTTTCCAGACGGCCCTGAGTGGATTGTGACGTAACATGGCACCTTGCTGGCGCTCTCTTATTATTTCATGCCTGTGCCCTCGTTATGGCGCAATCAGAGCTTTATTTCGTCGCATCGTTATAAACTTCGGCAACGGCTTCAAAATTCGGACCATGCTCACGTGCAGCGATAATATGGTAATATTTTCCGCCTTTCGCATCGGCTAATTCTGACAGTTTTTCGCGTAGATCAGAGGGTGAGGAAATCTGCCCGCCACTCTGGGACACATTTATGGTGCCGACCTTAACCAGTTTGAAGTGGCTGATTTCTTGTTTAGAGACCTGCTCTGCCGCAAGTGTGCTGAATGAAGCAACCGTTGCCAGTAATGCGGCGGCAATAATGCATTTTTTCATGGTTCTGTTCCTGTTGCATTGATGATAAGGTTTGCGCAATATCAGTAATCCGTAACGAAATTATTTATCCCCTTCATACTTCAAGTGGCTTACGGGTTGGCTACGGATTACCCGGCCCATCCATGGGCCTCGCCCTGACGGGCCGTCGCACGCGACGTTCAAATCTGCTCCCGGCAGATTTGTCGCTCACCTCAGTCACATAATTATCTATGCTCCTGGTAACTCACTCCCTTACCGCCTTTAAGCAACTCGAATTATTTTGGGTAATAACCTCGGTTGATTATCTGAAAATAGCCTTATTTGGTGTGACCGTCTTATATCTTGTTATAGTCACCTATTTATGTTGTTGTCAATGTAAAATAATGCGCTGCCAGTTAAAAAGAAACTTAACCCCCTGTAAATAATAATTTTTATATTATTTCTTGTAATGACGGAATTTTTATTGAATCACACGGCAATACGCTAGTTTTATTCATAAGCAACATAACAGAATTGAGTTATGTTTTAATTTCACAGAGTGATATTACCGGTTGTATGTCTATGGTTACGCGGCCTGTTACTGATAGTGTTTCTTTCGGGGGGATTTTATTGTAGCGGCATAGGGTAATCACCGTAGCTGAAGGGAAAAGGCGCGAACACAGAGCTATAGAGTATGTTTAATAATGTATTTTTTTTATGAAGTAATGTCTGCAGTTGTATCTCTAAAATAAAAAAATGAACTTTTCATCTAAATAATTTTTCAGTGAATTATGGTTATTTATTAATATATTTCTAATTTGAAATACAAATCAATTTATAACACATATTCTTACCCGGAAGGCATTGATACATATCCACGCTTCCTCGTACAGTAATAAATGAATATGTGATAAAGTTACTGACTACAGGTATAATAATATGAGTAATAAAAAAAATCTGTCCGCAGAAGAGACGGATCTTACGCGTAGGAAACTGTTAACCAGTGCCGGTATTCTTGCCGCAGGCGGTATGTTATCCGGCGCGGTAAAGGCTGATGAAAAATGCGCCGTCAAGGCGAAACCGGCGTGGGATAAACCGTTTACTGGCGAAATCCCGGAAAAATTGCCAGAAGGATATAATATTCTGTTAGTCGTGACCGACCAGGAGCGTTTTTTTCCTACGTTTCCTTTCCCGGTACCCGGCAGAGAGCGGCTCATGAAAACGGGGGTGACATTCTGTAATCATCAGAATACCAGTAATGTCTGTACGCCTTCCCGCTCCGTATTGTATACCGGCTTACATATGCCCCAGACAAAGATGTTTGATAATCTGGGATTACCCTGGATGCCTTATGACCTTGACCCCGCTCTTGGAACCACAGGCCATATGATGCGGGAACTGGGATACTATACGGCCTATAAAGGTAAGTGGCATCTTACAGAAAAACTGGAGAAGCCTTTGCCTGACGAAAAAGATGAAGATATTGATGTCGGAGATATTCCTGAACCAGAATTACATAAAATTATGGAAAAATATGGTTTTTCTGACTATCACGGCATCGGCGATATTATAGGCCATAGTAAAGGCGGCTATTTTTATGATTCAACCACCACGGCTCAGACTATAAATTGGTTAAGATGCAAGGGGCAGCCCTTGAATGACCAACACAAGCCTTGGTTCCTGGCCGTTAACCTCGTTAATCCTCATGACGTCATGTTTATTGATACCGATAAAGAGGGAGAAAAGGTACAGTGGCGTGGCGAGTTGGATCAGGATGATAATACCCTGGCGCCCACGCAGCCGCCGGAAAACAAGCTTTATCAGGCAAGCTGGCCGAACTATCCGCTGCCGGCAAACAGGCATCAATCATTCAATGAGCAGGGAAGACCGCCGGCGCATCTTGAATACCAGACGGCGCGCGCTGCGCTGGAAGGGCAGTTTCCTGATGAAGATCGTCGTTGGCGTAAACTGCTTGACTACTATTTCAACTGTATCCGCGATTGTGATACTCACCTTGACCGGATATTAAATGAACTTGATGCCCTCAAGTTAACTGATAAAACGATTGTTGTATTTACTGCCGATCATGGCGAATTAGGCGGAAGCCATCAGATGCACGGTAAAGGCGCTTCCGTTTATAAAGAACAGATCCATGTACCGATGATTATTTCCCACCCGGCGTACCCCGGTAATAAGAAATGTCAGGCGTTGACCTGTCATCTTGATATCGCGCCGACATTAGTTGGGCTGACCGGTTTGCCGGAAGAAAAACAGCACCAGGCGTTAGGCAACCGCAAAGGCGTTAATTTTAGCGGATTGCTAAAAAACCCGGAGGGCGTTGCGGTTAATGCGGTGAGAAATGCCAGCTTATATTGCTATGGCATGATCTTGTATACCGATGCCCATTATCTCCACCGCGTTATCGCGCTACAAAGAGATAAACAAAAAACGGTGGCGCAAATCAAGCAGGAAATATCCCATTTGCATCCTGATTTTAGCCATCGTTCAGGGACGCGGATGATTAACGATGGCCGTTATAAGTTTGCGCGTTATTTCTCGCTAAGGGAGCATAATACGCCGGAAACCTGGGAGGATCTTATTAAGTACAACGATCTTGAACTTTACGATCTTAAAAATGATCCCGATGAGAACCATAACCTTGCTGCTGATAAACAGAAATATCAGGATCTCATTCTTACGATGAATGAAAAACTGAATAAAATTATCAAAGACGAAATTGGCGTGGATGACGGCAGTTTTATGCCGGATGCGGCCCGTGAGCCGTGGGATCTTACTATTGAGCAGTTTAACCGCATGGCGAAAGATTAAGAGCCTGGCCCATTAGGCTATTTTATTCGCCATTTTGGGACCGGGCAGTGCTCAAAATCCTCACGTACTACGTGTACGCTCCGGTTTCTGCGCGCTGGTCGGCTCCAAACTGGCTTCAACAATTACGCCTACTGGGCCAGGCTCTAAGTACCTGACCCATTAGGTTAATTTATGCGTCGGCGATCTGGCATCCACCGTGTCTGGAGGTTCAGATGCTGTTGGCGCTGCGCTTATTGGGCCTGTGTCATCATGTAATGGATTGATATTACAATCATTACAGGCAAATTTAACGCAGCGCCGCCCGACAAGAAGGCCTTAAACCAATTTGTCAGCGATTTAAGGCCGCCATCATCACCGACCTTTCCACACCGGATCGCGCTTTTCCGCAAACGCCTGCGGCCCTTCGAGAGCGTCTTCCGGGGGCAGGATGGCGTCAACTCCTAGCTGGCGTTAATTCAATTTTTTCTGATTAGCCGCTCAATAATATTCACTATTAGCCTGGCGAATTTGTCACTACACTTTGTGATAAAAAACAGATCATCACAGGCTAATCATGATCCTCATTATTTATGCGCATCCGTATCCGCATCATTCTCATGCGAATAAGCAGATGCTTGAACAGGCAGGGACGCTGGAAAACGTCGAAATACGTTCGCTTTATCACCTCTATCCCGATTTCAATATTGACGTTGCCGCCGAGCAAGAGGCGCTGTCGCGCGCGAGTCTTATCGTCTGGCAGCATCCGATGCAGTGGTACAGCGTCCCTCCTTTTACTCAAATTATGGATGGATAAAGTCCTCACCCACGGCTGGGCTTACGGTCATGGCGGTACGGCATTGCACGGTAAACATCTGCTGTGGGCGGTAACGACCGGCGGTGGTGAAAACCACTTTGCTATCGGCTCCCATCCCGGATTTGACGTCCTTTCTCAGCCGCTACAGGCGACGGCGCTCTATTGCGGCCTCAAATGGCTGCCGCCGTTTGCTATGCACTGCACGTTCATTTGCGATGACGACACCTTACAGGCGCAGGCGCGTCAGTATAAACAGCGTTTACTGACATGGCAGGAGGTGAATCATGGATAGCCATACTCTACTGCAGGCGCTGATCTATCTTGGTTCGGCGGCGCTGATTGTGCCGATTGCGGTACGTTTGGGCTTAGGATCGGTGTTGGGGTATCTGATTGCGGGTTGCATTATCGGCCCCTGGGGGCTACGGCTGGTGACGGACGCCGAATCTATTCTGCATTTTGCGGAAATCGGCGTCGTGCTGATGTTGTTTGTTATTGGGCTTGAGCTGGACCCGCAACGGTTATGGAAGCTGCGCGCCTCGGTATTTGGCGGCGGCGCGTTACAGATGGTGGTCTGCGGCGGACTGATCGGTCTGTTCTGCATGTTTCTTGGCCTGCGTTGGCAGGTGGCGGAACTGATTGGTATGACGCTGGCGCTTTCGTCCACGGCTATCGCCATGCAGGCAATGAATGAGCGTAACCTGACCGTTTCGCAAGTAGGGCGTAGCGCATTTGCGGTGCTCTTGTTCCAGGATATCGCGGCGATCCCGCTGGTGGCGATGATTCCGCTGCTGGCCGCCAGCGGCGCATCCACCACGCTTGGCGCGTTTGCGCTGTCGGCGTTGAAAGTCGCTGGCGCGTTGGCGCTGGTGGTGTTGCTGGGACGCTACGTTACGCGCCCGGCGCTGCGCTTTGTCGCGCGTTCTGGTTTGCGGGAAGTGTTCAGCGCCGTGGCGCTATTTCTGGTGTTTGGTTTCGGCCTGTTGCTGGAAGAGGTTGGGCTGTCAATGGCGATGGGCGCGTTCCTGGCGGGCGTTCTGCTGGCGAGTTCAGAATATCGTCATGCGCTGGAAAGCGATATTGAACCCTTTAAGGGGTTGCTGCTGGGGCTGTTCTTTATTGGCGTCGGCATGTCGATTGATTTCGGCACGCTGGTAGAGAATCCGCTGCGCATTCTGCTGTTGTTGGCCGGTTTTCTGGCAATCAAAATCGTCATGTTGTGGCTGGTCGCGAGGCCGCTGGGCGTACCGGCAAAACAGCGTCGCTGGTTTGCCGTCTTATTAGGCCAGGGAAGTGAGTTTGCGTTTGTGGTTTTTGGCGCGGCGCAAATGGCGGATGTACTTGAGCCGGAATGGGCAAAAGCGCTGACGCTGGCGGTCGCGCTGTCGATGGCGGCTACGCCGATTTTTCTGGTGCTGCTGACGCGCATGGAGAAGACCGCGACGGGTGAAGCGCGCGAGGCGGATGAAATCGACGAAGAGCAGCCGCGGGTTATTGTGGCCGGGTTTGGACGATTTGGGCAGATAGCCGGGCGTCTGCTGCTGTCGAGCGGGGTGAAGATGGTGGTGCTCGATCACGACCCCGATCATATCGAAACGCTGCGTAAATTCGGCATGAAGGTTTTTTATGGCGACGCGACGCGTATGGATTTACTGGAATCTGCCGGAGCGGCGAAAGCGGAGGTATTGATTAACGCCATTGACGATCCGCAAACCAATTTGCAACTGAGTGAACTGGTGAAGTCGCATTTCCCGCATCTGCAGATTATCGCCCGCGCCCGTGATGTCGATCATTATATTCGCCTGCGCCAGGCTGGTGTGGCGATGCCCGAACGTGAAACCTTCGAAGGCGCGCTCAAAAGCGGGAGACAGGCGCTGGAAGCGCTGGGGCTGGGGCGTTATGAAGCCCGCGAGCGCGCGGATCTGTTCCGCCATTTTAATACCCGGATGGTGGAAGAGATGGCGAAAGGGGAAAACGATCCGTTATCTCGCGCCGCCGCCTATAAACGTACCAGCGCGATGTTGAGCGAAATTATTACCGAGGACCGGGAGCATCTGTCGTTGATTCAGCGCCACGGCTGGCAGGGAACGGCTGAGGGCAAACATTCCGGGGAGGCCGCCGATGAACCCGAGGTCAAACCGTCAATCTAAAGTAAAAAATGTGATGTTCTGCAAACTTTACTGCTAATTGGCTGTTTTTGAACTACTGTAATGCTGGCGCTCCACATCAAATGAGTGGCGTCGCCAGCAGAACGAAAAATTTTCGTGCTCATCCTCTTTTCGTCAGTCGACGAAAGATTGCGCTTTACGTATAGTGGCGGCAATTTTTTTTGTATCAGGAAATAATTAATGATCAGTCTGATTGCGGCGTTAGCGGTGGATCGCGTCATCGGTATGGAAAACGCCATGCCGTGGAACCTGCCTGCCGATCTCGCCTGGTTTAAACGTAACACGTTAAATAAACCTGTCGTCATGGGACGTCACACCTGGGAGTCCATCGGACGCCCCTTACCGGGACGTAAAAATATTGTTATCAGCAGCCAGCCGGGCACCGACGATCGCGTGCAGTGGGTGAATTCTGTCGATGAGGCGATTGCCGCTTGCGGCGATGCGCCGGAAATTATGGTCATTGGCGGCGGGCGCGTGTACGAGCAGTTCCTGCCAAAGGCGCAGAAGCTTTATCTGACGCATATTGATGCGGAAGTCGAAGGCGATACCCATTTTCCGGATTATGAACCGGATGACTGGGAATCGGTATTCAGTGAGTTTCACGATGCCGACGCGCAGAATTCTCACAGCTATTGTTTCGAGATTCTGGAACGTCGTTAACGCTGTAGTGCCGGATGGCGGCGAAACGCCTTATCCGGCCTACTCTTGAGCCAGATGTAGACAGATGTAGGCCTGATAAGCGTAGCGCCATCAGGCATAAACCTATCAGGCGTTGACCGCTTCGCCTTCGCCCATATCCATCTGGCGGTTTGACGGCTGCACAAAATACTGTTTATCTTCCCAGCGTAAACAGGTCAACTCCCCGCCCCAGCAGCAGCCGGTATCCAGCGCGTAAATACCTTCCGGCGTCCCTTTCCCTTCCAGCGACGCCCAGTGCCCGAACGCAATACTGTAAGCCTCGCTCACCGGTCCCGGAATGGCGAACCACGGCTTCAGCGGCGCAGGGGCATTTTCCGGCGACGCTTTACTGTACATATCCAGTTGACCGTTAGGAAAGCAGTAACGCATACGGGTAAAGGCATTAGTAATAAAGCGTAGCCGCGCCAGACCGCTTAACTCCGGCGACCAGTTATTCGGCATATCGCCATACATCGCGTCGAGGAAAAAGGGGTACGAGTCGCTCGACAGCACCGCTTCAACATCGCGGGCGCACTCTTTTGCCGTCTGCAAATCCCACTGCGGGGTAATACCCGCATGCGCCATGACCAGCTTTTTCTCTTCATCTACCTGCAACAGCGGCTGACGGCGTAACCAATTCAACAGCTCATCGGCGTCCGGCGCTTCAAGAAGCGGGGTCAGCCGGTCTTTAGGTTTGTTGCGGCTAATCCCGGCGAATACGGCCAACAGGTGTAAATCGTGATTCCCCAGCACCAAACGCACGCTATTGCCAAGTGATTTGACGTAGCGTAACACGTCCAGCGAACCGGGACCGCGGGCGACCAAATCGCCAGTCAGCCACAGAGTGTCTGTATCTGGCATAAATTCCACTTGCTGTAATAAGGCGATCAGTTCGTCGTAGCAACCGTGAACGTCGCCGATGAGATAAGTTGCCATTGTTATAATTTTAGTGAATGAGTGTAGGGACGGCGAGTCGAAACACGGGAATGTCGATGGTAAAGGCGTCGCCATTTTCATCGATCATTTCGTAATGACCCTGCATGGTGCCCAGCGGCGTTTCAATTACCGCGCCGCTGGTGTACTGATACTCTTCGCCAGGCGCAATGCGCGGCTGGACGCCAACCACACCTTCGCCCTGGACTTCGGTTTCACGGCCATGACCATTGGTAATCAGCCAGTAGCGGCCCAATAGCTGCACTGGCGCCCGGCCCAGATTGCGGATGGTTACGGTATAGGCAAAAACGTAACGTTCATCGTCAGGTGAGGATTGCGCCTCAATGTAGACGCTTTGCACCTGAATACACACTCTGGGCGAATTGATCATGTTTAACTCTCCTTCAAAGGCGCGTTTTCCGACAGATAGTTGGCCATCTGGCAGTACTGCGCGACAGAGATATTTTCCGCGCGCATTGCCGGGTCAATACCCATTTCCGTCAATGTCTCAACGCTAAAAAGATTGCCGAGACTGTTACGGATCGTTTTACGGCGCTGGTTAAAGGCCTCGGTGGTAATACGGCTCAACACGCGAATATCTTTAACCGGGTAAGGCATTGTTGCGTGTGGAACCAGACGCACCACGGCGGAGTCCACTTTGGGCGGCGGCGTGAAGGCGGATGGCGGCACTTCAAGCACCGGGATCACCTGACAGTAATATTGCGCCATCACGCTTAAACGACCATACGCTTTGCTGTTCGGCCCTGCAACCAGACGATTTACCACTTCTTTTTGCAACATAAAGTGCATGTCGGCAATGGCATCAGTATAGCTAAAGAGATGGAACATCAGCGGGGTGGAGATATTATAGGGCAGATTGCCGAACACACGCAGCGGTTGGCCCAACTGCGCAGACAGTTCGCCAAAGTTCATGGTCATGGCGTCCTGCTGATAAATAGTCAGCTTCGGCCCTAAGAACGGATGGGTTTGCAAACGCGCCGCCAGATCGCGGTCAAGTTCAATGACCGTGAGCTTATCCAGTCGTTCGCCGACTGGCTCCGTCAGCGCCGCCAGACCGGGGCCGATTTCAACCATCGCCTGGCCTTTTTGCGGATTAATAGCAGAAACAATACTGTCGATCACAAACCGATCGTTGAGAAAGTTTTGCCCGAAGCGTTTACGGGCTAAATGGCCCTGATGGACTCGATTATTCATTGGGTATTAACAATCATTTTGATGGCGAGATTAAGCGCCGTAATAAAACTGCCGACATCCGCTTTTCCTCGGCCCGCCAGTTCAAGCGCGGTGCCGTGATCAACGGAGGTTCGAATAAAAGGTAGGCCGAGCGTAATATTCACTCCCCGACCGAATCCCTGGTATTTTAGCACGGGCAGGCCCTGATCGTGGTACATTGCCAGCACCGCGTCGGCATTATCGAGATATTTGGGCTGAAACAGCGTATCAGCAGGTAGCGGCCCGTTGAGTTTCATCCCCTGCGCCCGCAGCTCGTCGAGCACCGGAATGATGGTGTCTATCTCTTCTGTGCCCATATGACCGCCTTCGCCCGCGTGCGGATTCAGGCCACAGACAAGAATGCGCGGTTCGGCAATACCAAATTTGGTCCGCAAATCGTGATGCAAAATAGCAATCACTTCGTGCAAAAGCGCAGGGGTGATGGCGTCTGCAATCGCCCGTAGCGGCAGATGCGTGGTCGCCAGCGCCACGCGAAGTTCTTCGGTTGCCAGCATCATCACGACTTTTTTCGCCTGCGAACGCTCTTCGAAAAACTCGGTATGACCGGTAAACGGAATGCCTGCGTCGTTAATAACGCCTTTGTGCACGGGGCCTGTGATCAGCGCGGCAAATTCACCGTTCAGACAGCCATCACACGCTCGCGCCAGCGTCTCTACCACGTAGGGGCCATTTTCTACCGTCAACTGACCGGGGATGGCAGGCGCGCGCAGCGAGACCGGCAATAGGGTCAGCGTTCCCGCGGGCTGCGGCGCAGCGGGGACATCAGGCGAGTAAGGGAGAAGCGAGAGGGGCAGGCCGAGCATGGCGGCCCGCTCCGTCAGGAGCGCGCCGTCCGCACAGACGACCAGTTCAATCGGCCACGCGCGTTGCGCCAGTTGGACGACAAGATCGGGGCCAATCCCGGCGGGTTCGCCGGGAGTGATAACAACGCGTTGCGCACTGCTCATTAGTTACTCAAAATCTTAACGTAAGCGCTGGCGCGCTGTTCTTGCATCCAGGTCGCCGCTTCTTCTGAGAACTTACGGTTCATCAGCATACGATAAGCGCGATCTTTCTGCGCCGCATCGGTTTTGTCTACCTTACGCGTATCCAGCAATTCGATCAGATGCCAGCCGAAAGAGGAGTGTACCGGCGCGCTTATTTGGCCTTTATGCAGCTTCGTCAGCGCGTCGCGGAACGCCGGATCGAAAATATCTGGCGTAGCCCAACCCAAATCACCGCCCTGGTTAGCGGAGCCCGGGTCCTGAGAGTACTCTTTCGCCGCAGCGGCAAATGTGGTTTTACCACTCTTAATGTCAGCCGCGATTTCTTCCAGCTTCAGGCGCGCCTGCTGATCGTTCATGATCGGCGACGGCTTAAGCAGAATATGACGAGCGTGAACTTCGGTCACGGAGATACTCTGGCTCTGACCGCGCAGGTCGTTTACTTTCAGAATGTGGAAACCGACGCCGGAGCGAATCGGGCCGACAATGTCGCCTTTCTTCGCGGTGCTCAGCGCCTGGGCGAAAATCCCCGGCAGCTCCTGGATACGGCCCCAGCCCATCTGACCGCCTTTTAGCGCCTGCTGGTCGGCAGAGTAGGTAATCGCCAGTTTGCCGAAATCTGCGCCGTTACGCGCTTCTTCAACAATGCTTTCCGCCTGGCGCTGCGCGTCGTTAACCTGCTCGGAGGTTGGGTTTTCCGGCAGAGCAATCAGGATATGGCTCAGGTTCAGCTCGGTGCTGGCATCGTTTTGGGTGCCAATCTGTTTTGCCAGCGCGTCAACTTCTTGCGGCAAAACGGTGATACGGCGACGAACCTCGTTGTTGCGCACTTCAGAGATAATCATCTCTTTACGAATCTGGTTACGGTAGGTTGAATAGTTCAGCCCATCGTAAGCCAGACGGCTGCGCATCTGATCCATCGTCATATTGTTTTGTTTGGCGATGTTGGCGATGGCCTGATCCAACTGCTCATCCGTGATCTTCACCCCCATCTTCTGACCCATCTGCAGGATAATTTGATCCATAATCAAACGTTCCAGGATCTGGTGACGCAGCGTGGCGTCGTCCGGAAGCTGCTGACCTGCCTGACCCGCGTTGAGTTTGACTGACTGCATTAAGCCATCAACGTCGCTTTCCAGCACGACGCCATTATTGACGACGGCTGCGACTTTATCGACTACCTGGGGGGCAGCGAAACTGGTATTCGCGATCATGGCGATACCGAGAAGCAGCGTTTTCCAGTTCTTCATACTTTTTCCATTTCAATTAACCGCAATGCGGATTACGTTGTAAATCAATCAGATTACATAGAGCTTTGGTACGGCAGAATGTTCGAACGCAACATTTCTTGCGTGCCGAGGCCGTAGTTAGAGCTCAAACCGCGCAGCTCAATGTTGAAGCCAATCGCGTTATCATAAATCGCGTGTTGTTTATCGTTATCCCAACCGTTCAGCTTACGTTCGTATCCGACGCGGATCGCATAGCAGCAAGAGTTGTACTGCAAGCCGAGCATCTGGTCTGCAGGTTTGCTCGAATTGGTATCGAAGTAGTACGCGCCGACAATCGACCAGCGATCGGCAATCGGCCAACTTGCCACCGCGCCCACCTGGTTGATGCCGTTTTTATACTGCTCTGCCGTGGAATAATACGAAGGCAACGTAGCCTGAATATATTCCGGGCTGGCATAGCGGTAGTTCAACTGTACCAGACGATCCTGATCCCGACGGTATTCGAGGCTGCTGCTACTGGTGGCGACGCTATCCAGACGGGTATCGTACTGCACTCCGCTACGCAGCCCCCAGCGTTCTGAAATACGCCAGTAAGTGTCGCCTGCCCAAACCAGCGAACCGGTTTTGTCGTCATTCTCCCATTTAATGTTGTCATCGCCGGTGCGAGACTCCGTGAAATAGTAGATTTGACCAACAGAAACGTTAAAACGTTCAACGGCGGCATCATCATAAATGCGTGTTGTGACGCCGGTCGTGACCTGATTGGCGGAAGCAATACGGTCGAGACCGCCATAAGTGCGGTCGCGGAACAGGCCGTTATAGTCGGATTGCAGCAAAGAAGAATCGTAGTTATAGATGCCGCTCTGGTCGCGGTACGGCACATACAGGTACTGCACGCGTGGTTCCAGCGTCTGGGTATACCCCGGCGCCAGCATCGCCATATCGCGTTCGAAGATGAGCTTACCGTCGACTTTAAACTGCGGCATGACGCGGTTAACCGAATCTTCCAGTTTTTTGCTGTTATTGGCGTTGTACCAGTCCAGATTCGTCTGCTGATAGTGCGTCGCCATCAGCTTCGCTTCGGTGTTCAGACTGCCCCAGCGGTTGGAGAGCGGCAGACTAATGGTCGGCTCCAGGTGGACGCGGGTCGCTTCCGGCATATTGTCTTTGGTGTTGACAAAGTGCACCGCCTGACCGTAAATCCGGGTATCAAACGGGCCGAGATCGTTATGGTAGTAGTTAACGTCTAACTGCGGCTCCGCTGAATAGCTGCTGGTGTTCTGATCGTTAAAGACCTGGAATTGTTTGGTCGACACCGTAGCGTCAAAGTTTTGTACGGCGTAGCCGACGCTGAATTTCTGCGTTGCGTAGCCGTCGGTACTGGAACCGTACTTACTGTCGAAATCGTTAAAGTAGCTGGAGTCGCTGACTTTGGTGTAATCGACGTTAAAACGCCACACCTGATCCATCACGCCTGAGTGCTGCCAGTAGAATAACCAGCGGTGCTTATCGCCCTCTTTGGGATGTTCGTCCTCGTAGACTTTATCAGAAGGCAGATAATCTAATTCCATCAACCCGGCGCCTGCCTGCATGAGATAACGGAATTCGTTCTCCCACATAATATTGCCGCGGCGGTGCATATAGTGCGGGGTGATGGTGGCGTCCATATTGGGCGCGATGTTCCAGTAATACGGTAAGTAGAACTCGAAATAGTTCTTGGTCGTGTATTTCGCGTTCGGGATCAGGAAACCTGAGCGACGTTTGTCACCGACGGGTAGCTGTAAATAGGGGCTATAAAAGATCGGAACCGGACCTACTTTAAACCGGGCGTTCCAGATCTCCGCAACCTGTTCTTCGCGGTCATGGATGACTTCACTCCCCACCACGCTCCAGGTATCGGAGCCAGGCAGACAGGAGGTAAAGCTGCCGTTTTCCAGAATGGTATAGCGGTTTTCGCCGCGCTGCTTCATGAGATCGGCTTTACCGCGCCCCTGACGGCCCACCATCTGGTAATCGCCTTCCCAGACGTTCGTGTCTTTGGTGTTCAGGTTCGCCCAGCCCTTCGGCCCTTTAAGGATGACCTGATTGTCATCATAATGCACATTACCCAGCGCATCGACGGTGCGTACAGGTTCCGGCTGACCTTCCGCCTGCTTCTGATGAAGCTGCACTTCATCCGCTTGCAGGCGGCTATTCCCCTGCATAATGTCCACGTTGCCGGTAAAAACGGCATCGTCCGGGTAGTTACCTTTAGCGTTATCGGCATTGATAGTAACCGGCAGATCGTTGGTATCGCCTTTTACCAGAGGACGATCGTAGCTCGGCACGCCCAACATACACTGTGAGGCGAGATCGGCTGCCAGCCCCTGATGACTATAAAGGGCGCTGGCGATCATGGTGGCCAGAAGAGTGGGAATACGTTTTTTCATACGTTGTATTTATTGTTCCATCATCGGTAGCGTTGCGCGTGACAAACGGTCACAGCCTAACTTACTCATCTTCGCTGCGCCAGTGTTAATCCTGCCGTTTAGCGTCTGTGGTGTTAGGCACGGCATTGAATGACAGGTATGATAATGCAAATTATAGGCGATGTCCCACAATTGACCGTAGCCTTCATTCGCAGAAAAGCACCTTATTTTGTGGGAGATAGCCTCACCGATAGCGTAACGTTTTGGGGAGTCTATGCAGTACTGGGGAAAGATAATTGGCGTCGCCGTAGCCCTGATGATGGGCGGCGGCTTTTGGGGCGTGGTCCTGGGTCTGCTGGTGGGCCATATGTTCGACAAAGCCCGCAGCCGAAAAATGGCGTGGTTTGCCAACCAGCGGGAACGGCAGGCGCTGTTTTTTGCCACCACCTTTGAGGTGATGGGCCACTTAACCAAATCAAAAGGACGGGTGACGGAAGCGGATATTCATATCGCCAGTCAGTTGATGGATCGTATGAATTTACACGGCGATTCACGTACTGCCGCGCAGAACGCCTTTCGGGTCGGAAAAGCGGATAATTACCCATTACGTGAAAAGATGCGGCAGTTTCGTAGCGTCTGCTTCGGGCGTTTTGATCTGATCCGGATGTTTCTGGAAATTCAGATCCAGGCGGCGTTTGCCGATGGCTCGCTACACCCTAATGAGCGGGAAGTGCTGTATGTGATTGCGGAAGAGTTAGGTATTTCCCGCGTACAGTTCGATCAGTTTCTGCGCATGATGCAGGGCGGCGCGCAGTTTGGCGGCGGTTATCATCAACAGTCCGGCGGCGGCTGGCAGCAGGCGCAGCGCGGCCCGACGCTGGAAGATGCCTGTAATGTGCTGGGGGTTAAAACCACCGACGATGCAACCACCATTAAACGCGCTTATCGCAAACTGATGAGCGAGCATCATCCGGACAAACTGGTCGCGAAAGGTTTACCGCCGGAAATGATGGAAATGGCGAAGCAAAAAGCGCAGGAAATTCAGAAAGCGTATGAGCTAATCAAAGAACAGAAAGGCTTCAAGTGATTGAATTGCCGGATGCGGCTAGCGCCTTATCCGGCCTACGTTAATGAATGTAGGCCGGATAGGCGAAGCGCCCCGGCATAAATTGGCTCTGAATTTAAAAATCTGCCGGGACTTTAAACGTCATGCTGGTGCCGTAAGCGGGATGGGTAATGGTCAGCATTTCGGCGTGTAACTGCAAACGCGGCGCCAGCGACAACGCTTCCGGCGAAGCGTAAAACCGATCGCCTAAAATCGGGTGGCCTAACGCCAGCATATGCACACGAAGCTGATGCGAACGCCCGGTGATCGGTTTGAGCACCACGCGGGCGGTATTATCCGCCGCAAACTCCACCACGTTATATTCCGTTTGCGCCGGTTTGCCGGTTTCATAACACACTTTCTGCTTTGGCCGGTTCGGCCAGTCGCAGATGAGCGGTAAGTCAACCAGTCCTTCCGCCGGGGAGGGATGCCTCCATACGCGCGCCACATACTGCTTTTTCGGCTCACGTTCGCGGAACTGGCGTTTTAGCTCCCGCTCCGCAGCTTTGGTCAGCGCCACTACAATCACGCCGCTGGTAGCCATATCCAGACGATGCACCGACTCTGCCTGCGGGTAGTCGCGCTGGATACGCGTCATAATGCTGTCTTTGTGCGCTTCCAGACGCCCCGGCACGGACAACAGGCCGCTGGGCTTATTGACCACCATAATGTGCTCATCCTGATACAGGATAACCAGCCAGGGTTCCTGCGGCGGATTGTAGTTTTCCATCCCCATGTACGGCTCCGTTATTGGTGCGTGACGACGATAAAACGCAGCGCGTCCAGACGCCAGCCTGCCTGATTCAGGCTCTCCAGTACCTGCTGACGGTTACTGTCGATAGCGGCAAGTTCGTCGTCGCGAATGTTCGGGTTGACGGCGCGCAGCGCTTCCAGACGCGACAGTTCCCCGGACAGTTTTTCATCCGCCTCGCGACGCGCGTTATCAATCAGCGCTCTGGCGGACTTTTCAATCTGCGTCTCGCCCAGTTGCAAAATGGCGTGGACGTCCTGTTGTACGGCGTTAACCAGTTTGCTGCCGGTGTGGCGATTCACGGCGCTGAGCTGACGGTTGAAGGTTTCAAACTCGACCTGGGCGGCCAGATTGTTGCCGTTTTTATCTAACAGCATACGTACCGGCGTCGGCGGCAGGAAGCGGTTCAGTTGTAGCTGTTTCGGCGCCTGCGCTTCCACGACGTAAACCAGTTCGACCAGCAGCGTGCCGACGGGCAGCGCTTTATTTTTCAACAGCGAAATGGTGCTGCTGCCGGTATCGCCGGAGAGGATCAGATCCAGTCCGTTACGGATGAGCGGATGTTCCCAGGTAATAAACTGCGCATCTTCGCGAGACAGGGCTACATCACGTTCAAACGTGATAGTACAGCCGTCTTCCGGCAGGCCGGGGAAATCCGGCACCAACATGTGGTCGGACGGCGTCAGCACGATCAGGTTGTCGCCGCGATCGTCCTGGTTAATGCCGACGATATCGAACAGGTTCATGGCGAACGCGATCAGGTTGGTGTCGTCGTCCTGTTCTTCAATGCTTTGTGCGAGCTGTTGGGCTTTTTCTCCGCCGTTGGAGTGGATCTCCAGCAGGCGGTCGCGGCCCTGTTCTAACTGGGCTTTTAGCGCTTCATGTTGCTCGCGGCAGGATTTGATCAGATCGTCAAACCCGTCGGTTTCTTCAGGCGCGGCCAGATAGTTAATCAGACTGGCGTAGGCTGAATCATAAATCGCGCGACCGGTCGGGCAGGTGTGCTCAAAGGCGTCCAGCCCTTCGTGATACCAGCGAACCAGCACCGACTGGGCGGTTTTTTCCAGGTACGGGACGTGGATCTGGATATCATGCGCCTGGCCGATACGATCCAGACGACCAATACGCTGTTCCAGCAGATCCGGGTTAAACGGCAAGTCGAACATCACCAGATTGCTGGCAAACTGGAAGTTACGTCCTTCGGAGCCGATTTCGGAACATAACAGCACCTGCGCGCCGGTATCTTCTTCGGCGAACCAGGCGGCGGCGCGGTCGCGTTCGATAATCGACATGCCCTCATGGAACACGGCGGCACGGATGCCTTCGCGTTCGCGCAGCACCTGCTCCAGCTGTAACGCGGTGGTCGCTTTGGCGCAGATCACCAGCACTTTTTGCGAACGATGGCTGGTCAGATAGCCCATTAGCCACTCAACGCGTGGGTCGAAGTTCCACCAGGTGCCGGTATCGCCTTCGAACTCCTGATAAATTTGTTCCGGATAGAGCATATCGCGGGCGCGATCTTCCGCGCTTTTACGCGCGCCCATAATGCCGGAGACCTTAATGGCGGTCTGATACTGGGTCGGCAGCGGCAGTTTTACCGTATGCAGTTCACGTTTCGGGAACCCCTTGACGCCGTTACGGGTGTTGCGGAACAGAACGCGGCTGGTGCCGTGGCGATCCATCAGCATCGACACCAGCTCATCACGGGCGGCCTGCGCGTCGTCGCGATCGCTATTAGCGGCCTGCAACAGCGGTTCAATATCCTGTTCGCCGATCAGATCGCCCAGCCTGTTCAGTTCGTCGTTGCTGAGTTTATTGCCCGCCAGCAGCATGGCCACCGCATCGGCGACAGGGCGGTAGTTTTTCTGTTCTTCGACAAACTGTTCGAAATCGTGGAAACGGTTCGGATCGAGCAGACGCAGACGGGCGAAATGGCTTTCCATCCCCAGCTGTTCTGGCGTGGCGGTCAGCAGTAGCACGCCCGGTACGCGTTCAGCTAACTGTTCGATGGCCATATATTCACGGCTCGGCGCATCGGTGCTCCACACCAGATGATGCGCTTCGTCGACCACCAGCAAATCCCACTCGGCGTCGCACAAATGTTCCAGACGCTGCTTATTACGGCGGGCGAAATCCAGCGAGCAGATCACCAGTTGTTCGGTTTCAAACGGGTTATACGCGTCGTGCTGCGCTTCGGTATAGCGTTCGTCATCGAACAGCGCGAAGCGCAGGTTGAAACGGCGCAGCATTTCTACCAGCCACTGGTGTTGCAGGGTTTCCGGCACGATGATCAATACGCGTTCCGCCGCGCCGGATAATAACTGTTGATGCAGAATCATCCCGGCTTCAATGGTTTTACCTAAGCCCACTTCATCCGCCAGCAGTACGCGCGGCGCGTGGCGACGACCTACATCATGAGCGATATTAAGCTGATGCGGGATCAGATTGGTCCGCTGACCGCGCAGACCGCTGTATGGCATCCGGTACTGCTCGCTCTGAAATTTACGGGCGCGATAGCGCAGCGCGAACCGATCCATTCGATCGATTTGACCGGCGAACAGACGATCCTGGGGCTTACTGAAAACCAACTTGCTGTCGAGCAGAACTTCGCGCAACGTCACATTGGTCTCTTCGGTATCCAGGCGGGTGCCGACATAAACAAGCAGGCCATTTTCTTCTTTTACTTCATCGATATGTAGCTGCCAGCCTTCATGGCTTGTAATCGTATCGCCAGGGTTGAACATGACGCGGGTCACGGGAGAATCACTGCGCGCATACAGGCGGTTTTCCCCCGTGGACGGGAAAAGTAAGGTGACGGTTCGCGCATCCATCGCAACAACGGTTCCAAGTCCCAGCTCGCTTTCTGTATCGCTGATCCAGCGTTGACCAAATGTAAAAGGCATATGTGTTCGGCTCTATATCTTTAATTGCAGGCATTACTCGCCATTCCCAGGCGACAGCACTGGATAATTGCGAGTATACGACCCCGCTACCAGGCTAATGTGGTAGTGGCGTTAATTAGGTCCAGGAATGGAAAGGGCGCTATGGTACTGGAAGGCGGCGCTTTCGTCACGCGTCAAAATAGCCCCAGTTGCCCGGTCAGTAGTGTAGCAAAATTATCTTCAACGAAGGGAAGAATTCCTTCCGCCACGGGTTGTAGCTGGCGGGTAAGATAGTGTTCGTAATCCAGCGGCGACTGCTGGTAATCCACGGGCTCGGGGCCGTTAACAGTCCAGACATATTTTATGGCGCCGCGATTCTGATACTGCGCCGGACGACCCTGCTTCAGGTTTTGTTCATCCGCCAGCCGGGCGGCGCGAACGTGCGGCGGAACGTTACGTTGGTACTCATGTAAAGGGCGACGCAGACGCTTACGATAAACCAGCTGCGCGTCCAGTTCGCCCGCCATCAGTTTATCGATAGTCTCACGCACATAGTCTTGATAAGGTTCATTGCGAAAAACACGCAGATACAGCTCCTGTTGAAAGCGCTGCGCCAGCGGCGTCCAGTCGGTCCGCACCGTTTCCAGACCTTTAAATACCATGCGCTGGCTGTCGCCTTCCTGAATCAGGCCCGCGTAGCGTTTTTTACTGCCAGTATCCGCGCCGCGGATGGTCGGCATCAGAAAACGGCAAAAGTGGGTTTCAAACTCCAGCTCCAGCGCGCTGGTCAAATTTTGCTGTTGTAACGTCTGCGCCCACCATTCGTTCACGTGACGCACCAGCCTGTGCCCGATTTCCGCCGCGTCGGCTTCTGAATGCGCGCGCCGGAGCCAGACGAAAGTGGAATCGGTATCGCCATAGATCACGTCATAACCCTGCGCCTCAATCAGCGCTTTGGTCTGGCGCATAATCGCATGACCGCGCATGGTGATTGACGACGCCAGACGGGGATCGAAAAAGCGACAGGCCGTGGTGCCGAGTACGCCATAAAAGGCGTTCATAATGATTTTAAGCGCCTGCGAGAGCGGTTTATTGCCCTGACGTTTGGCTTCATCGCGCCCGTGCCAGATTTGGCTAACAATTTCCGGCAGGCAGTGCTTTTCTCGTGAAAACCAGGCGTCAAGGAAACCTTCGGTACTGTGTTCCGGATCCGGCTGCGCCATGCCTTCGACCAGCCCGACGGGATCAATCAAAAACGTGCGGATAATCGACGGGTACAGGCTTTTATAATCCAGCACCAGTACTGAATCGTATAATCCGGGTTGTGAATCCATTACGTAGCCGCCGGGACTTGCCAGCGGCGGCACTTCGCCGAGATTGGGCGCGACATAGCCGGCGCGGTGCATTCGCGGAAAGTAAAGATGCCCGAATGCGGCGACTGAACCGCCGTGGCGATCGACCGGCAGGCCGTTGATCGTCGCGCGTTCCAGCAAAAACGACATGATCTCGGTTTTATGGAAAATGCGCGTGACCAGCTCGCAGTCTTTCAGGTTGTAGGTGGCGAGGGCGGGTTTATCCTGGGCAAAGCGGCGATCGATCTCATCCATACGATCCCAGGGATTATCAATGGATTTTCCTTCGCCGAGCAGTTCCTGCGAGACGGCTTCCAGCGAAAAAGACGAAAAATTCCAGAACGCGGATTTAAGCGCGTCGATACCATCGATAATGACTCGCCCTCTGGCCTGGGCGAAAAAAACGCCGTTTTTGAAGCCATGTTCGCGCCACTCCAGTTCGCTATTGTCTCGCCCCAGCCGTAAAGGGATACGGTAGCGTTCGGCATGTTTTTGCAGCATACGCAGGTCGAACTGCACCACGTTCCAGCCGATGATGACGTCAGGATCATGTTCGGCAAACCAGGCGTTGAGTTTTTCCAGCAACTGCGGGCGGCTGGCGACATACACAAGCTCGAAGTCCAGTTGGCGGTCATCGCCATTCGCCGGACCCAGCATATAAACGGTACGCTGGCCGCAGCCTTCCAGACCAATGCAATACAGCTCGCCGTGTCGCGTGGTTTCGATATCCAGCGAGACCCATTTTAGCGGCGGTCGATAGTCGGGGTGGGGTTTAAGACGCGCATTGCGGATAACGCCGTTGCGCATCTCGCCATCTACCCAAACAGGCGAAGTGATAAAACGTTCCATCAGGTAACGCTCCGGCGGGCGGACATCCGCTTCATAAACGGTGACGCCGTTTTCGCGCAGCAGTTTCTCCATCCGCATAAGCTGGCGGTGAGTGCGGCAATACAGACCGGATACCGGCTGACGGTGAAAGTCTCGCAGCTGGAGCGGCGTCAGGCGATAGTCTTTTTCCGCCTGTAGCAGCGAGGCGGCGCGGGAGGTCTGGCTGGTCGGAATAAACGCCACGGACTCTTGCGGCGCCAGCGTCGCCTGCAAAGGGCCGTTGTCTGTCGCCAGCCAGAAAGAGACCTCCGTCCCTTGCGGCGTATCCCGCCAGTGCCGGGTTAAAATGAAACCTGCCTGCGCCACGATGATTACCTGTCTAAAAAATTCACGCTAATTATAACCTGTTTTAGGGGGTAATACTGTTATTTTGTACAGGCATATAACGTAAAAGCCGATATCCGCTGTAATAAAAAGTTTCTCGCAGTAAGAAGCGGGTTTGCGCCCACTAGGATTTATAGCGGGTGGATCGCGTGGGTGATGAGCGGCTATCGATACCATTATCCTGAGCGATAGTTTTCAGACGCAGCATATGCAGCGGATCGCTGACCAGTAACGCTGTGCACCATCTTAACTCCAAAGGGTACTCCCGCCGACATAAGGCGGGAGGGGAATTTGGACGGGCTTGAAAAGCCCGAAGGATCATCAGCCACGCTGATGTTGAATGTATTGCTTCACAACTTCCAGCGGCGCACCTCCGCACGAGCCAGCAAAGTATGACCTCGACCAGAGCACGGCTTTTCCGTATGCTCCCCGCAAATCAATAAATTCGTTTCGCAGACGGCGGGATGTCACAGCTTTCAGTGAGTTAACCAGTACCGAAAGCTGCACTGTTGGTGGGTATTCGATCAGCATGTGGACATGATCGACGTCTCCGTTACTTTCTTTAAGTTCTCCGCCAAAATCACGGCAGACTTCTGCTGCATACTGATGGAATGCAGCATAGTGTGACTCACCCAGTATCTTTCGACGGTATTTTGTTACAAAGACAAGATGAACATGCAAAAGGAAGGCGGCATGTCTTGAACGATTAATTTTATGTTTTTGTATTGAAGTTGACCGTAAAAACAGTAACGTAGCAAACAAATCTCCTACACACTGAGTGATGATGCTAATCCTGAAAGCCTACAAATTCAGACTGGAACCAACGCCTGAACAGTCGCAGCGTTTGCGGCAGTTATGTGGTTGCGCCCGTTTTGTCTGGAATTTAGGTCTTGCGGAGACAAAGCGCATCCTTGGTTCAGGCGAAAAGTTACCTTCGGCTTTCGAGTTGAACAGGATGCTTACAGTGTGGAAAAAAATGCCGGGACACATCTTTTTACAGGATGCTTATACCGACAATCTGCAACAAAAGTTGAAAGACCTGCATACTGCATGGAAACGTTGCTTTGATAAAAAGCTCGCAGCTAAGGCCCCGGTATGGAAACGAAAAAATGAGGGCAGAGACTCAATCCGTTTTGTGAACTTTGAGAAATATTGCCGCCTTGAAAATCGCAGAGTGAAGCTACCGTCAGGTCTTGGGTGGGTAAAATTCCGGCAATCTCAACGTGTGAACGGTAAAATCAAAAATGCGACAATCAGTCAGTTAGCGGGACAGTGGTATATCTCGTTTCAGGTTGAAGTTGAAACGGCAGAACCCAATCACACAAGCACAACGATAGTCGGTCTGGACGCAGGAGTAACAAAACTCGCCACGCTTTCAGACGGTACGGTATACCAACCAGTCAACAGTTTTAAAGCAAGTCAGCGCAAGCTGGCAACACTCCAGCGGCAGTTAAGCCGTAAAGTCAGATTCAGCAGTAACTGGCAGAAACAAAAGCGAAAAGTCCAGCATCTGCACTCGCACATAGCCAATATCCGGCGCGACTACCTTCATAAAGTTACCAGTGAAATCAGCAAAAACCACGCGATGATAGTCATTGAGGATTTGAAGGTTAGTAACATGTCGAAATCGGCAAAAGGTACAGCAGAACAGCACGGACGAAACGTCAAGGCCAAATCAGGTCTGAACCGTTCGATACTGGATCAGGGCTGGTATGAAATGCGCCGCCAGCTTGAGTACAAACAGCTCTGGCGTGGCGGTCAGGTGCTTGCGGTTCCGCCAGCATATACAAGCCAGCGTTGCGCGTGCTGTGGTCATACCGCGAAAGAAAATCGCCTGTCACAAAGTAAATTTGTGTGTCAGGCATGCGGATATACAGCGAACGCTGATGTAAACGGCGCTCGTAACATTTTAGCGGCGGGGCACGCCGTTCTTGCCTGTGGAGGGATGGTGCAGTCAGGCCGCCCGTCTGAAACAGGAACCAGACGCTGAGCAATCAGTCGTCACCCACTAATGGGAATTCCCCACCTGAGTCACGAAGTGCGAAGGTGGGGGAGGATGTCAATGTTGTTGTCGCAGTATCTGTTTTGCGTAACGAATATTTTCGCGCGTCACGGTAGAGCGCTCTTCAATAAAAATCGCCTTAGCCGGAATGCCTTTTTCCAGAACGTATTGACGGGCTATCGCCGCGTCGGAAACCGTTGCGCCAGCGCCGTAGCCGCCGGTTAATACCAACGCGCGGATAATGTGTTGTTGGTAAAGCCAGATGGCATGATCCAGTCTGGCCTGAAAAACGGGAGAAGGCGTTTTTCCGCTAACGCCTGCTCCTGCGACAATCGCGCAGTCAGCTACGCGCGTCTGGTTTTGCTGACTGAACTGATAAATAGCGATAACGTTATGGATAAACACCATGGCCATAATGAGAATGATGCCTGCCGCGATTCTGAGGATGTAGCGATATTTCATGAATGAGTTCGTTCCCCGTGACGGGTGTAATGAATATTTTAACGATAAAATGGCTTTTAGCGTCAGATATTTTTGCTGACGTATATTTATCAATATAATGATGCCGGTATATACAGCAGATATAATTATCCTATAACTGCTAATTTTGAATCATGTTTATTTACAGTTTTTACCCATGTATTAGCCGCTTTGTGTCAAGTCTGTTTTCATACATTAAGTATTTTTCAGAAAGGCGCTTGTTCGAATCTGTTACTTATTTCTCGGATTAACAAAAAAGCGATATTTTTTGTTTGTTTTAATTAATGAAAAGTGTAACAATTTCATTTGGAACATCCGCATCGTCAGGTAGAAATATAATATTCCAATTGGCCGCTATGGTTAAATAAAAATGGATTACAGTGCGAATTCGTCGGGAACTCTCTGCATAATTTAATTTTTATTTTAGAATATAATTTTATTTTGACTTTCGGGTGCGGGTGTTTTTATCAAAATTTGTGGTATTCAGGAATGATCTTTTATGAATGTGAGTATGCAGGCGCGTCTGGTAGGGAGCGACCGTTATCTTTTCGTCAATACTCAACGCGCTAACCCTTCCATAAAAACCGTGAGTCGATTTTTTGAGTATAAAACATGGACAGAACAGATTTGGCGTACCGAGATTATTGAAAACGGCAATGCTTTTTTTCACTGGCAAGGACACGACAGAAAAGACGGACATCGGGATACCATTATTAATTATCTGTTAAATGGGCAACGCTGGCAGTCAACAATCGAAGATTATATTTTCTTCCATGCGCTGGAAGGAAAAGCGTGGCAGGGACATTATGATAATATTATTGAATATGTGAGTTCTGATCATTACGTCTATCAAAGCGCATTTGCTGAATATATCACCGACCAGATTCATCAACGCGCCCCCCATGGGACGCGTTTTTAGAGGCATTACTGCCCGTAATAGGCTTTTGCGCCGTGTTTGCGTAAATAGTGTTTATCCAGCAGGGATTGCTGCATGTCGGGCAACTGCGGCGCAAGCTGGCGGCAGAAGATCCCCATATAGGCCACTTCTTCCAGCACGATGGCGTTATGCACGGCATCCTCGGCATTTTTACCCCAGGCAAACGGGCCGTGCGAATGGACAAGCACGCCGGGCATTTGAGCGGCGTTAATGCCTTGTTTTTCAAAGGCTTCAACAATGACATTGCCCGTTTCCCATTCATACTCGCCATTAATTTCCGCTTCGGTCATTTTGCGAGTGCAGGGAATCGTACCGTAGAAATAGTCGGCGTGGGTGGTGCCCGTCGCCGGAATCGGCTGACCCGCCTGCGCCCAGATAGTCGCGTGGCGCGAATGGGTGTGTACGATGCCGCCGATAGTCGGAAATGCCTGATATAACAGACGGTGGGTTGGCGTATCGGACGACGGTTTCTTATGACCTTCAACGACTTCACCGGTCTCCAGGCTGACCACCACCATATCGTCAGCGGTCATGACGCTATAATCGACGCCGGACGGCTTAATCACCAGTACGCCGCGTTCGCGATCGACGGCGCTAACGTTACCCCAGGTGAGGGTGACCAGGTTGTGTTTTGGCAGCGCCAGATTGGCTTCCAGTACCTGGTGTTTGAGATCTTCTAACATTGTTTTCTCCCTGCCGGATGGCGCTTCGCTTATCCGGCCTACGAGCGACGGTGTGCCGGATGGCGACATAAATGCCTTATTCGGCCTACAGGACCGTAGGCCCGGTAAACGCAGTGCCACCGGGCATTCAGACACCACTTTTAGCGTTTTAAACCGTAATACACCTCGTTCCAGCGCAGCGCGTCCTTAAAGGCTGGCAGACGGGTATCGTTATCAATCACCGCGATTTCGATATCGTGTATTTCTGCGAACTGGCGCATATCGTTCAGATCCAGCGCGTGGCTGAAGACGGTATGGTGCGCGCCGCCAGCCAGAATCCACGCTTCGGAGGCGGTCGGCAGATCCGGCTGCGCCTTCCACAGCGCGTTAGCCACCGGCAGTTTCGGCAGGGAGTGCGGCGTTTTTACGGTGTCAATGCAGTTGACCAGCAGGCGGTAACGATCGCCGAGGTCGATCAGGCTGGCGACGATCGCCGGGCCGGTTTGGGTATTGAAAATCAAACGCGCCGGATCTTCCTTGCCGCCAATGCCGAGGTGCTGGACGTCGAGGATCGGTTTCTCTTCCACCGCGATGGAGGGACACACTTCCAGCATGTGCGAGCCGAGCACCAGATCGTTGCCTTTCTCGAAGTGGTAAGTGTAATCCTCCATAAATGAGGTGCCGCCCTGCAGACCGGTTGACATCACTTTCATAATGCGAAGCAGAGCGGCGGTTTTCCAGTCGCCTTCGCCCGCAAAGCCGTAGCCCTGCTGCATCAGACGCTGTACGGCCAGACCCGGAAGTTGTTTCAGACCGTGTAAATCTTCAAAAGTAGTAGTGAATGCGTGGAAGCCGCCCTGTTCCAGGAAACGCTTCATCCCCAGTTCAATGCGCGCCGCTTCCCGCACGTTCTGGCGTTTATCGCCGTGGATCTGGGTGGCGGGCGTCAGGGTATAGCTGCTTTCATACTCGTCAATCAGAGCGCTGATATCGCCGTCGCCGATAGAATTCACCACCTGCACCAGATCGCCGACCGCCCAGGTATTGACCGAAAAGCCAAATTTGATTTGCGCGGCCACTTTATCACCGTCAGTCACTGCGACTTCACGCATATTGTCGCCGAAGCGGCAGACTTTTAGCTGGCGGGTATCCTGTTTAGAGACCGCCTGGCGCATCCAGGCGCCGATACGCGTATGGGCCTCTTTATCCTGCCAGTGGCCAGTGACGACCGCGTGCTGCTGGCGCATCCGCGCGCCGATAAAACCGAACTCTCGGCCGCCATGCGCAGTCTGGTTCAGGTTCATAAAGTCCATATCGATGCTGTCCCACGGCAGGGCGGCGTTAAATTGGGTATGGAATTGCAGTAGTGGTTTGTTAAGGATACTCAGCCCGTTGATCCACATTTTGGCCGGGGAGAAGGTGTGCAGCCAGACCACCAGCCCCGCGCAGCGATCGTCATAATTGGCGTCACGACAAATGGCGGTAATCTCATCCGGCGAGGTGCCCAGCGGTTTTAATACCAGTTTACATGGCAGTTTGGCTTCGGTATTCAGCGCGTTGACCACATGCTCGGCATGTTGGGTGACCTGGCGCAGGGTTTCTGCGCCATACAAATGCTGGCTGCCAATCACAAACCATACTTCATAATTATCAAAAATCGTCATTGTCGTGTCCTTAATGAGTCAGGATTGCCTGATTGGCCGGGGTCGTTGGCGCCGGCGCGGCAGTCGGAAGATAATGTTGTTCTGCGCTTAGCGCCCACTGCTGGTAGCGGCGGTAAAGCCGTTCGAAGCGTTGCGCCTGTTCAGGGCGGGGACGCAGAGTGCGTTCTACCGCGCTCGCCATGCTTTGCTGGGCGGCAGGAATATCGGCATGGACTTTCGCGGCAACGGCGGCAAAGATAGCGGCGCCTAATGCGCAACATTGGTCGGAAGCGACGATCTGCAACGGACGATTCAGTACGTCGCAGCAGACCTGCATAATGACCTGATTTTTACGGGCGATGCCGCCAAGCGCCATCACGTTATTGACCGCGATACCCTGCTCGGTAAAACACTCCTGAATGGCGCGCGCGCCGAAGGCGGTCGAGGCGACCAG
This sequence comes from Salmonella sp. 32100201201700099SM, assembly GCF_017572645.1. Lineage (NCBI taxonomy): Bacteria > Pseudomonadati > Pseudomonadota > Gammaproteobacteria > Enterobacterales > Enterobacteriaceae > Salmonella > Salmonella sp. 32100201201700099SM. The sequence goes on along the minus strand of NZ_JAGERQ010000009.1, from coordinate 171,850 downwards.
ACCGCCAAACAGCGCTGGCGCGTCGGTGGCGAGATTGAGATCGGTAATGACGCCTTTCAGACGCTGGTTGGCATTGGGTGTACGGCGACCATTGAACCAGTCGAGCACCACCGGCAGGTGATCCAGGGACGGATTTTTCGCCCAGGCGTCGGTGAGCGCTGGCAATAGCTGCTTCTGGCTGGCGTTAATCTGGGTTTTCAGTTCCGGGTGCTGCGCGGCAAGTTGTTCCAGCGGCCAGCTCAACACGCGGCTAAACCAGGCGTAGATGTCGCCGAAAGCGGACTGGCCCGCTTCCAGACCGATAAAGTTCGGCACCACGCTGCCGTCAACCTGACCGCAAATGCCTTTCACGGCGCGATCCCCGACGCTCTGTTTATCCGCAATCAGAATGTCGCAGGTTGACGTGCCGATGACTTTTACCAGCGTATTGGGCTGTGCGCCCGCGCCGACCGCGCCCATGTGACAGTCGAACGCGCCGCCGGAAATCACCACGCTTTCCGGCAAGCCGAGGCGCTGCGCCCATTCGGCGCACAGGGTGCCCACGGGCAGATCGGCGGTGAAGGTTTCGCTAAATAACGGGTAGCGCAGATGACGGTTAATGCACGGATCGAGTTCATCAAAGAAGCTCGCGGGCGGCAGACCGCCCCAGCTTTCATGCCACAGTGTTTTGTGCCCAGCGCTGCAGCGGCCACGGCGGATATCCTGCGGGCGAGTGGTGCCGGAAAGCAGCGCCGGCACCCAGTCACACAGTTCAATCCACGAGACGGCGGCCTGCGCGACGGCGCTATCCTGGCGGGTGACGTGCAGAATCTTCGCCCAGAACCATTCGCTGGAGTAAATGCCGCCAATATAGCGGGAGTAGTCGACCTTACCTGGCTTATGGCACAGACGAGTGATTTCGTCGGCTTCTTCCACGGCGGTGTGATCTTTCCACAGCACAAACATCGCATTCGGGTTCTCGGCGAACTCCGGACGCAGCGCCAGGACGTTACCGTCGGCGTCAATCGGCGCTGGCGTAGAACCGGTGCTGTCAACGCCAATGCCAACGACATTTGCGCGTTGCGCGGCGCTTAATTGTGCCAGAACGGCTTTCAGCGCGGCCTCCATTGACTCCATGTAGTCGCGCGGATGATGACGGAACTGGTTGTTCGGGCCGTCGCAATAACGGCCTTCTTGCCAGCGCGGATACCACTCTACGCTGGTGGCGATCTCGTCGCCGGTGGCGCAGTCCACTGCCAGAGCGCGCACTGAATCACTGCCAAAATCGAGGCCAATTGCAATTGCCATCGTCTTACTCCATCCAGAAAAACAGGTATGGAGAAACAGTAGAGAGTCGCGGCAAAAACCGTCAGGCAGGATCCGCTAATCTTATGGACAAAAATGCTAATGCTTTGCAAAGTGTGACGCTGTGCAAATATTCAATGTGGACATTCCAGCCATAGTTATAGACACTTCTGTTACTTAATTTTATCGCCTGAACTGTACGCTTTTGTTACAAAGCGCTTTTCACAAGCGGGGTTGATACGTGCTTTCATCAAGCGCAAGGTCTTGCGGAGACGGAAGCTCTGTCGTCCTGGTCAATATGGACAATTTGTTTCTTCTCTGAACATCGGGGGGTAGAGAAATCATGGCTGAAACGCAAAATGATCCGCTATTGCCGGGATATTCATTTAATGCCCATCTGGTCGCCGGGCTGACGCCAATTGAAGCGAATGGATATCTGGATTTTTTTATCGATCGTCCGTTGGGCATGAAGGGATATATTCTTAACCTGACCATCCGCGGAGAGGGCGTCATTAATAATAATGGCGAGCAGTTTGTCTGTCGGCCTGGCGATATATTATTGTTTCCGCCGGGCGAGATTCATCACTATGGACGGCATCCGGATGCCAGCGAGTGGTATCACCAGTGGGTTTATTTCCGGCCTCGCGCCTACTGGCAGGAGTGGCTGACCTGGCCGACAATCTTTGCTCAGACAGGATTTTTCCGCCCGGACGAGGCGCGCCAGCCGCATTTCAGCGAACTGTTCGGGCAGATCATCAGCGCCGGGCAAGGGGAAGGTCGCTATTCTGAGCTACTGGCGATCAATCTGCTGGAGCAGTTGTTGCTCAGACGTATGGCGGTAATTAATGAGTCGTTGCACCCGCCGATGGATAGCCGTGTGCGCGATGCCTGCCAGTATATCAGCGACCATCTGGCGGACAGTCATTTTGATATCGCCAGCGTCGCCCAGCATGTCTGCCTGTCGCCCTCCCGGTTATCGCATCTGTTCCGCCAGCAGTTAGGCATTAGCGTATTGAGTTGGCGCGAAGATCAGCGTATCAGCCAGGCGAAACTCCTGCTTAGCACCACGCGAATGCCGATAGCGACCGTTGGGCGCAATGTTGGATTTGACGATCAGCTCTATTTTTCTCGGGTATTTAAAAAATGCACCGGGGCAAGTCCTAGCGAGTTCAGGGCCGGATGTGAATAAAAAGTGAATGATGTGTCCACAAAGATGTCATAAGCCGTAACTATTCGGATAATTGACGGCTTGACGAAGGGGGACGGGGTAAGCAGAATCCCTGCTTCATCACGCTGACGGACACACTATGCAAGCACTGCTGGAACACTTTATCACCCAATCCACTCTGTATTCGCTTATCGCCGTGTTGCTGGTCGCCTTCCTGGAATCGCTGGCGCTGGTGGGGTTGATTTTACCCGGCACGGTACTGATGGCGGGGCTGGGCGCGCTTATCGGCAGCGGCGAGCTCAATTTTTGGCATGCCTGGCTGGTGGGTATTATCGGCTGTCTGATGGGCGACTGGATTTCGTTCTGGCTGGGGTGGCGCTTTAAAAAGCCGCTACACCGCTGGTCTTTTATGAAAAAGAACAAGTCGCTGCTGGATAAAACCGAACACGCGCTGCATCAGCACAGTATGTTCACGATCTTGGTCGGACGTTTTGTCGGTCCGACGAGGCCGCTGGTGCCGATGGTGGCAGGGATGCTGGATCTTCCCGTGGCGAAATTTATTGGGCCGAACTTGATTGGCTGTTTGCTGTGGCCGCCGTTTTATTTCCTGCCGGGCATTCTGGCGGGAGCGGCAATCGATATTCCTTCCGATATGCAGAGCGGAGATTTCAAATGGCTGCTGCTGGCGACGGCGTTGCTGCTGTGGGTCGGAGGCTGGCTATGCTGGCGGCTGTGGCGCAGCGGCAAAGCGGCAGTCGATCGTTTAACCGCGTATTTCCCCCGCAGCCGTTTGCTGTATCTGGCGCCGTTGACGCTCGGGATCGGCGTGGTCGCGCTGGTGGTGCTAGTTCGCCACCCGCTGATGCCGGTATATATCGATATTCTGCGCAAAGTTGTGGGTTACTAACGATTCCTTTGCCGGATGGCGGCTTCGCCTTATCCGGCCTACAAAATATGGGATTTGATGCCCAATAGCGCTGAGGCGCTGGCTTGACCGCTTAGTAGCTCGTCTGTTTTGCCTTGCCACGCAATGCGTCCGTCGGCGACGACGATTGACCGGGGCGCAATTCGCGCCGCATCTTCCACGCTGTGCGAGACCATCAACAGCGTGAGCTGTCGCTCGCGGCAGATATCGCTGACCAACGTCAGCATCTCCTGGCGCAGCGCGGGATCGAGCGCGGAGAACGGTTCATCCAGCAGCAGTACCGGCTGTTCACGTACCAGGCAGCGCGCCAGCGCTACCCGCTGACGCTGGCCGCCGGACAGTTCGCCCGGTAAACGCGTCATCAGACTCTCAATGCCCATCTGACGTGCGATAGCGTCCCGTTTTTCCCGCTGGCTGGCGTTGAGCGTTAACCCGGGGTTTAGCCCCAGACCGATATTTTGCTGCACATTCAGGTGGCTGAATAAATTATTCTCCTGAAACAGCATTGAGACCGGACGGCGTGAGGGCGGCGTAAGCGTATGATCTTCACCGGCAATCAGTAACGTACCGCTGGCAGGCGCAAGAAAACCGGCAATTAAATTCAACAACGTGCTTTTCCCCGCGCCGCTGGGGCCAAGAATCGCCACCTGCTCGCCGCGTTCTACCGCCAGCGTAAAACGCATCGGCAAATGATGGTAAAGCCAGGTGATATCAATCAGTTTTAGCATGTCGGCCCGGTAGTTTCTCTATGAGGGTAAATAACGTAAAGCAGAGCAGCAATAGTATCAGCGCGGTCACCGCGCCGTCCTGGCTGCGGTAGGAGCCGATCTGCTGATACAGATAAAACGGCAGCGTGCGGAAATTGTCATTGCCGAAAAGCGCGACGACGCCAAAATCACCGATAGAAAGTACGCAGGCAAACGCCAGCGCCTGCGCCAGCGGACGTTTCAGCGCCCGCAGTTCCACGACCTTTAACCGCGACCAGCCTTCAATTCCTAATGACTGGCACAGCATTCCATAACGGGCGGTAATATCGCGCATTGGGTTTTCCAGGACTTTTAGCGCGTAGGGGATTGCCATCAGCGCATTGGTGAAAATCACGATGCCGTCGGCGGATTCCGGTAAGCCAACGCTGTTATTGAGCAGTAAAAAGAAGCCTGTCGCCAGCACGATCCCCGGCATCGCGAGGATCAACATCCCGCTGAGTTCCAGCGTTTGTCCGGCGAATAGTTGCTGGCGTTGGCGTAGCTCGCGGCTACTCCACAGCAGCATCATGGTCAGCACCACACACAGAACGCCCGCCGCCAGCGCAATGCGTAGCGATGTCCAGACAGCCTGCCACAGAATGGGTTGCGCCAGCACCTCCGGCAGGCTGCGGTTGACGCCATCGACCACCACGGCGACCAGCGGCGGAAGCAGCAGCAGCGCCAGCACGATTAATAAGGCGTCCGTCAGACGGCTGTGGAGACGATCGTCAGGATCGCGCCAACCCTGCGTCAGCGTCATCCCCGGCGCAATCGCTTTGCTCAACCGTTGGCTTAGCAGTACCAGCGCCAGGCAGCAGACCATCTGGATTAATGCCAGCATCGCCGCGCGGGCGGGATCGTAGTCATAACTGAGCGCCTGAAAGATAGCCAGCTCGATAGTGGTGGCCTGCGGGCCGCCGCCGAGCGACAGAACCGTTGCGAAACTGGCGAAGCAGAGCATAAAAATCAGCGCCGCGACGGGCGGAATTTGGCGGCGCAGCCACGGCCATTCGACAAAACGGAAAAAATGCCAGCCGCGCATACCGAGCTGGGCGGCGAGCTGGCGCTGCTCGCCGGGAATGCTTTCCAAAGATTGCAGCAACAAACGGCTCGCCATTGGCAGGTTAAAAAAGACGTGCGCCAGTAAAATGCCCTGCAAGCCGTAGGGGGAGAATGTCCACTGAAGCCCCAGCATCTGCCACAGCGAGGCCAGCCAGCCCTGACGTCCATACACGCTAAGAATGCCGAACACGGCAACCGGTACCGGCAGAATCAGCGTCATGGCGCACAGACGCAGCAGCGCCAGACGTCCAGGAAAACGGCGTCGATAAAGCGCGCGGGCGAGAAAAACCGCCGGAACCACAGACAGCACTGCGGACAGAAACGCCTGCCAGAATGAGAAGCGCACCACATGCCACAGATAGCTATCCCGCCAGAGTGTCGACCACGCGCCCGACGGCGCGTTCAGCCAAAGCGCCAGAAAGGCCGCCAGCGAGACGGTTATCATCAGCGCGGCGGCGCACAGCCCCGGAATCAGCCAGCCGGGAATTAACGGCTGACGGCGCGTTGCCATTCGCTAATCCATGCCTGGCGTTGTGCTGCCACTTGTTGCGGCGTGAATTCCAGCGTTGTGGCGGGTTTGGCCAATGATTCAAACCCTGCGGGTAAGGCGACGTCCGCTACCGGGTACATCCAGTTGCCGGTGGGTATGGCGTTCTGAAACGCCGGAGAAACCATAAATTTGAGGAATTTCTCCGCCAGTTCCGGCTGCTTACTGGCGACGGTACGCGCCGCGACTTCTACCTGTAAGTAATGGCCTTCGCTGAAGTTCGCGGCGGCGTAATTGTCCTTCTTCTCTTCAATAATGTGATACGCCGGAGAGGTGGTGTAACTGAGCACCAAATCGCTTTCACCTTTCAGAAATAAACCGTAGGCCTCGCTCCAGCCTTTCGTCACCGTCACCGTTTTGGCCGCCAGTTTTTGCCAGGCCTGCGGCGCGTTATCGCCATAGACTTTGCGCATCCACAGTAACAGCCCCAGCCCTGGCGTACTGGTACGCGGGTCCTGATAAATCACCCGCCATTTTTGATCGCTCTCGACCAGTTCTTTCAGGCTTTTCGGCGGATTTTTCAGCTTGCTTTTATCGTAGACAAAGGCGAAATAGCCGTAATCGAACGGCACAAATGTGTCGTTTTTCCAGCCGCCGGGCACCTTGACCGCCTCATTCGCCACGCCGCTTTTGGCAAAGAGTTTAGTTTGCGTGGCCGCCTCCAGCAGATTATTGTCCAGCCCCAACACCACATCGGCTTTGCTGTTCTTCCCCTCCATCCGCAGGCGGTTGAGCAGCGAAACGCCATCCTCCAGCGCCACCAGTTTCAGCTCGCAGTTGCAATCGGCTTCAAACGCTTTTTTCACCGCCGGGCCTGGCCCCCAGTCGGCGGCGAACGAGTCGTAGGTATAGACGGTGAGAACGGGTTTGGCGAAAGCAGGCGCCGCGCACAGGAGTAAAAGCGAAAGATATTTTTTTAACACTTTGCACCTCAGTTAAAGAGTGGCAAAGGACTTGAGAGGTAGCCTCAAATCCCTTCGCCGGCATTATCCGGATCAGGTTCGACGGGTATTTTCTCAGCGCGCGCATGAGCGCGGCACCCCGTTGAGTTCGGCGTTAGTGTAGTGATTTTGTTGCCGGGCAGCAATCAAGAGCTGGCGTTAAGGATCTGGCGGCGCAAACCACGCCGATTTAAAATCAAACCAGCCGAGGGTATTCATGCGCAGCCCGCGCATACTGCGTTGTCCCTGGATAATCAGCCAGTGGTGGATCAACGGCACAATCGCTTTGTTGGCCAGCAGTTGCTGGCACCAGTTCGCCAGGTTCATCTCGCCAGCGCGCCACTGCGCGGCGTCGTCCTGCCAGTCGCGCGGAATGCAGTTCTGCAAGAGCGGTACTTCGCACAGGTGCGCGAACAGCGAGAAATCCAGCGGCAGCGTAAAGTTAGCGCTATTGAGCCAGATATCGCTTTCGATCTCGCCGGCGTGCCATTGATCGTAGTCGATCTCCTGAATATGCAGATGCACCTGATGTTCAGCCAGAAGCGCGCTCATGATACGGGCGATAACCCGGTGCTCAATGTGTTCGCGATAGAAGGTCAGCGTGAGGGTTTCCAGCCCGGCGGGTTTTTCGCCCGGGCCTGGACGGGCGTGGTGCCAGCGCGGTAAAAGCCCATAGGCCGGGAACCAGAGCTGCTGTAGCGGTTCATCGGCATGATAGAGTAAATTGGTGGGGGAGAGGACGTGGCTTACCCATTCTCTGACCTGCGGATGCGCGCCGCGCGGCGTTCTGGCGTCGAATAGCAGGTAATAGCACCCCTCTTCCAGTCGGCTTTCTATCGCTTTTTCACCGCCTTGTATTGGCCCTTCCAGCATCAAGCCGCAGGCCGGTTCTTCACTGATATCCGGCAGTACCCAGACGTTCACTTCGTCTATCAACGCCCGATAGCCGAAGTAATCATCAAAGGCGAGTATCTTGAGCTGGTTTGGCGTATTACGCCGCACGGCATAAGGCCCGGTGCCGATAGGGTGGCTGGCGAAATTAGCCAGCGTTTCCCACTCCCGCGGCAAAATCATCGCCGGGACCTGGCCCAGCAGCCACGGCAACCAGCGATCCGGCTGGGAAAGATGAATATCCAGCGTCCACGCGGTAGGGGAGTCTATCTTTGTGATGTGCGAGTAAAGCGGAAGCGTATTGATACGCGTCAGCGAGGCGATGACATCTTCCATCTCCAGCTCGCGGCCATGATGAAAATGAATGCCGGGGCGCAGGTAGAAGCGCCACAGTAAAGGGGAAATTTGCTGCCAGTGGTGCGCAATGTCCGCTTCCAGTTCCCCGTTTTCCTCATTTACCCGCGTGAGCGAACTGAAAATTTGCCGGGCAATATGAGTTTCCGAGCGACGTAATGCGGTTCCCGGCAGGAGATTGTGCATCGGACGATAGTAAAGAACCCGCAGAATATGCCGCCCCTGGCGGAAGCTGCGTCCCAGATGGGAAATCAGCATTTGCCTGACAGCGCTTTTATCGCCGACCAGTTGTACCAGTTGATCGATTCGATCTTGTTCCAGCAGGTCTTCCGCCCGCTGCTGTTGCAGCGCCAGTCCGGTATACAGGAACGTCAGACGCGAACGCTTTCCGCGTCCGACCTCGGCTTCCCATGTTAGCCAACCGCGCGCCTGCATCGTATTTAGCAGCGTACGCATATGGCGACGCGAACAGTTCAGCAGATCCGCCAGCTCATTAAGCGTGGTGTCTTGCGTTTTACCGTCACAACATTGCCAGAGACGGATAAATTGTTGTTGCAGGCGACCTGAGGGCATAAAAGGGGAACTCCGATGAAAAACTCAGCAATTTTATTATCCCTATATTAGGCCAATAATATCTTTCGATGAAGCAAGAGGAAGAGGTCACTATGCGCCAGTTCTGGTTGAGATATTTTGCCGCGACGGAAAAAACGTCCTGGCTGGCTTGCCTGAGCGCGACGCAGCGCTTAAAAATGCTCGCGGAACTGATGCAGTGGGAGGCGACCGATTGAAGCCAATTGCAGACATCATGTGTGACTGAGTATTGGTGTAGGCGATAGCCTAAAATCACCCGCCAGCAGATAATATCTGCTGGCTTTTTTTATTTCGGCTGTTTCTGGATGACGACGATGGGACGGCGTCTCAACGGGATTTCTGCGGCGGTTTCTGTGGTCACGCGGGTGATGACCGGGCGAGTAAAAGACGTATAAAAAATGCCGGAATATCCCCGGCATGAGCGACTGATGAGTAACCAGGCGCTTGATGGCGCTACGCTTATCAGGCCTACAGAATATAGTGGCAACCTGGTGATATTGCATACCCTGTAGGCCCGGTAAGGCGTGAAAGGTTACCGCATAAATGCCGGTTGTTTATTTTCGTACTCGGCAATCGCGTCTTCGTGCTGCAGCGTCAGCCCGATGCTGTCCAGACCGTTCAACATGCAGTGGCGGCGGAAGTCGTCGATTTTAAAACTGTAGGTCTTATCGCCTGCTTTCACCACCTGTGCTTCCAGATCCACTTCAAATTTAATGCCCGGATTGGCTTTCACCAGCGTAAACAGCTCATCGACCTGTTCGTCGCTTAACTTCACCGGCAGCAGTTGGTTATTGAAACTGTTGCCGTAGAAGATGTCGGCGAAGCTTGGCGCGATCACCACTTTAAAGCCGTAATCGGTCAACGCCCACGGCGCGTGTTCGCGTGAAGAGCCGCAGCCAAAGTTTTCCCGCGCCAACAGTATCGACGCGCCTTGATATTCCGGAAAGTTCAACACGAATTCCGGATTTGGCTGTTGGCCCTTTTCGTCCAGGAAGCGCCAGTCGTTAAACAGATGGGCGCCAAAACCGGTGCGCGTAACCTTCTGCAAAAACTGTTTAGGGATAATTGCATCGGTATCGACGTTGGCGGCATCCAGTGGGACAACCAGGCCGGTATGCTGGGTAAATTTCTCTGCCATGGTAGTTTCCTTATTTGATGCTGCGAATGTCGGCGAAGTGGCCGGTAACGGCGGCAGCGGCGGCCATCGCCGGGCTAACCAGGTGAGTGCGACCCCCGCGGCCCTGACGGCCTTCAAAGTTACGGTTGCTGGTGGATGCGCAGCGCTCGCCCGGGTTCAGGCGGTCATTATTCATGGCCAGGCACATGGAACAGCCTGGTAAGCGCCATTCAAATCCTGCTTCGATAAAGATCTTGTCCAGACCTTCCGCTTCCGCCTGCGCTTTCACCGGACCTGAACCCGGCACCACCAGCGCCTGCACGCCCGGCGCAACTTTGCGCCCTTTGGCGACTTCCGCCGCCGCGCGCAAATCTTCAATGCGTGAATTGGTACAAGAGCCGATAAAGACTTTATCGATAGCAACGTCCGTTAACGGTACGCCAGGCTGTAAGCCCATATAAGCCAGCGCTTTTTCGGCGCTGGCGCGCTCAACCGGATCGCTAAAGGAGGCGGGATCGGGGATGATGTCGGTGACGGAAATCACCTGGCCCGGATTAGTGCCCCAAGTCACCTGCGGCGCGATCTCTTCTGCTCGCAGGGTGACGACAGTATCAAAGGTCGCGCCGTCATCGGTTTTCAGCGTTTTCCAGTACTCGACGGCTTCGTCAAAATCGCAGCCCTTCGGCGCGTGCAAACGCCCTTTTACGTAGTTGAAAGTGGTTTCATCCGGGGCGACCAGACCGGCTTTGGCGCCCATCTCAATCGCCATATTGCACAGCGTCATGCGGCCTTCCATACTCAGCGCGCGGATAGCGTCGCCGCAAAATTCAACCACGTGTCCGGTGCCGCCGGCGCTACCGGTTTTACCGATGATCGCCAGCACGATGTCTTTGGCGGTAATGCCCGGCGCGGCGCTGCCCGTGACTTCAATCTTCATGGTTTTAGCGCGCCCCTGTTTCAGGGTTTGCGTCGCCAGTACATGTTCTACCTCAGAAGTGCCGATGCCGAAGGCCAGCGCGCCAAACGCGCCGTGGGTGGCGGTGTGGGAGTCGCCGCAGACGATGGTCATGCCCGGCAGGGTGACGCCCTGTTCCGGCCCCATCACATGGACGATGCCCTGGTATGGGTGATTCAGGTCATACAGCTCGACGCCGAACTCGTTACAGTTCTTAATCAGCTCCTGCATCTGGATACGCGCCATTTCACCGGAGGCATTAATGTCTTTGGTCTGCGTCGAGACGTTGTGATCCATCGTGGCGAAGGTTTTCCCCGGCTGACGTACCGGACGATGGTGCGCGCGCAGACCGTCAAACGCCTGCGGCGAGGTCACTTCGTGTACCAGGTGGCGATCGATGTACAGCAGCGGCGTTTCGTTTGGCGCCTCAAAGACCACGTGGGCATCAAATAATTTTTCGTATAACGTTTTGGCCATGATTACACCCCTTCTGCGACATAGCGGGCGATAATATCGCCCATCTCATCGGTACTGACTGCGGCAGCGCCCCTGGCTAAATCGCCGGTGCGAACGCCCTCTTCTAATGCGCGATTGATCGCCTGTTCAATGGCCGTTGCCGCATCGTTGGCATCCAGGCTGTAGCGCAGCAGCAGCGCCAGCGACAGGATCTGCGCAATTGGGTTGGCGATATTTTTCCCGGCGATATCCGGCGCGGAGCCGCCAGCCGGTTCATACAGGCCAAACCCTTGCTCGTTCAGGCTGGCGGAGGGCAACATCCCCATTGAGCCGGTGATCATGGCGCATTCGTCGGACAGAATGTCGCCGAACAGGTTAGAGCACAGCAGGACGTCAAACTGCGACGGGTCTTTAATCAACTGCATGGTGGCGTTATCGATATACATGTGCGCGAGTTCCACATCGGGATACGTTTTCGCGACATCGTTGACGATCTCACGCCACAGGATAGAGCTTTGCAGTACGTTGGCTTTATCAATAGAGGTGACTTTACGGCGGCGTTTACGCGCCGATTCAAAGGCGATACGGGCAATGCGCTCGATCTCAAAGCGGTGATAAACTTCGGTATCAAAGGCTTTTTCGTACTGACCGCTGCCTTCACGGCCTTTTGGCTGTCCGAAATAGATCCCGCCGGTCAGCTCGCGCACGCACAGGATATCGAAACCGTTAGCGGCGATATCGGCGCGCAACGGGCAAAATGCTTCCAGTCCCTGATACAGTTTCGCCGGGCGCAGATTACTGAATAATTTGAAATGTTTGCGCAGCGGCAGCAGGGCGCCGCGCTCTGGCTGGCTTTCCGGGGGCAAATTTTCCCATTTCGGGCCGCCGACGGAGCCAAACAGAATGGCATCCGCCTGCTCGCACCCTTCAACGGTGGCTTTCGGCAGTGGATGACCATGATTGTCGATAGCAATACCGCCGACGTCATAGCGGCTGGTGGTGATACGCATATCAAAACGGCTGCGTACCGCATCCATAACTTTCAGGGCTTGCGCCATGACTTCCGGGCCGATACCGTCGCCCGGCAGTACGGCAATATGATAGTTCTTCGACATTACACGGTTTCCTTGTTGTTCTCTTTATTTTGAGCTTTGCGTTGCAATTCTTTTTCAACTTCGGCGGCGCGCCAGATATTGTTCAGTACGTGCATCATCGCTTTGGCGGAGGATTCGACGATATCCGTCGCCAGCCCGACGCCGTGGAAGCGGCGACCATGATGGTTTACGACGATATCGACCTGACCCAGCGCGTCTTTGCCCTGGCCTTTGGCGTTCAGGTCGTATTTAACCAACTCAACGTCGTAGCCAGTGATGCGGTTAATCGCCTGATAGATGGCGTCGACCGGGCCGTTGCCGTTCGCCGCCTCGGCCTTGATCTCTTCACCACAGGCCAGCTTCACGGAAGCGGTGGCGATATCGCTGGAGCCGGACTGCACGCTGAAGTAATCCAGACGGAAATGCTCTGGTTCTTCTTGCTGTTTATTAATAAACGCCAGCGCTTCCAGGTCATAGTCGAACACCTGGCCTTTTTTGTCCGCCAGCTTCAGGAACGCGTCGTACAGGTGGTCCATGTTGTAGTCTGTGTCCTTGTAACCCATCTCTTCCATGCGATGTTTCACGGCGGCACGGCCAGAGCGGGAGGTCAGGTTCAGCTGTATCTGGTTCAGACCGATGGACTCTGGCGTCATGATTTCATAGTTTTCGCGGTTCTTGAGGACGCCATCCTGGTGGATGCCGGAAGAGTGGGCGAAAGCGCCGCTGCCGACAATCGCTTTGTTGGCCGGGATCGGCATGTTACAGATCTGGCTGACGGTCTGGCTGGTGCGCCAGATTTCGTGGTGATTGATGTTGGTGTGTACGTTCATGATGTCTTTGCGCACTTTAATCGCCATGATCACTTCTTCCAGCGCGCAGTTACCGGCACGTTCTCCGATACCGTTCATCGCGCCTTCAACCTGACGCGCGCCCGCATGTACTGCCGCCAGCGAGTTGCCTACTGCTATCCCTAAATCGTCGTGGGTATGAACGGAGATGATAGCTTTGTCGATATTGGGGACACGTTCATACAGGCCGGAAATGATTCCCGCAAACTCAAACGGCATGGTATAGCCCACGGTATCGGGAATATTAATGGTTCTCGCGCCGGCGTTTATAGCGGCTTCCACCACGCGCGCCAGATCGTCAACAGGCGTCCGGCCAGCATCTTCGCAGGAGAACTCTACGTCATCAGTGTAATTACGCGCCCGCTTAACCATGTATACCGCGCGTTCGATAACCTCATCCAGCGTGCTGCGCAGCTTGGTGGCGATGTGCATTGGCGAGGTGGCGATAAAAGTATGGATGCGAAACGCGTCGGCGACCTTCAGCGCCTGTGCCGCGACGTCGATGTCTTTTTCTACACAACGCGCCAGGGCGCAAACGCGACTGTTTTTGATGGTGCGGGCGATGGTTTGGACAGATTCAAAATCACCCGGAGAAGAGACCGGGAAGCCTACTTCCATGACATCAACACCCATGCGCTCAAGGGCCAGGGCAATCTGCAGCTTCTCTTTCGCGCTCAGGCTGGCCTGTAACGCTTGTTCGCCGTCGCGTAAGGTCGTATCAAAAATAATGACTTGCTGGCTCATGATGTGGTCCTTGTCTCCAGGGGCGCCTTGCGTCAGGCATAAAAAAACCCGCGCAACGGCGCGGGTTTTGTTTGACTTCGAGCTGACTTAATGTTGAATGCCGCCCACCGGTCTACCGCGCACAATAAATGCGTTGAGTAGTAGTAGCCCAGTGAAACGAACGATATGTGACATTAATTCAGCTCCAGCGAATGCGATATGCTTTTAGTGGTACTGGATATGCCGTTTAATGTCAACTCTGATTTCTGTCGCCATTGCATTTTGTTGACGATATCCGGATACGTACTTTAGCTAATTGTGCTGGGCTGCGTGTCCAATAAAGGATAAAAGAACGAGTGGACATTCATACTTTTCATTGTTTGAAATATTTAGGCATTTTTGTTTGCAAATTGGTTAGGGGAATGGCCTGTTAAAGGTATGCAAAAGGTTTGGTTTATCTTTTTGATTTGTTTTATATTTTAACAAATAACCTTGTTTGCTTAATGGATAAGGATAAAGTTATTGATAAATTAATGTTAACTTTTTAGCTATTAATAATATAAACATTTAATTGAAACTTAAATGATCATTCACTTGGTGTATGATTGTGTATTCGCCATAGTTATGATTATATTGCTTGCGTAATTTAAACATTATGAATCGCAATGGTGTGACTCAGGACACATTACGCTTGCGCTGGCATTCTATTTGTCTCTGTCAGCGTCTTTATGTTTTCCGAATTTTAACGCTTTCCCTTTTTCTTATTTTATATGCATGGTAAATCATATTTTCAGGAATTATTTCTGCCTTCAGCCAGAAAAAGGGAGTTAAGCGTGACAGTGGAGTTAAATATGCCAGAGGTCAAAACCGAAAAGCCGCATCTTTTAGATATGGGCAAACCACAGCTTCGCATGGTTGATTTGAACCTATTGACCGTGTTCGATGCGGTAATGCAAGAGCAGAATATTACGCGCGCCGCCCACACGCTGGGAATGTCGCAGCCTGCGGTCAGTAACGCCGTAGCGCGTCTGAAGGTTATGTTTAATGACGAACTTTTTGTTCGATATGGACGAGGAATTCAGCCGACTGCCCGTGCATTTCAGTTATTTGGTTCAGTCCGTCAGGCGTTGCAATTGGTGCAAAATGAATTGCCGGGATCAGGGTTTGAGCCGACCAGCAGCGAACGTGTATTCAATCTTTGCGTGTGCAGTCCGCTGGATAATATCCTGACGTCACAGATTTATAATCGTGTAGAAAAAATTGCGCCAAATATTCATGTCGTTTTTAAAGCGTCGTTGAATCAGAATACTGAGCATCAGTTACGCTATCAGGAAACCGAGTTCGTTATTAGTTATGAAGAATTCCGTCGTCCTGAGTTTACCAGCGTACCGCTATTTAAAGATGAAATGGTTTTAGTCGCCAGCCGAAAACACCCGCGTATTAGCGGCCCGCTACTGGAAGGCGATGTTTATAATGAACAACATGCGGTTGTTTCTCTCGATCGTTATGCGTCATTTAGTCAGCCGTGGTATGACACGCCGGATAAACAGTCGAGCGTGGCTTATCAGGGCATGGCGCTTATCAGCGTTCTGAACGTGGTTTCGCAGACGCATTTGGTCGCTATTGCCCCGCGCTGGCTGGCGGAAGAGTTTGCGGAGTCGCTGGAGCTGCAAATACTGCCGTTGCCTTTAAAACTGAATAGCCGGACATGCTACCTTTCCTGGCATGAAGCGGCTGGGCGTGATAAAGGGCATCAATGGATGGAAGATTTATTAGTTTCTGTTTGTAAGCGATAAAACCGGGCAGAATAAATCAGAAACAAATTCTGGTTTATTCTGCTTTTTAGCGTATATCAAAAATTTTATGCTGAATTAACGGTGAGCGATTCTTTTCGTCGCTGTGAAAAATAGATGAATTGCTGTAAGTCTGCATTTATAAGCGATTATTTATTACCTGGTGTGATTCAGACGGAGTATTTCTCCATTTCTTCTCTTCTTGCCTCCTGATTATTCTAACCTTCCCCATCTTTACGTCATTCCACCCAATTGCCAGGCGTGATAGCGAGCGGTTAAGGTGTCCGTCAAACCGTGATGACAGGTATAAAGTGGAGGCAAGCCGTGGAGATGTTGTCTGGAGCCGAGATGGTCGTCCGATCGCTTATCGATCAAGGCGTAAAGCAGGTGTTCGGCTATCCTGGAGGCGCAGTGCTTGATATTTATGATGCGCTACATACCGTTGGAGGGATCGATCATGTGCTGGTGCGTCATGAGCAGGCCGCGGTGCATATGGCGGATGGCCTGGCGCGAGCCACTGGCGACGTTGGCGTGGTGCTGGTGGCTTCCGGACCGGGAGCGACCAATGCGATTACCGGGATTGCTACGGCCTATATGGATTCCATTCCGCTGGTGATTCTTTCCGGCCAGGTCGCCACCTCATTGATTGGTTATGATGCCTTTCAGGAGTGCGACATGGTGGGGATTTCCCGACCGGTGGTCAAACATAGCTTCCTGGTCAAACAGACGGAAGATATTCCCCAGGTGCTTAAAAAGGCCTTCTGGCTGGCGGCAAGCGGACGTCCTGGGCCGGTGGTCGTGGATTTGCCGAAAGACATTTTGAATCCGGCGAAAAAAATGCCGTATGCCTGGCCGGAGACGGTCAGTATGCGCTCTTACAATCCCACAACATCAGGACATAAAGGACAAATTAAGCGTGCCTTGCAAACGCTGGCGTCGGCAAAAAAGCCGGTGGTCTACGTTGGGGGAGGGGCGATAAGCGCGGCCTGCTATGCGCCGCTGCGCCACATCATTGAAACCTTTAACCTGCCGGTGGTCTCTTCATTAATGGGACTGGGCGCGTTTCCTGCTACTCATCGCCAGTCGTTAGGAATGCTGGGAATGCATGGCACTTATGAAGCCAATATGACCATGCATAACGCCGACGTGATTTTCGCTGTTGGCGTACGATTTGACGACCGCACGACGAATAATCTCGCTAAATATTGTCCGAACGCGACGGTATTACACATCGACATTGACCCGACGTCCATATCCAAAACGGTTAACGCTGATATCCCGGTGGTGGGCGATGCCCGCCTGGTACTGGAACAAATGCTGGAGCTACTGGCGCAGGATGCGCCGTCTCAGCCGCAGGATGATATTCGCGACTGGTGGCAGCAGATAGAGATCTGGCGCGCCCGTCAGTGCCTGAAATATGACGCGGAAAGCGAAAGCATTAAACCCCAGGCGGTGATTGAAACCCTCTGGCGTCTGACGAAGGGCGACGCGTACGTGACGTCCGATGTAGGACAACACCAGATGTTTGCCGCCCTCTATTACCCGTTCGATAAACCACGTCGCTGGATTAATTCCGGCGGGCTCGGCACGATGGGTTTTGGCCTACCGGCTGCGTTGGGCGTTAAAATGGCCCTGCCGAAAGAAATGGTGGTCTGCGTGACCGGCGATGGCAGTATACAGATGAACATTCAGGAGCTGTCGACAGCCTTACAGTATGAACTGCCGGTACTGGTTCTGAACCTGAACAACCGTTATCTGGGGATGGTGAAACAGTGGCAGGATATGATCTATTCCGGTCGCCATTCTCAGTCTTATATGCAGTCGTTACCGGATTTTGTGCGCCTGGCGGAAGCATATGGTCATGTCGGGCTGCAGATTAACCGTCCGGATGAGCTGGAAAGTAAACTCAGCGAAGCCCTTGAGCATGTGCGTAATAACCGACTGGTGTTCGTCGATGTCACCGTTGATGGCAGCGAGCATGTCTATCCGATGCAGATTCGCGGGGGCGGGATGGACGAAATGTGGTTAAGCAAAACGGAGAGGACCTGATGATGCGCCGGATTTTATCGGTATTACTGGAAAACGAATCTGGGGCGTTATCGCGGGTTATCGGCCTCTTTTCGCAACGCGGATATAATATTGAAAGCCTGACCGTCGCGCCGACAGACGATCCGACGTTGTCGCGCATGACTATCCAGACGGTAGGCGATGAAAAAGTGCTTGAGCAAATTGAAAAGCAACTGCACAAGCTGGTTGATGTGCTGCGCGTCAGCGAGCTGGGTCAGGGAGCGCACGTTGAGCGGGAAATCATGCTGGTGAAAATCCAGGCCAGCGGCTACGGACGGGAAGAGGTGAAGCGTAATACGGAAATTTTCCGTGGTCAGATTATTGACGTTACGCCAACGCTGTATACCGTTCAACTGGCGGGCACCAGCGATAAACTGGATGCTTTTCTGGCCTCGCTGCGCGACGTGGCGAAAATTGTTGAAGTGGCGCGTTCAGGCGTCGTCGGGCTTTCGCGCGGCGATAAGATTATGCGCTGAGCTGATTCGCCGGATGACGACGCGCTTGCGTTTTATCCGGTCTACAGGCTGATATCTGGCCCAGGTCCGATAAGCGTAGCGCCATCAGGCAGGTTTGCCGGATATCAGCCAACAGGAATTATCGCCCAACCCAATATCACCGGTTGGGCTTTTTTTTGCGAAATCCGTGGTAACCCGGAATAAAAGCGGTTGCCGGAGTGATCAAACTGCGCTTAGATGTTAACGATTTTAACCCATGCCGACATAAAGGTTATGGTTTGTACAATTTACACAAGGGGCAATTGTGAAACTGGATGAAATCGCTCGGCTGGCCGGTGTCTCGCGCACAACTGCAAGCTACGTTATAAACGGTAAAGCAAAGCAATACCGCGTGAGCGACAAAACCGTAGAAAAAGTCATGGCGGTAGTGCGTGAGCACAATTACCATCCTAACGCTGTGGCTGCCGGGCTGCGTGCTGGACGCACACGTTCCATTGGTCTGGTGATCCCGGACCTTGAAAACACGAGCTACACCCGTATCGCAAACTATCTTGAGCGCCAGGCACGCCAGCGTGGCTACCAGCTGCTGATCGCCTGTTCTGAAGATCAGCCGGATAACGAAATGCGCTGCATTGAGCACCTTTTGCAACGCCAGGTGGATGCAATCATTGTTTCAACTTCGTTACCGCCGGAGCATCCCTTCTATCAGCGCTGGGCCAACGATCCGTTCCCCATCGTCGCGCTCGACCGCGCGCTGGATCGCGAACATTTCACCAGCGTGGTCGGCGCCGATCAGGATGATGCCGAGATGTTGGCGGAAGAGCTGCGTAAATTCCCGGCGGAAACGGTGCTTTATTTGGGCGCGCTGCCGGAGTTGTCCGTCAGTTTCCTGCGCGAGCAGGGGTTCCGCACCGCATGGAAAGACGATCCGCGGGAGGTGAATTTCTTATATGCCAACAGCTATGAGCGCGAAGCCGCCGCGCAGTTGTTTGAGAAATGGCTGGAAACGCATCCTATGCCGCAGGCGCTCTTTACGACATCGTTCGCGCTATTACAGGGCGTGATGGACGTAACGCTGCGGCGCGATGGAAAACTGCCTTCGGATTTAGCGATTGCGACCTTCGGCGATCATGAGCTGCTGGATTTTCTGCAATGCCCGGTGCTGGCGGTGGCGCAGCGTCATCGTGATGTCGCGGAACGCGTGCTGGAGATTGTGCTGGCAAGTCTTGATGAACCGCGTAAACCGAAACCCGGCTTAACGCGTATTCGGCGAAACCTGTATCGTCGCGGCATTCTGAGCCGTAGCTAAAGGACCGGCGGTAAAAGACTCTCTCTTCTGCCGCCGTCAAACAAATGCGTATCAGTAAAAATATCCCTCAAATAATTAAGATTATTCCTTAAAATTATCCGAAAATTCTTTTTTATTACCTTTCTTTTGTCCGAAATCGTCCATATTCCACTAATTAAGACGTAACGAGTCTTTTCCTTTGTCTTGTTTTGTTACAAGCAGGCAAGAAATCGTCGAATTAACAGCCACTTTTTGTCTTTGGCGCGACAGTCGCTCGTAGGCGCTGGTATAGCAGGCGCTGCACACGTTAAACAGGCACTGTTAACACGGTGCAATATGTCCTAAAATGCCGCTCGCGTCGCAAACTGACACTTTATATTTTTCTCGGATTATATTGAGTCCGTTTTAAACGGCGGTGGGTCTTTGGTTTTTTTCTTACAAATATTCATAACGTTAATTTGGCTTGCGCGCTGGACGGAAATTAATCAACGCAGATATTCGCCGTAAACATTGGCTTTTTTACTTCGGTAAGCGTTGTGACTTGCTTGACAAGCTTTTCCTCCGCTCCGTAAACTCCTTCGAGTGGGAATTTGTGGGATAAAGTGGTAAGAAGGGGTGAGACTGGCATGTTCCGGGGGGCAACGTTAGTCAATCTCGACAGTAAAGGGCGCCTGACCGTGCCGACCCGTTATCGGGAGCAACTGATCGAGAGCGCTACCGGTCAAATGGTATGTACCATTGACATCCATCGCCCATGCCTGCTGCTTTACCCCCTGCCTGAATGGGAAATTATTGAGCAAAAGTTATCTCGTCTGTCGAGCATGAACCCGGTAGAACGTCGCGTACAGCGTTTACTGTTGGGCCATGCCAGCGAATGTCAGATGGATGGTGCAGGTCGATTACTGATCGCGCCAGTTCTGCGGCAACATGCCGGACTGACGAAAGAAGTGATGCTGGTTGGACAGTTCAACAAATTTGAGCTGTGGGATGAAACGACCTGGTATCAACAGGTCAAGGAAGATATCGACGCTGAACAGTCAGCTACCGAAACGTTATCGGAGCGGCTGCAGGACTTGTCTCTATAAGATGATGGAAAATTTTAAACACACTACGGTACTGTTGGATGAAGCCGTTAATGGGCTGAATATTCGTCCGGATGGTATCTATATTGATGGCACATTTGGTCGCGGCGGCCACTCGCGCCTGATCCTCTCGCAACTGGGCGAAGAGGGGCGCTTGCTGGCGATCGATCGCGATCCGCAGGCGATCGCCGTTGCGCAGGCCATCAGTGATCCTCGCTTCTCCATCATTCATGGACCTTTTTCCGCGCTGGCTGATTATGTCGCCGAGCGCGAGCTTACCGGCAAGATTGACGGGATCCTTCTCGATCTTGGCGTCTCTTCTCCGCAGCTTGACGATGCGGAGCGCGGTTTTTCATTTATGCGCGACGGTCCGCTGGATATGCGAATGGACCCGACGCGCGGCCAGTCTGCCGCCGAGTGGTTACAAACGGCGGAGGAGGCGGATATCGCCTGGGTGCTGAAAACATTCGGCGAGGAGCGTTTTGCCAAACGTATTGCTCGCGCCATTGTTGAGCGCAATCGCGAACAGCCGATGACCCGCACCAAAGAGCTGGCGGAAGTGGTTGCGGCGGCGACCCCGGTAAAAGACAAATTCAAACATCCCGCGACCCGTACCTTCCAGGCGGTGCGCATCTGGGTAAACAGTGAACTGGAGGAGATAGAGCAGGCGCTAAAAAGCTCGCTCAGCGTACTGGCCCCAGGCGGGCGGCTTTCAATCATCAGTTTCCACTCGCTGGAAGACCGTATTGTGAAACGCTTTATGCGTGAGCAAAGCCGCGGTCCGCAGGTACCGGCGGGATTACCGATGACGGAAGCGCAGCTCAAAAAACTGGGCGGTCGTGAGTTACGAGCGTTAGGCAAGTTGATGCCGGGTGAAAAAGAGGTAGCTGAAAATCCTCGGGCCCGTAGTTCAGTTCTGCGTATCGCAGAGAGGACGAACGCATGATCAGCAGAGTGACAGAAGCCCTAAGCAAAGTGAAGGGATCGATAGGAAGCAACGAGCGCCATGCCTTGCCTGGCGTGATCGGTGACGATCTTTTGCGGTTCGGGAAGCTGCCACTCTGCTTGTTCATTTGCATCATTTTAACGGCGGTGACGGTGGTCACGACGGCGCACCATACTCGTTTACTCACCGCGCAGCGTGAACAATTGGTTCTGGAGCGCGATGCATTGGACATTGAATGGCGCAACCTGATCCTTGAAGAAAATGCGCTCGGCGATCACAGCCGGGTAGAGCGGATCGCAACGGAAAAGCTGCAAATGCAGCATGTTGATCCGTCTCAAGAAAATATCGTAGTGCAAAAATAAGGATAAACGCGACGCATGAAAGCAGCGGCAAAAACGCAAAAATCGAAACGCCAGGAAGAACAGACCAACTTCATCAGTTGGCGTTTTGCGTTGCTGTGCGGCTGTATTTTACTGGCGCTGGTTTTTTTACTTGGACGCGCGGCGTGGCTACAGATTATCGCCCCGGATATGCTGGTGCGTCAGGGTGATATGCGTTCGCTGCGTGTTCAGGAAGTCTCTACCTCACGCGGTATGATTACCGACCGTTCCGGGCGTCCACTGGCGGTCAGCGTACCGGTTAAGGCGATCTGGGCCGACCCGAAAGAAGTTCATGACGCCGGCGGCATCAGCGTTGGCGATCGCTGGAAAGCGCTTTCTACTGCGCTCAATATCCCGCTCGATCAGCTCTCCGCCCGTATCAACGCCAACCCGAAAGGGCGTTTTATTTATCTGGCGCGCCAGGTAAATCCTGACATGGCGGACTACATCAAAAAACTCAAACTGCCGGGCATTCATTTGCGTGAAGAGTCCCGCCGCTACTACCCGTCAGGAGAAGTAACCGCTCACCTCATCGGTTTTACCAACGTCGACAGTCAGGGGATTGAAGGCGTTGAAAAGAGCTTTGATAAGTGGCTTACCGGTCAGCCTGGCGAGCGAATCGTGCGTAAAGACCGCTATGGCCGCGTGATTGAAGATATCTCCTCCACTGATAGTCAGGCAGCGCACAACCTGGCGTTAAGCATTGATGAACGCTTACAGGCGCTGGTTTACCGCGAACTGAACAACGCGGTGGCGTTTAACAAGGCGGAATCCGGTAGCGCGGTGCTGGTCGATGTCAATACCGGTGAAGTACTGGCGATGGCGAATAGCCCTTCCTATAACCCCAACAACCTTGCCGGTACGCCGAAAGACGCGATGCGTAACCGTACCATCACCGACGTGTTTGAACCAGGTTCTACGGTTAAGCCGATGGTGGTGATGACTGCGCTTCAGCGCGGTATCGTCAACGAAAATACGGTGTTGAATACCGTTCCATACCGAATTAACGGCCACGAAATTAAAGACGTGGCGCGCTACAGCGAATTAACCCTGACCGGGGTTCTACAGAAGTCGAGTAACGTCGGTGTATCCAAACTGGCGTTAGCGATGCCGTCCTCAGCGTTAGTAGATACTTACTCACGTTTTGGGCTAGGAAAGGCGACCAATTTGGGGTTGGTCGGAGAACGCAGTGGCTTATATCCTCAAAAACAACGGTGGTCCGACATAGAGAGGGCCACCTTCTCTTTCGGCTACGGGCTAATGGTAACGCCGTTACAGTTAGCGCGAGCCTATGCAACGATCGGCAGCTATGGCATTTATCGCCCGCTGTCGATTACCAAAGTTGATCCGCCTGTACCCGGCGAACGCATCTTCCCTGAATCCACCGTACGCACCGTGGTGCATATGATGGAAAGCGTGGCGCTGCCGGGCGGCGGCGGCGTGAAGGCGGCAATTAAAGGCTACCGTATCGCGATTAAAACCGGTACGGCGAAAAAAGTGGGGCCGGACGGTCGCTACATCAACAAATACATTGCTTACACCGCAGGCGTCGCGCCTGCGAGTCAGCCGCGCTTCGCGCTGGTGGTTGTCATCAACGATCCGCAGGCGGGTAAATACTACGGCGGCGCCGTTTCCGCGCCGGTATTTGGTGCCATCATGGGCGGCGTTCTGCGCACCATGAACATCGAACCGGACGCGCTGGCAACGGGCGAAAAAAATGAATTCGTAATTAATCAAGGCGAGGGAACAGGTGGCAGATCGTAATTTGCGCGACCTTCTTGCTCCGTGGGTGGCTGGACTACCCGCGCGAGAACTGCGAGAGATGACGCTCGACAGCCGTGTGGCTGCGGCGGGCGATCTCTTTGTGGCAGTGGTGGGTCATCAGGCGGACGGGCGTCGATATATCCCGCAGGCGATAGCGCAAGGCGTAGCTGCCATTATTGTAGAGGCGAAAGACGAGGCGACCGACGGTGAGATTCGCGAAATGCACGGCGTACCGGTTGTCTATCTCAGCCAGCTCAATGAGCGTTTATCTGCGCTGGCGGGCCGCTTTTACCATGAGCCATCTGAAAACATGCGTCTGGTGGCGGTGACCGGCACCAATGGCAAGACCACCACCACCCAACTACTGGCGCAGTGGAGCCAGTTGCTCGGCGAAACCAGCGCAGTGATGGGAACGGTAGGCAACGGACTGTTGGGTAAAGTGATCCCGACGGAGAACACAACCGGTTCCGCTGTGGATGTTCAGCATGTGCTGGCCAGTCTGGTTGCGCAGGGCGCGACCTTCGGCGCGATGGAAGTCTCTTCTCACGGCCTGGTGCAGCATCGCGTGGCGGCGCTGAAATTTGCCGCCTCCGTGTTTACTAATTTGAGCCGCGACCATCTCGACTATCATGGCGATATGGCGCATTACGAGGCGGCAAAATGGATGCTTTATTCCACCCACCATCACGGTCAGGCAATCGTCAACGCCGATGATGAAGTTGGACGCCGCTGGCTGGCATCGCTACCCGATGCGGTCGCGGTATCAATGGAAGGGCATATCAACCCTAACTGTCACGGTCGTTGGCTGAAAGCGGAGGCGGTGGAGTACCACGACCGCGGAGCGACGATTCGTTTTGCTTCAAGTTGGGGTGAAGGCGAAATCGAAAGCCGCCTGATGGGCGCGTTTAACGTCAGCAACTTACTGCTGGCATTGGCGACGCTGCTGGCGCTGGGCTATCCGTTAACGGATTTGCTGAAAACCGCTGCGCGTTTGCAGCCGGTTTGCGGGCGTATGGAAGTGTTCACTGCGCCAGGCAAACCGACGGTGGTGGTGGATTACGCGCACACGCCGGATGCGCTGGAAAAAGCGTTGCAGGCGGCGCGCCTGCACTGCGCCGGAAAATTGTGGTGCGTCTTTGGCTGTGGCGGGGATCGTGACAAAGGTAAGCGCCCACTCATGGGGGCCATTGCCGAAGAATTCGCGGATATCGTCGTGGTGACTGACGATAACCCGCGTACCGAGGAGCCGCGCGCCATTATCAACGATATTCTGGCCGGAATGCTGGACGCCGGGCAGGTCAGGGTAATGGAAGGCCGCGCTGAGGCGGTAACCAATGCCATTATGCAGGCAAAAGACAATGACGTCGTGCTGATTGCAGGTAAAGGGCACGAGGATTACCAGATTGTCGGCACGCAGCGTCTTGATTATTCAGACCGCGTGACCGCAGCGCGTTTGCTGGGGGTGATCGCATGATTAGCGTAACGCTCAGCAAAATTGCCGATGTCCTTGGCGCCGAACACCGCGGGGCGGATCTCACGCTCGATACGGTCATTACCGACACACGGAAAGTGACGCCGGGATGCCTGTTCGTGGCGCTGAAAGGGGAACGCTTTGATGCGCATGATTTTGCTGATAAAGCAAAAGCGAACGGCGCTGGCGCCCTGCTGGTCAGTCGTCCTCTGGATATCGATCTTCCGCAGGTGATTGTAAAAGACACGCGTCAGGCATTTGGCCAACTGGCCGCCTGGGTACGTATGCAGGTACCGGCGCGGGTGGTGGCGTTGACCGGTTCGTCCGGCAAAACCTCGGTCAAAGAGATGACCGCCGCGATTCTTAGCCAGTGCGGAAATACTTTGTATACCGCAGGTAATTTTAACAACGACATCGGCGTGCCGATAACGCTGCTGCGCTTAAACCATGATTATGACTATGCGGTAATCGAGTTAGGCGCTAATCACCAGGGAGAAATCGCCTGGACCGTTAGCCTGACGCGCCCGGAAGCGGCGCTGGTCAATAACCTGGCGGCGGCGCATCTGGAAGGTTTCGGCTCGTTGGCCGGCGTGGCGAAAGCGAAAGGCGAAATCTATACCGGTTTGCCTGAGAACGGTATTGCGATTATGAATGCCGATAATAATGACTGGCTGAACTGGCAAAGCATTATTGGCGATCGTCAGGTGTGGCGCTTTTCGCCGAATGCGGCAAACAGCGACTTTACCGCTGCGAATATCCACGTGACGTCACACGGTACCGAATTTACCCTGCAAACGCCGATGGGCAGCATTGATGTGCTGCTGCCGTTGCCGGGGCGGCACAATATTGCCAACGCGCTGGCGGCCGCTGCTTTATCAATGGCGGTGGGGGCGACGCTGACGGCGATTAAAGCAGGGCTGGCGGCGTTAAAAGCCGTACCCGGGCGTCTGTTCCCGATTCAGCTAAGTGAAAACCAACTGGTACTGGATGACGCTTATAACGCCAACGTCGGTTCGATGACCGCCGCAGTGCAGGTCCTTTCTGAAATGCCCGGCTACCGCGTGCTGGTGGTAGGCGATATGGCCGAGCTGGGCGCAGAAAGCGAAGCGTGCCACATCCAGGTTGGCGAGGCCGCAAAAGCGGCGGGTATTGATCGCGTGTTAAGCACCGGAAAACTCAGTCAGGCTATCAGCCACGCCAGCGGCGTCGGCGAACATTTTGCCGATAAAGCCGCGCTCATTGCGCGTTTACACGCTCTGCTTCAGGAGCAACCAATGATGACTATTTTAGTGAAAGGATCACGCAGCGCCGCGATGGAAGATGTGGTTCATGCGTTACAGGAGAAAGGTTCATGTTAGTTTGGCTGGCCGAGCATTTGGTCAAATATTATTCCGGCTTTAACGTCTTTTCTTATCTGACGTTTCGCGCCATCGTCAGCCTGTTGACCGCGCTGTTCATCTCTTTATGGATGGGCCCGCGTATGATCGCTCGTCTGCAAAAACTCTCTTTTGGCCAGGTGGTACGTAACGATGGCCCGGAATCGCACTTCAGTAAACGCGGTACGCCGACGATGGGCGGCATCATGATCCTGACGGCGATTGTGATTTCCGTTCTGTTATGGGCTTACCCGTCTAACCCGTACGTCTGGTGCGTGCTGGTGGTATTGATTGGCTACGGCATTATCGGTTTTGTCGATGACTACCACAAAGTGGTGCGGAAAGATACCAAAGGGCTGATTGCGCGCTGGAAATATTTCTGGATGTCGGTTATCGCGCTCGGCGTGGCCTTTGCGCTTTATCTCGTCGGGAAAGACACGCCCGCGACCCAACTGGTGGTGCCGTTCTTTAAAGATGTTATGCCGCAATTGGGGCTGTTTTACATTCTGCTGTCCTACTTTGTCATCGTCGGTACGGGTAACGCCGTAAACCTGACCGACGGGCTTGATGGTCTGGCGATTATGCCGACTGTTTTCGTTGCCGCCGGCTTTGCGCTGGTGGCCTGGGCGACCGGGAACATGAACTTCGCCAATTACCTGCATATTCCGTATTTACGCTATGCGGGCGAGCTGGTGATTGTCTGTACGGCGATTGTCGGCGCGGGATTAGGATTCTTGTGGTTTAACACCTATCCGGCGCAGGTTTTTATGGGCGACGTCGGATCGCTGGCGTTGGGCGGCGCGTTGGGCATTATCGCCGTGCTGCTGCGTCAGGAGTTCCTGCTGGTGATCATGGGCGGCGTCTTTGTGGTGGAAACTCTGTCGGTCATCCTGCAGGTGGGTTCCTTTAAACTACGCGGACAGCGTATTTTCCGTATGGCGCCTATCCATCACCACTATGAACTGAAAGGCTGGCCGGAACCGCGCGTGATTGTGCGCTTCTGGATTATTTCGCTGATGCTGGTGCTGATTGGCCTGGCAACGCTGAAGGTACGTTAATCATGGCTGATTACCAGGACAAAAACGTCGTCATTATTGGTCTGGGCTTAACCGGACTCTCTTGCGTGGACTTTTTTCTCGCCCGCGGCGTGACGCCGCGGGTGATGGATACTCGCGTGACGCCGCCGGGTCTGGATAAGCTGCCGCAAGAGGTTGAGCGTCACGTTGGCGGCCTGAACGACGAGTGGCTCTTAGCGGCGGATTTAATCGTCGCCAGCCCTGGCATCGCTCTGGCGCATCCCTCTCTTAGCGCTGCCGCCAGCGCTGGAGTGGAAATTGTCGGCGATATCGAACTGTTTTGCCGCGAAGCGCAAGCGCCGATTGTGGCCATCACCGGCTCGAATGGCAAAAGCACCGTGACCACCTTAGTGGGCGAGATGGCGAAGGCGGCGGGCGTCAATGTCGGCGTTGGCGGCAATATCGGTCTTCCGGCGCTGATGCTGCTGGATGCCGATCGCGAATTGTACGTGCTGGAATTATCCAGTTTCCAACTGGAAACCACGTCAAGTTTGCAAGCGGCGGCGGCAACGGTGCTCAACGTCACTGAAGATCATATGGACCGGTATCCGTTTGGTTTGCAACAGTACCGGGCGGCGAAACTGCGCGTCTACGAGAAGGCGAAAGTGTGCGTAGTGAATGCCGATGATGCGTTGACGATGCCGGTTCGTGGGGCCGATGAGCGCTGCGTCAGCTTTGGCGTCAATATGGGTGATTATCACCTTAATCGTCAGCAGGGCGAAACCTGGCTGCGAGTCAAAGGCGAGAAGGTGCTGAACGTGAAAGAGATGAAGCTTTCCGGGCAGCATAACTATACCAATGCGTTAGCGGCGCTGGCGCTGGCGGATGCCGTAGGTCTGCCGCGCGCCAGCAGTTTGAAGGCGTTGACGACATTTACCGGTCTGGCGCATCGCTTCCAGCTGGCGTTGGAGCATAACGGCGTACGTTGGATCAACGACTCGAAAGCGACCAACGTCGGCAGTACCGAAGCGGCGCTAAACGGTTTGCATGTGGACGGTACGCTGCATCTGCTGCTGGGCGGCGACGGTAAGTCGGCAGACTTTTCTCCGCTGGCGCGCTATCTGACCGGCGACCGTATCCGCCTGTATTGCTTTGGGCGCGATGGCGCGCAGCTTGCCGCACTGCGTCCCGAAATCGCCCAACAGACTGAGACGATGGAAGAGGCGATGCGTTTGCTGGCGCCGCGCGTTCAGCCGGGTGATATGGTGCTGCTGTCGCCCGCTTGCGCCAGCCTCGATCAGTTTAAAAATTTTGAGCAACGGGGCGATGTCTTTACCCGTCTGGCGAAGGAGTTAGGTTGATGCGTTTATCTCTCCCCCGTCTGAGAATGCCGCGCGTACCAGGCTTTGGCCTCCTGGCCTGGCTGTTTGCGGCGCTTAAAGGCTGGGTGATGGCTTCGCGCGATAAAGACGCCGACAGTCTGATCATGTATGACCGCACGCTGCTATGGCTGACCTTCGGGCTGGCGGCGATTGGTTTTGTCATGGTGACGTCGGCCTCCATGCCAGTCGGGCAGCGCCTGGCGAACGATCCGTTTTTGTTTGCCAAACGTGATGCGCTCTATATCTTCTTGGCATTTTGTCTGGCGATGGTCACGCTACGTTTGCCCATGACCTTCTGGCAAAAATACAGCACGACGATGCTGATTGCGTCGATCATTATGCTGCTTATCGTGTTGGTCGTCGGGAGCTCGGTTAACGGGGCGTCGCGCTGGATTGCGCTGGGACCGCTGCGTATTCAGCCTGCGGAGTTTACCAAGCTGTCGCTGTTCTGCTACCTCGCGAACTATCTGGTGCGTAAGGTTGATGAGGTGCGAAATAACCTGCGCGGCTTTTTAAAACCAATGGGCGTGATTCTGGTGCTGGCGGTGTTACTGCTGGCGCAGCCTGACCTCGGGACGGTGGTCGTACTGTTTGTCGCCACGCTGGCGATGCTGTTTCTCGCCGGGGCGAAATTATGGCAGTTCATCGCCATTATCGGGATGGGCATCTCGGCGGTGATTCTGTTAATCCTCGCCGAACCGTATCGTATTCGTCGCGTTACTTCGTTCTGGAACCCCTGGGAAGATCCGTTCGGCAGCGGTTATCAGCTGACGCAGTCGCTGATGGCTTTTGGTCGCGGTGAGATATGGGGGCAAGGGCTGGGGAATTCGGTGCAGAAACTGGAGTATTTGCCGGAGGCGCACACCGATTTCATCTTCGCCATTATTGGGGAAGAACTGGGTTATATCGGTGTGGTATTGGCGCTTTTAATGGTATTCTTCGTCGCTTTTCGCGCGATGTCGATTGGCCGTAAGGCATTGGAGATTGACCACCGTTTTTCCGGATTTTTAGCGTGTTCTATCGGTATCTGGTTTAGTTTCCAGGCGCTGGTAAACGTTGGCGCGGCCGCGGGGATGCTGCCGACCAAAGGTCTTACGCTGCCGCTGATCAGTTATGGCGGGTCGAGTCTGTTGATTATGTCGACGGCCATTATGTTTTTATTACGTATTGATTATGAAACGCGTCTGGAAAAAGCGCAGGCGTTTACACGAGGTTCTCGATGAGTGGTCAACCGAAGCGGTTAATGGTGATGGCGGGCGGTACCGGCGGGCACGTGTTCCCCGGACTGGCCGTTGCGCATCATTTAATGGCCCAGGGCTGGCAGGTTCGCTGGCTGGGTACCGCCGATCGTATGGAAGCGGATTTAGTGCCGAAGCATGGCATCGACATTGACTTTATTCGGATCTCCGGTCTGCGCGGTAAAGGCGTAAAAGCGCTTCTGGCGGCGCCGCTGCGGATTTTTAACGCCTGGCGGCAGGCGCGGGCGATCATGAAGCGGTTTAAGCCGGATGTCGTGCTGGGAATGGGCGGTTATGTTTCCGGCCCCGGCGGTCTTGCCGCCTGGTCATTGGGTATTCCGGTCGTCTTGCATGAGCAAAACGGTATCGCTGGGCTAACCAATCAGTGGCTGGCCAGAATCGCGACCACGGTGATGCAGGCGTTTCCCGGTGCGTTTCCGAACGCGGAAGTGGTGGGTAACCCGGTGCGTACCGACGTACTGGCGTTGCCGTTGCCGCAGGTGCGTCTGGCCGGTCGTGACGGCCCGATTCGCGTGTTGGTGGTCGGCGGTTCTCAGGGGGCGCGAGTCCTGAACCAGACGATGCCGCAGGTTGCCGCCAGACTGGGCGATACGGTTACAATCTGGCATCAAAGCGGAAAAGGCGCGCAGCTCACGGTAGAGCAGGCATATGCCGGGACGGGACAACCGCAGCATAAGGTAACGGAATTTATCGATGACATGGCCGCCGCCTATGCGTGGGCGGATGTGGTGGTGTGCCGTTCCGGCGCTTTAACGGTGAGCGAGATCGCCGCCGCCGGGTTACCGGCGATATTCGTGCCGTTTCAGCATAAAGACAGGCAGCAGTACTGGAATGCGCTGCCGTTAGAAAACGCCGGCGCAGCTAAGATTTTTGAGCAGCCGCAGTTTACTGTAGAGGCTGTCGCCGACACCCTGGCGGGGTGGTCGCGCGAGGCGTTGTTAACCATGGCGGAGCGTGCCCGCGCGGTATCCATTCCGGATGCTACCGAACGCGTCGCCAGTGAAGTCAGCCGGGTTGCCCGGACATAATTTGTGGCGGTGCCTTTTGCATCGCAGGGTTTTTCTACCCTCAATAATTTGGGTTGCAGGCAAGCCAACGCATCTGCAATTTGAAGTATGGCGGGTATTGGAGTTAATGGCGTAAAGAATGAATACACAACAACTGGCAAAACTGCGTTCCATCGTGCCCGAAATGCGTCGCGTTCGGCACATTCACTTTGTCGGCATCGGTGGTGCTGGTATGGGCGGTATTGCCGAAGTTCTGGCCAATGAAGGGTATCAGATCAGTGGTTCCGATTTAGCGCCGAATCCGGTGACCCAGCAGTTGACGAGCCTGGGGGCAACGATTTTCTTTAACCATCGTCCGGAAAATGTGCGTGATGCCAGCGTGGTCGTCGTTTCCAGCGCAATTTCCTCGGATAACCCGGAAATTGTCGCGGCGCATGAAGCGCGTATTCCGGTTATTCGCCGTGCGGAAATGCTGGCGGAACTGATGCGTTTTCGCCACGGCATCGCCATTGCCGGGACGCACGGAAAAACCACAACGACCGCGATGGTGTCCAGTATTTATGCCGAAGCGGGGCTGGACCCGACTTTCGTGAATGGCGGACTGGTGAAAGCCGCAGGCGTTCATGCGCGTCTGGGCCATAGTCGTTACCTGATTGCCGAGGCAGATGAGAGCGACGCATCCTTCCTGCATTTGCAGCCGATGGTCGCGATCGTCACCAACATCGAAGCCGACCATATGGATACCTATCATGGCGACTTTGAAAACTTAAAGCAGACGTTTATTAACTTCCTGCATAACCTGCCGTTCTACGGTCGCGCGGTAATGTGCGTCGACGATCCGGTCATCCGCGAGTTGCTGCCGCGGGTGGGGCGTCAGACCACGACGTATGGCTTTAGCGAGGATGCTGACGTCCGCGTAGAAGATTATCAGCAGATAGGGCCGCAGGGGCACTTTACGCTGTTGCGCCAGGGAATGCCGGATCTGCATGTCACGTTGAATGCGCCGGGTCGCCACAATGCCCTGAATGCCGCCGCGGCAGTGGCGGTAGCGACCGAAGAAGGCATTGACGATGACGCTATCCTGCGCGCGCTGGAAAGCTTCCAGGGGACCGGGCGTCGTTTTGACTTCCTCGGCGAGTTCCCGCTTGAGCCGGTGAATGGTAAAGCCGGGACGGCGATGCTGGTGGATGACTATGGCCATCATCCGACCGAAGTAGACGCCACCATTAAAGCTGCGCGAGCAGGGTGGCCGGATAAAAACCTGGTGATGCTGTTTCAGCCGCACCGTTACACGCGCACGCGCGATCTGTATGACGATTTCGCCAATGTGCTGACCCAGGTCGATGCGCTGCTGATGCTGGACGTTTACCCGGCGGGCGAAGCGCCGATTCCGGGCGCGGATAGCCGTTCTTTATGTCGTACGATTCGTAATCGGGGAAAAATTGACCCGATTCTGGTTTCCGATCCAGCTCAGGTTGCGACAATGTTAGCGCCGGTGCTGACGGGTAACGACTTGATATTAGTGCAAGGCGCAGGAAATGTTGGCAAAATTGCGCGTTACTTATCTGAAATCAAGCTGAAGCCGCAAATCCAGGAGGAAGAGCAACATGGCTGATAAAATCGCGGTCCTGTTGGGCGGAACCTCTGCGGAGCGGGACGTTTCGTTAAATTCCGGCGCGGCAGTGTTGGCCGGGTTACGTGAAGGCGGCATTGATGCGCATCCCGTCGATCCGCAAGAGGTCGATGTCGCGCAGCTTAAAGCAATGGGCTTTCAGAAGGTCTTTATTGCGTTGCATGGCCGCGGCGGTGAAGATGGCACCTTACAGGGAATGCTTGAACTGCTCGGCCTGCCTTATACCGGCAGCGGCGTGATGGCCTCGGCGCTTTCCATGGATAAACTGCGCAGTAAATTGCTGTGGCAGGGCGCAGGCTTACCGGTTGCGCCGTGGGTCGCGCTGACGCGCGCTGAGTTTGAAAAAGGCCTTAGCGAAGAACAAAAAGCGCGAATTTCGGCGCTGGGTTTACCGCTGATCGTCAAACCCAGCCGTGAAGGCTCCAGCGTCGGTATGACGAAAGTAGTAGAAGAAAATGCTTTACAGGGTGCGTTATCATTGGCTTTTCAGCATGATGACGAAATACTGATTGAGAAATGGCTGTGCGGTCCGGAATTTACGGTGGCGATAGTTGGCGAAGAAATTTTACCGTCAATTCGTATCCAACCGGCAGGAACCTTCTATGATTATGAGGCGAAGTATCTCTCTGATGAGACTCAGTATTTCTGCCCTGCCGGTTTAGAAGCGTCCCAGGAAGCCGCGCTACAGTCTCTCGTCCTGCAGGCATGGAAAGCTTTAGGCTGCACGGGATGGGGGCGTATTGATGTCATGCTGGACAGCGATGGTCAGTTTTATCTGCTGGAAGCCAATACTTCTCCGGGGATGACCAGCCATAGTCTGGTGCCGATGGCGGCGCGTCAGGCGGGAATGAGCTTCTCGCAGTTAGTGGTACGAATTCTGGAGTTGGCGGACTGATATGTCGCAGGCTGCGCTGAACACGCGAAACAGTGATGAAGAGACGCCTTCTTCACGCCGCAATAATGGAACGCGTCTTGCAGGAATTTTATTCCTGCTGACGGTACTGTGCACCGTGTTTGTTAGCGGGTGGGTCGTGTTAGGGTGGATGGAAGATGCGCAGCGTTTACCGTTATCAAAGCTGGTATTAACCGGCGAGCGTCACTACACGCGTAACGATGATATCCGTCAGGCGATACTGGCTCTGGGCGCGCCGGGAACCTTCATGACGCAGGATGTGAACATTATCCAGAGCCAGATTGAGCGTTTGCCGTGGATTAAACAGGCCAGCGTCAGAAAACAGTGGCCTGATGAATTGAAGATTCATCTGGTTGAATATGTGCCGATTGCGCGTTGGAATGATCAACATATGGTCGATGCTGAAGGGAATACCTTCAGCGTGCCGTCAGACCGCATCGGCAAACAGGTTTTACCCATGTTGTATGGCCCGGAAGGCAGCGCGAGTGAAGTGTTGCAGGGATACCGCGAGATGGGGCAGGTGCTGGCTAAGGATAAATTCACTCTGAAGGAAGCGGCGATGACCGCACGTCGCTCCTGGCAATTGACGCTTAATAACGGTATTAAGCTCAATCTCGGCAGGGGCGATACGATGAAAAGGTTGGCTCGCTTTGTAGAACTCTATCCGGTTTTACAGCAGCAGGCGCAAACCGATGGCAAACGGATTAGCTACGTTGATTTGCGTTATGACTCAGGTGCGGCAGTTGGCTGGGCGCCGCTCCCCCCTGAGGAATCTAATCAGCAACAGAATCAGGCACAGGCAGAACAACAATGATCAAGGCGACGGACAGAAAACTGGTAGTAGGACTGGAGATTGGCACCGCGAAGGTTGCCGCTTTAGTAGGGGAAGTTCTGCCCGACGGTATGGTCAATATCATTGGCGTGGGCAGTTGCCCATCGCGGGGTATGGATAAAGGCGGGGTGAATGACCTTGAGTCAGTGGTGAAATGCGTTCAGCGCGCCATTGACCAGGCGGAATTGATGGCTGATTGCCAGATCTCCTCGGTATATCTGGCGCTTTCCGGCAAACATATTAGCTGTCAGAATGAAATTGGTATGGTGCCCATTTCCGAAGAGGAAGTGACGCAGGAAGATGTGGAAAACGTCGTGCATACTGCGAAGTCAGTGCGCGTGCGCGATGAACATCGCGTGCTGCATGTGATTCCTCAGGAGTACGCCATTGACTACCAGGAAGGCATTAAAAATCCGGTCGGTCTTTCCGGCGTGCGTATGCAGGCGAAAGTACATTTGATTACCTGCCACAACGATATGGCAAAAAACATTGTCAAAGCTGTTGAACGTTGTGGTCTGAAAGTTGACCAACTGATATTTGCCGGACTGGCGGCCAGTTATTCCGTGTTAACGGAAGATGAACGTGAACTGGGCGTCTGTGTCGTGGATATCGGCGGCGGTACAATGGATATCGCCGTTTATACTGGCGGCGCGCTGCGTCATACCAAAGTGATCCCTTACGCGGGGAACGTGGTGACCAGCGATATCGCTTATGCCTTTGGTACGCCGCCGAGCGATGCTGAAGCCATTAAAGTCCGCCACGGTTGCGCGCTGGGTTCCATCGTCGGTAAAGACGAGAGCGTTGAAGTACCAAGCGTAGGCGGGCGTCCGCCGCGCAGCCTGCAACGTCAGACGCTGGCGGAAGTGATTGAGCCGCGTTACACCGAGCTGCTCAATCTGGTCAACGAAGAGATATTGCAATTACAGGAACAGCTTCGCCAACAAGGGGTAAAACATCACCTGGCGGCGGGGATTGTGTTAACCGGCGGCGCGGCGCAAATCGAAGGGCTTGCTGCTTGCGCTCAGCGCGTGTTTCATACGCAGGTGCGTATCGGCGCGCCGCTGAATATCACCGGTCTGACGGATTATGCCCAGGAGCCGTATTACTCAACGGCGGTGGGATTGCTTCACTACGGGAAAGAGTCCCACTTAAACGGTGAAGCAGAAGTGGAAAAACGTGTTACGGCATCAGTTGGCTCGTGGATCAAGCGACTTAATAGCTGGCTGCGAAAAGAGTTTTAATTTTTATGAGGCCGCCAGATATTACGGCCTCAGGCGATAGGCACATGACGGAGAGAGATTATGTTTGAACCTATGGAACTAACCAACGACGCGGTGATTAAAGTCATCGGCGTCGGTGGTGGCGGCGGTAACGCTGTTGAACACATGGTGCGCGAGCGCATCGAAGGTGTTGAATTCTTCGCGGTGAATACCGACGCTCAGGCGTTGCGTAAAACGGCGGTTGGCCAGACCATTCAAATTGGTAGCGGCATTACCAAAGGTCTGGGCGCCGGCGCTAACCCGGAAGTCGGTCGTAACGCGGCGGACGAAGACCGTGAAGCGCTGCGTGCGGCGCTTGAAGGCGCAGACATGGTATTTATCGCGGCAGGCATGGGCGGCGGTACCGGAACCGGCGCGGCGCCAGTGGTTGCTGAAGTGGCAAAAGATTTAGGTATTCTGACCGTTGCCGTGGTGACTAAGCCTTTCAATTTTGAAGGCAAAAAGCGCATGGCATTTGCGGAGCAGGGTATCACCGAGCTGTCCAAGCATGTGGACTCGTTGATCACCATCCCGAACGACAAGCTGCTGAAAGTGCTGGGCCGTGGCATCTCCCTGCTCGACGCGTTCGGCGCGGCTAACGACGTGCTGAAAGGCGCGGTTCAGGGTATCGCAGAGCTGATCACCCGCCCGGGCCTGATGAACGTCGACTTTGCTGACGTGCGTACCGTGATGTCTGAAATGGGCTACGCAATGATGGGCTCCGGCGTGGCGAGCGGTGAAGATCGTGCGGAAGAAGCGGCTGAAATGGCTATTTCTTCTCCGCTGCTGGAAGATATCGATCTGTCCGGCGCGCGCGGCGTGTTGGTCAACATTACGGCGGGCTTCGACCTGCGTCTGGACGAGTTTGAAACCGTCGGCAACACCATTCGCGCGTTTGCGTCGGATAACGCCACCGTGGTTATCGGTACTTCTCTGGACCCGGATATGAATGATGAACTGCGCGTGACGGTAGTGGCGACCGGTATTGGTATGGACAAACGTCCGGAAATCACTCTGGTCACCAATAAACAGGTGCAGCAGCCGGTGTTGGATCGTTATCAGCAGCACGGTATGGCGCCGCTGACGCAGGAGCAAAAAACGGTCGCGAAAGTGGTTAACGACAATACACCACAGGCGGCGAAAGAGCCGGATTATCTGGATATCCCCGCATTCCTGCGTAAGCAAGCTGATTAAGAATTAGCTGGAATTTGGGATTCTGGGCTCTTTGTGCTAAACTGGCCCGCCGAATGTATAGTACACTTCGGTTGGATAGGTAATTTGGCGAGATTATACGATGATCAAACAAAGGACACTTAAACGTATCGTTCAGGCGACTGGCGTCGGTTTACACACCGGCAAAAAAGTCACCCTGACATTACGCCCTGCGCCGGCCAATACCGGGGTCATCTATCGTCGCACCGACTTGAATCCACCGGTAGATTTCCCGGCCGATGCCAAATCTGTGCGTGATACCATGCTCTGTACGTGTCTGGTGAATGAGCATGATGTACGGATTTCAACCGTTGAGCACCTGAACGCTGCTCTGGCGGGCTTAGGTATCGATAACATCGTTATTGAGGTTAATGCCCCGGAAATCCCGATCATGGATGGCAGTGCCGCTCCGTTTGTCTACCTGCTGCTTGACGCCGGTATTGATGAACTGAACTGCGCCAAAAAATTCGTACGCATCAAAGAGACTGTTCGGGTTGAAGATGGCGATAAATGGGCTGAATTCAGACCGTACAATGGTTTTACGTTGGATTTCACCATCGACTTTAGCCATCCGGCGATCGATTCCAGCAGCCAGCGCTACGCGATGAACTTCTCTGCGGATGCGTTCATGCGCCAGATCAGCCGTGCGCGTACCTTCGGTTTTATGCGTGATATCGAATATCTGCAGTCCCGCGGCCTGTGCCTGGGCGGCAGCTTCGATTGTGCCATCGTTGTTGACGATTATCGCGTATTGAACGAAGACGGCCTGCGTTTTGAAGATGAATTCGTTCGTCACAAAATGCTCGACGCGATCGGTGACTTGTTCATGTGTGGTCACAATATTATTGGTGCGTTTACCGCGTATAAATCCGGTCACGCATTGAATAACAAATTGTTACAGGCAGTCCTGGCAAAACAGGAAGCCTGGGAATTTGTGACCTTCCAGGACGACGCAGAACTGCCGTTGGCTTTCAAAGCGCCTTCGACGGTACTGGCATAACGACATACGCTGTCGTATAAAATTCGACTGGTTAACCTGGCACTCTCTCCGGCCAGGCGAGCCAGTCGTTTTTTTTACTATCCTTTATCTGCGCTTTCCTTAATACAGCCATTTTGACAGGGTTAAATGGAAACACGGCGCGTTCGCTGTTTTCTTAGCCGATTTTCACCTTAGCTTCTCGTCATTACTGCTGTAGCGCGTACGCTTTAATGATAAGATTTGTGCGCAAATTGTTTTGATTCCGTAAGCCCATGAGGGGCATATCAGGTGGCAATGACGTGAGTGGAATACTGACGCGCTGGCGACAGTTAGGCAGACGATACTTCTGGCCGCATCTCTTATTAGGGATGGTCGCGGCGAGTTTTGGTTTGCCCGCGCTCAGTAACGCCGCTGAAACCAATACGCCTGCAAGGACGACCGCCAGCACCGCGTCTAAAGTTAACTTTAGCCATCTTGCGCTGTTAGAAGCCTCTAACCGTCGTCCCAATTTCACCGTAGATTACTGGCATCAGCACGCTATTCGCACGGTGATTCGCCACCTTTCTTTTGCAATGGCGCCGCAAACGCTGCCCGTTGCCGACGCGCCGTCGCCATTACAGGCGCATCATATCGCCTTACTGAATACGCTCAGCGCGATGCTCACGCAGGAGGGCACGCCGCCGGCGATTGTTCGTCGCCTCTCCCTGGCGTATTTTGCGCCACAAACCGCATTTAGCATCCCGGCCTGGATAAGTCAGGCGCAGGGTATCCGCGCCGGTCCGCAACGTCTCAGCTAACGAAAAAAGACCCTTTTACTTTATTTGTAGCTCCGCGGCGCGGGGCATTTGAGACTTTATTATGCTAATCAAATTATTAACCAAAGTATTCGGTAGCCGTAACGATCGTACGCTGCGTCGTATGCGTAAGGCCGTCAGCCTTATTAATGCGATGGAACCGGAGATGGAAAAACTCTCCGATGACGAACTGAAAGCGAAAACCAACGAATTTCGCGCCCGTATTGAAAAAGGCGAAAGCGTAGAGAGCCTGATTCCGGAAGCGTTCGCGGTGGTGCGTGAAGCCAGTAAACGCGTCTTTGGGATGCGTCACTTCGACGTTCAGCTATTGGGTGGTATGGTGCTCAACGATCGCTGTATCGCCGAAATGCGTACTGGTGAAGGTAAAACGCTGACCGCAACGCTGCCAGCCTACCTGAACGCGTTGTCCGGCAAAGGCGTTCATGTGGTAACCGTGAACGACTATCTGGCGCAGCGTGACGCCGAAAACAACCGTCCGCTATTCGAATTCCTCGGTATGTCCGTTGGTATCAACCTGCCAGGTATGCCTGCGCCAGCCAAACGTGAAGCTTACGCTGCCGACATCACTTACGGCACTAACAACGAATACGGTTTTGACTACCTGCGCGACAACATGGCATTCAGCCCGGAAGAGCGCGTGCAGCGTAAACTGCATTATGCGCTGGTGGATGAAGTCGACTCCATCCTGATCGATGAAGCGCGTACGCCGCTGATTATTTCCGGCCCGGCGGAAGATAGCTCGGAAATGTACAAAAAAGTGAACAAAATCATTCCGCACCTGATTCGTCAGGAGAAAGAAGATTCTGACACTTTCCAGGGCGAAGGCCACTTCTCCGTTGATGAGAAAGCGCGCCAGGTTAACCTGACCGAACGCGGTCTGGTGCTGATTGAAGAGCTACTGGTGCAAGAAGGCATTATGGATGAAGGCGAGTCGCTCTACTCGCCTGGCAATATTATGCTGATGCATCACGTCACCGCCGCGCTGCGCGCGCACGCGCTGTTTACCCGTGACGTGGATTACATTGTGAAAGACGGCGAAGTCATCATTGTTGATGAACATACCGGTCGTACCATGCAGGGGCGTCGCTGGTCTGACGGTCTGCACCAGGCGGTAGAAGCGAAAGAAGGCGTTGAAATTCAGAATGAAAACCAGACGCTGGCGTCTATTACCTTCCAGAACTACTTCCGTCTGTATGAAAAGCTGGCCGGTATGACCGGTACGGCGGATACTGAAGCCTTCGAATTTAGCTCTATCTATAAGCTGGACACCGTCGTTGTTCCGACCAACCGTCCGATGATCCGTAAAGATTTGCCGGATCTGGTCTACATGACCGAAGCGGAAAAAATCCAGGCCATTATCGAAGATATTAAAGAACGTACCGCGAACGGTCAGCCAGTGCTGGTCGGGACGATTTCTATCGAGAAATCTGAAGTGGTCTCCAGAGAGCTGACCAAAGCGGGCATCAAACATAACGTACTGAACGCAAAATTCCACGCCAACGAAGCAGGCATCGTTGCGCAGGCTGGTTATCCAGCGGCGGTCACTATCGCTACTAACATGGCGGGTCGTGGTACCGATATTATGCTGGGCGGTAGCTGGCAGGCGGAAGTCGCCGCGCTGGAAGCGCCGACGGAAGAACAGATTGCGCAGATTAAAGCGGACTGGCAGGTACGCCATGACGCGGTTCTAGCTGCCGGTGGTCTGCATATCATTGGCACCGAGCGCCATGAATCCCGCCGTATCGACAACCAGCTGCGTGGCCGTTCCGGTCGCCAGGGCGATCCGGGTTCTTCCCGTTTCTATCTGTCGATGGAAGATGCGCTGATGCGTATTTTCGCCTCCGATCGTGTCTCCGGTATGATGCGTAAACTGGGGATGAAGCCGGGCGAAGCGATTGAGCACCCGTGGGTGACGAAAGCTATCGCTAACGCGCAGCGTAAAGTAGAAAGCCGTAACTTCGATATTCGTAAGCAACTGCTGGAATATGATGATGTGGCGAACGATCAGCGCCGTGCAATTTATACCCAGCGTAACGAACTGCTGGATGTGTCTGACGTGAGCGACACCATTAACAGCATTCGCGAAGATGTCTTTAAGGCGACTATCGACGCCTACATTCCGCCGCAGTCGCTGGAAGAGATGTGGGACATCCTGGGTTTGCAAGAACGCCTGAAAAACGACTTCGACTTGGAGATGCCGATTGCCGAATGGCTGGATAAAGAGCCGGAGCTACATGAGGAGACGCTGCGTGAGCGCATCCTGGCGCAGTCCATCGAGGTGTATCAGCGTAAAGAAGAGGTGGTTGGCGCTGAAATGATGCGTCATTTCGAAAAAGGCGTGATGCTGCAAACGCTCGATTCCCTGTGGAAAGAGCATCTGGCGGCGATGGATTACCTGCGTCAGGGTATTCATCTGCGCGGCTATGCGCAAAAAGATCCGAAGCAGGAATACAAGCGCGAATCCTTCGCTATGTTCGCCGCGATGCTGGAATCGCTGAAATATGAAGTGATCAGTACCCTGAGCAAAGTCCAGGTACGTATGCCTGAAGAGGTCGAAGCGATGGAAATGCAGCGTCGCGAAGAGGCGGAGCGACTGGCGCAGATGCAGCAGCTAAGCCATCAGGATGACGATGCCGCCGTGGCTGCCGATCTGGCCGCCCAAACAGGCGAACGTAAGATTGGACGTAACGATCCTTGCCCGTGCGGTTCCGGTAAGAAATACAAACAGTGTCACGGTCGCCTGAGCTAATGCGATAACCTTACCGGCCTGATAAGACATAATGTGTTGCCATCAGGTCGGTGCTGGCATTATTGCCGAAGGGCGCTACGCTTATTCGGCCTGGCATTGAACACAGGTAAAAAGGCGCAGGCGACTGCGCCTTTTTTATGGATGCAACAAGATGAAAAAACTGCAAATCGCGGTTGGGATTATCCGCAACCCGAACGACGAAATTTTTATTACCCAACGCGCCGCTGATGCGCATATGGCGAACAAGCTTGAATTTCCCGGCGGAAAAATTGAAGCCGGCGAAACACCAGAGCAGGCGTTGATCCGGGAGCTACAGGAAGAGGTGGGGATTACGCCAACACAGGTGACATTATTCGACACTCTGGAATATCAATTCCCGGATAGACACATCACGCTGTGGTTTTGGCTGGTTGAACGCTGGGAGGGCGAACCGTGGGGGAAAGAAGGACAGCCGGGACGGTGGATCGCGCAGAACGCGTTGAATACGGACGATTTTCCGCCGGCCAATGAACCGATTATTCGTAAATTACGCCAATTTGCGCTTTAGTGAGGGATCGCAACACGATCCCCATCGATCTTATTAGCGATTTAATGTCGACATAATTTCCGGCCAGTAGCGGGGGCCGGCCGCGGTGTCGTGAGGAAAAACCGCCTCAATTGCCGTCAGCTCCTGCGGGCTTAGGGTCAGTGATAACGCGCCGAGGTTTTCATCCACCCTGGCGCAGTGGCGGGTGCCGGGAATGGGAACGATGTGCCTGTTGCGGGCCAGCAGCCAGGCCAGCGCTAATTGTGCGGGGGTACACTCTTTTTCGCGTGCCATTTGTTTTATTGCTTCAGCCAGACGTAAATTGCGCGAGAAGCTCTCACCCATGAACCTGGGATTTGTGCGACGGAAGTCATTCGCAGCAAAATCTTCTGGCGTTTTAATCGTACCGGTCAGAAATCCGCGTCCCAGCGGGCTGTAAGCGACGAATCCTATACCCAACCGTTCACAGGTGGAAAGTGCTGAAATTTCCGCTTCGCGGGACC
This sequence comes from Salmonella sp. 32100201201700099SM, assembly GCF_017572645.1. Lineage (NCBI taxonomy): Bacteria > Pseudomonadati > Pseudomonadota > Gammaproteobacteria > Enterobacterales > Enterobacteriaceae > Salmonella > Salmonella sp. 32100201201700099SM. The sequence goes on along the minus strand of NZ_JAGERQ010000009.1, from coordinate 129,441 downwards.
AAAGCGAATACTCACTTTGCAGCGCGGTAATAGGGTGAACGTTATGGGCGCGTTCCAGCGTTTGCGTTGATGCTTCGGATAGCCCGAGATAACGCACTTTTCCCTCGCGCACCAGGTCCGCCATTGCACCGACAGTCTCTTCTATGGGAACTGATGGATCAACGCGATGTTGATAGTACAGATCGATATGATCGACCCCCAGGCGTTGCAGGCTTTGCTCACAACTACGGCGAACGTACTCCGGTCTGCCATTGACGCCACGCGCCATAGGGTTAGCAGGGTCGAGAACGATACCAAATTTCGTCGCTAAAAATACCCGATCGCGACGATCGGCGATGGCTTTTCCGACTAACCTTTCATTGGTATAAGGGCCATACATATCTGCGGTATCGAGCAGTGTTACCCCCTGATCTAACGCATAATGTAGCGTCTTAATTGAGGTGCTGTCGTCATGAGCGCCGTAAAATGCGCTCATGCCCATACATCCCAGTCCGATGGCTGACACTCGCGGTCCGTTTGCGCCTAATGTACGATATTGCATACTGCCTCCATGAGGATATTTTGTGCATGGCAGGTAGTCTATACCTGGCGTATAACATGAAAAATAGGGGGAATAAGCATGGTTTATGAAGGCTGGCTTAATAATGCGTCATGATGTGATGTCCATATTGCATGCTTTTTGCATGATTGCTGAAAACCATAGCTTCACGCGGGCAGCGGCGCAGTTACATATTTCCACGTCGGCGTTAAGTCAGAATATGCGCCAACTGGAGGATGAACTTGGCGTGAAATTGTTGAACCGAACCACCCGGCGTGTCGGTTTGACAGAAGCAGGACATGCCTTTCTTGCCAGTATCAGACCCGCATTGGCCCATATTGATGAGGCGATGGAACATGCCCGCCAGAGCCGCGATATACCCGGAGGGACATTACGCCTGACCGTACCGCGCACGGCGGCCACGCTTCTGTTACAACCTAATCTCGCCGGTTTCATGCGCGATTATCCCGATATTCGGCTGGATATCGATGTGAATGACGGTTTTGTGGATTTAATTAACGAACGCTTTGATGCCGGTATTCGCTTTGGCGATGCGGTACAACTTGATATGAATGTCGTTCCGCTCGGTGATGTTTTACGCCCGGCGATCGTAGCATCCCCTGCATACCTTGCGCGTTTTGGCACGCCGCTGCACCCTCAGGAACTCATCAATCACCGCTGCCTTTGCCATCGTTTTACGCGTGAGAGCGGGCTATATCGGTGGGAGTTTGTTCATGGAGCGCAACGGCTGGAAATTACGCCGGAAGCCGCGTTAATGGTGAATGATAAAGCGTTGCGTCTCTCCGCCGCGCGTGATGGGGCAGGGCTAACCTATGTTTTTGAACAGGATGTCCACGAAGACTTACAGGATGGGCGGTTGTGTTCCGTGCTTGAGGAGTGGCTGCCTGCGGCGGACCGGTTTTATTTGTATTATCCCGGCCGCGCGCATATGGCGCCAAAACTACGCGTATTTATTGATTATTTTTGTCATAAGGCGATATTGCCGTCTCAACAGAGCCATCACCGTTAGCGCTCTTCGCTCCAGTCGTCGCTATCAGACGGGTCGCCGCTGCTGGCGATTCGTTTCTCTTCGGCGGCCCATTCGCCCAAATCAATTAGCTGACAGCGTTTAGAACAAAATGGGCGGAAGGGGCTAATTTCCCCCCAGACGACCGGTTTACCGCAGGTCGGACAGTTTACGACGGTCACGTCAGACATTTTTACTCCTTAGCAACAGGCCAGTTCAAAATCAAGACGCTCCGGCACCAGACCATTTTCACTATCCAGCGGCATAAAGCGAATGGCAAAACGGCTCTTATGGCCGGAAATTTGCGGATAAAGTTGTGAATCGAGCGTCAGCATAAGACGCAGCAAATCGGCGTCGTCCCCGTTATCCTGATAAAAACCGTTCAGGCTGGTTTGCTTACGGAAAGGCGCTGAATTACGGATCAGATCAAGCACCAGCGTCAGCGCCTGGGTGAGGGGATTCAGGCTGGCAAGCCAGCTTTCAATCTGGGCGTCGCGCTGCGCCTGTTGTAGGTGCAACCAGATATGCAGAGTGGGTAAATCGAAACTGCAACAGCCGCCAGGAATACTTAAGCGTTGACGCACAAGGGCAATCAAGCGATCTTCGCGTAGCTGCTGGCCAATCCTCGGGGCGGAGATCAGCACGCTGCCCGCCGATTTTAACTGCTGGCGCAGGGCTTCAATACGGTCTTGATCGACGCCGGGAACCTCAACCCAGGCCTGTAATTTACGCTGCTGGCGCTCCAGTTCTTTCAGCAGTTCGGTACGGACTTCGCCCCGTTCGAACACATCCAGTAGATCGCTGATGTTACGGAAAAAATGCAGTGCGCCAGCATGGTCTGCAATTGGCAGGTTGATGGAGAGCTGTTGGATCAAAAACTCTATGCGCAGCCACGTACGCATCTTCTCATTGAGAGGGTGTTCAAATAGGACCTGGGTGTGCATTACGGTTTTTCCTGTGAGACAAACTGCGACGCGAGCTTAAGATAACTGGCGTGCAGGCGGGCCACATCTGATGCGATAGCATCCGGTGCGCCGTTATTATCAATAACATCGTCCGCCACGGCAAGGCGCGCTTCACGCGTCGCCTGCGCAGCGAGAATGTGTTCAACATGCTCGCGCGTAACATCATCACGCTGCATTGTGCGTATGAGTTGCGTTTCGGGCATCACGTCAACCACCAGTACGCGGTTGGCTTTTTGATACAGCCTGTTTTCAACCAGCAGAGGCACAACCCATAACACATAGGGCGACGTAGCCTGTTGAAACTGTTGTTGGGTTTCCTGCTGAATTAAGGGATGAAGCAGAGCGTTAAGCCAGGCTTTTTCTTCCGGATGCGAAAAAATACGCTCACGCAGCGCCCGGCGACGTAACGTGCCGTCGGCGGCGATAAGTTCAGAACCAAAATGTTCCGCTATTGCGTTCAGGGCGGGCTGCCCTGGCTCAACCATCTGGCGCGCGATAATATCCGCGTCGATGACGGTTATTCCGAGGTCAGCGAAGGCATCAGCGACGGTACTTTTACCGCTGCCAATACCGCCGGTTAAGGCTACGGTATACCTCATATCTCCAGCTTCCGGAATTTTAGTTTGACAATCAAAAGATTAAATTTTAAGCATACAAAGACGATACGCTCTGAGCATTAACCTACTATTCGCCAGGTAAATTTATGGGATTGTAACGTAAAAAAAGAGAATTTCGCAGTCTTGTACGGCCATGATTAGTGCGTATGATAACGTCACTGGAGTTGTGAGTTTCGATTTTTCGCCATTAACCCCAGGAATCCGTACATGCGTATTGAAGAAGATCTGAAGTTAGGTTTCAAAGACGTTCTTATCCGTCCTAAGCGTTCTACCCTCAAAAGCCGTTCCGATGTCGAACTGGAACGTCAATTCACCTTTAAACACTCAGGTCAGACCTGGTCTGGCGTACCGATTATCGCGGCCAATATGGATACCGTCGGGACGTTTGAAATGGCGCAAGCATTGGCCGGGTTTGATATTCTGACTGCTGTACATAAACATTATACCGTTGAAGAATGGGCAGCTTTTATCAACACGGCTTCGGCTGATGTTCTCAAGCATGTGATGGTTTCCACCGGGACCTCTGATGCTGATTTCGAAAAAACCGTGCAGATTCTGGCGCTGAATCCTGCGCTGAACTTTGTCTGTATTGATGTGGCCAATGGCTATTCAGAACATTTTGTGCAGTTCGTCGCGAAAGCACGTGAAGCATGGCCGACAAAAACAATCTGCGCAGGCAATGTGGTAACGGGCGAGATGTGCGAAGAGCTTATCCTCTCCGGCGCCGATATCGTGAAAGTGGGAATTGGTCCCGGCTCCGTATGCACGACGCGTGTAAAAACCGGCGTTGGTTATCCGCAACTGTCGGCGGTTATCGAATGTGCTGACGCGGCGCATGGCCTGGGCGGCATGATCGTCAGCGATGGCGGCTGCACCATGCCAGGCGACGTAGCAAAAGCCTTCGGCGGCGGCGCGGATTTCGTTATGTTGGGCGGTATGCTGGCGGGTCACGAAGAGAGCGGCGGCAGCGTGGTAGAAGAGAATGGCGAGAAATTCATGCTGTTCTACGGCATGAGTTCGGAATCTGCGATGAACCGTCATGTCGGCGGCGTTGCGAAATACCGCGCGGCAGAAGGTAAAACGGTTAAATTGCCGCTGCGTGGGCCGGTGGGCAATACCGCCCGCGATATCCTGGGCGGTCTACGCTCAGCCTGCACTTATGTCGGCGCGTCTCGCCTGAAAGAGTTGACCAAACGCACCACCTTTATTCGGGTGCAGGAACAAGAAAACCGCATTTTCAATAGCCTCTAATATTCTGGCTGGCGTACATGTGCGCCAGCCTTATCCCATCCCGCTCATCGCGTCTCCCAAATGAAAAATCGGCAAATACATCGCCACCACCAGCGTACCGATAATTAAGCCGGTGATGATCAATAACGCCGGTTCCAACAGCGACGCCAGATTATCGGCCAGCGCCAGCGTAGTTTCACTGTGGTGACGGGCAAGGTTATGCAGCATGATATCGAGTGAGCCGGACGCTTCGCCCGTTCTGACCAGTTGCAGGCATAGCGGACTAAATTCCTGGGTATTTTTTAGCGCCAACCAGACCGGATTGCCCGCGGCGATCTCCTGATGTACCTGCGTTAAACGCTGTGACCAGTAAGGGCAGCCGAGACTATCGATAGCGCTTTCCAGTCCCTGAAGAAAAGGAATGCCTGCGCTTTGGGTTAATGCCAGTACGGTGAATATTTGCGCTAGTTTCTGGCTTCTTATCAGGCGACCCATAACGGGGAGCCGTAGCAGAAGACGCTGCCGCTGCGCTTGCCAGGACGGTTTTTGTTTTACCCTGCTGTGAGCGATAGCAATGAGCATCGTCAGGAACAAGATGAGCCAACCCCATGCCGACCCCCATTGCGCTATCGCGATAATACCGCGCGTCAGAAGAGGGAGCGGGGTATTGAAGCTACGGTAAATGGCGGCAAATTCCGGCAGGACAAAGTGCAGCATGGCGAAAACGACCAGGGCGGCCATTGTCAGAATAATGACGGGATAGCGTAGCGCCTTTTTCACGCTAACCGTAATCTGCCGTTGCGCTTTTTGCTGACGGGCCAGTTCAAAGCAGCATTCGGCCAGTTTGCCGGTCAGCTCTCCGGTGCGGATCATCGTCTGGTAGAGCGGCGGAAATACCTGCGGCCAGGAGACTAATGCGCTGGAAAAAGGGACGCCCTGTTCAAGCTCGTGAGCCAGCGTGCGCAACAGCGCTTGCCATTGTCGGTGGGGATGCTGTTTCGCAAGGAGTTCCAGCCCTTCAGAAAGCGTCAGCCCGGCATGAATGAGCGTGGCCAACTGATGAATAATTTCAGCGCTTTGCTCTTCTTTCCACAGTGCGGCGTTAACGCCTATGCGCTTGATGCGAAGCGGCATAATGTGCTGATGTTGCAGGGTGATGATCAGCGCCAGACGATTGTCCACCCATACAACGTCTTGTTCCAGTTGACCTTTATCGTTAACGCCTTGCCAGTGCCAGAGCTGTTTAACGCTCATGGGGCATTCCCAGAACGCGCAGTATCTCTTCAAAGGACGTCATGCCTTGCTCAACGGCGCGACAGCCATTTTCAAAAAGCGTCTCTGTACCGGTCTGCTGGAGGTGGGCTTCCAGTGCTTGCGCCGATGCGCCGCTCGCAATTAACTGACGTAATGCCGGGGTAACGGTTAACACTTCGAATAACGCGGTTCGGCCATAAAAGCCGTGGTAGCAATGCTGACAGCCGCTTGCCTGCCAGCGCGGCAGCGCGCTGGGCCAAAGATTGGGCGATAGTACCACGGGATCGTTCAGGCGCTGTTTGCAGTGCGGGCAAAGCTTTCTTACCAGGCGTTGCGCTACCACCAGCGTAAGCGCCGATGAGATCATCCAGCGTGCTACGCCCATTTGCTGCAAACGTATCAGGGTTTCGCTGGTGGAGTTCGTATGGAGCGTTGAAAGTACCAGATGGCCCGTTTGTGCCGCCTTAATGGCGATTTCTGCGGTGTCGCCGTCACGAATTTCACCTACCATGATGATGTCAGGGTCCTGGCGTAAAAGCGCGCGCAGCACATTTTGAAAGGTGAGCCCGGCGCGGGGATGGATCTGCGTCTGGTTAATCCCATCCAGTGGAATTTCTATCGGATCCTCAACGCTACAGAGGTTGATACCCGGCGTATTCCGGGTTTGTAGCGCGCTGTATAGCGTGACCGTTTTTCCGCTACCGGTGGGGCCAGTCACCAGTACCAGCCCTTGAGGTTGCTGTAGGGCTTGTCTAAAAGCGGTAAGTTGTGCCCCGTACATGCCCAGCGTGTTCAGATCCAGCGTTTGTTCAACCTGATGCAACAACCGTAAGACGACTTTTTCGCCTTCTTTACAGGGAAGCGTGGCGATACGAAAAGAGATGCTGTCGCCCGTCAGGTCAACGGTAAATTGCCCGTCCTGCGGCAGTCGATGTTCAGCGATGTCCAAATTTCCCAGGACTTTCAATCTGGCCGTCAGCGCAAGCCCCGTCTCTTTGGCGATGTCCTGCAGAATATGAAGAACGCCGTCGATGCGGAGTCTTATTCGGTAGCGGCTGGCGCTTGGTTCGAGATGGATATCAGAGGCGCGTTTCGCCATCGCCGAGCGTAATGTCTGATTGAGAAGCTGGGCCGCGGTTTCTCCGCCTTTCGCGGCGTTTGCCGAGGGAGCCTGATCCGGCTTATGCCGATGATTTTCCATTTGCTGGCGAGTCCAGCACACAATATCAATCTGTTTTTGCGTGGCGAAATGCAGAGCGTCCAGTAACGCATGAGAGGGCGCGTCGACCACTGCAACAGTGATACTGTTGCTGGCGCTATTGATCAGTACAGCCTGATGACGTTGACACAAGGTGTTGAGCTGAGCGTCTTTCATCTTGTCTCCTTAGTTGGCGTCAAAACGGAAGGCATCTTCACAAGCCTGTTGTAACGCGCTGTCGCTTTGAATATTGCAGTTACGCGTCCAGCCGGTAATGCCGTTAGCATTGTCCCAGGCGGGCGTCATGATGACGTTAAGCCCGCTCAGACTCTCCTGGCCGGTAAGCGTGATGACGCCTTTTTCCACGCTCATGCCCGAAACATAACGGGTGATGACGGGCGAGGGGATACCGTTGACGCCCGCATCGCATGTGCTCGTCCCACCATGTTCCAGAGCGCAGAGTTCGACGGCGGTACGGTAGGGGACAAACGTTTGCAACATATCCGTCAGCGCCGCTTTACGCAGATAGTTCTGGTAAGCCGGAATGCCAATGGCGCTTAAAATGGCGATGATGCCAATAACGACCATCAGTTCGATAAGCGTGAAACCGCGTTGTTTTTCCATTGTTCGCTCCTTGAGTTAGCTGGCGCTACTGTGGCAAACGAGGAAAGAGCGGGCGAGCGGCAAAAGGTAAAACGGGAAGGCGGATTCTGAAGATTTTCGCTGCGTTACATGACACGGCAACGTTATTGCGAGGCGCTACGAATATTTTACCGAATCACGACGCGGATCTACGGACAGGTGATTTATAGACCCGACGGCGCAGCGCCATCGGGCGGAGAGGATCAGCGAAAACGCATGGAGAGATCGAGCGCGCGTACGTGCTTGGTCAGCGCGCCAACGGAGATGAAATCCACCCCGGTTTCAGCAAATTCGCGTAAGGTTTCCGCGGTGACGTTGCCGGATACTTCCAGCCGCGCCTGGCCGTTGACGCGTTTCACCGCCTCGCGCATCTGGTCGGTGTTGAAATTATCCAGCATGATAATATCCGCGCCTGCTTTCAGCGCATCGTCCAGTTCATCCAGATTTTCGACCTCGACTTCTACCGGCACGTCCGGATGTAGCCAGAACGCTTTTTCCACCGCCTGACGAACAGAACCGGAGGCGATGATATGGTTTTCTTTAATCAGGAACGCGTCAGTGAGGCCCAGACGATGATTGGCGCCGCCGCCGCATAAAACTGCATATTTGAGCGCGGTGCGCAGACCCGGCAGCGTTTTACGCGTGTCGAGCAACTGGGTTTGGGTGCCAGCCAGCAGTCCAACGTAGCGGCGTACTTCACTGGCGACGCCGGAAAGGGTCTGGACAAAGTTTAGCGCCGTGCGCTCGCCGGTCAGCAATACGCGAGCCGGGCCGTTCAGTTCAAACACTGTTTGGTTGGCGTGAATGGCGTCGCCGTCATCGACATGCCAGGTGAGGCGCACATCATCGCCCGCCAGTTGGATGAAGACCTCTTCAACCCAGCGCTTGCCGCAGAAAACGCCGTCTTCACGAGTGATCACCGTGGCATGGGCTTGCGTATCTGCCGGCAAAAGTTGCGCGGTGATATCGTTGCCAGCATCGACTTCTCCACCTAAATCTTCACGCAGCGCCTGAGCAACGGCGGCAGGGATATCGAGATTAATGCGTTCCAGTAGCGCGTCACGTCGGTCGTCTGGGTTATAACGGCGAGGCGGCATGATAAAACTCCAAATTGCTAACGAATCATAAGGTAGAAACATGCTACTCTGAAGCAGCTATAAGCACCACTCAAAAGGAGACTCCGCATGTTGCCAGATAAGGGTTGGTTGGTAGAGGCGCGACGCGTCCCTTCTCCGCATTATGATTGCCGTCCGGATGACGAAAAACCGTCCTTGCTGGTGGTGCATAATATTAGCCTGCCCCCCGGCGAGTTTGGCGGTCCGTGGATCGATGCATTATTCACCGGAACGATAGATCCAGACGCCCATCCTTTTTTTGCAGAAATCGCTCATCTTCGTGTTTCGGCCCATTGTCTGATTCGTCGCGACGGTGAAATCGTCCAGTATGTGCCTTTTGATAAGCGTGCGTGGCATGCGGGCGTGTCAAACTATCAGGGGCGGGAACGTTGTAATGATTTCTCCATTGGTATTGAGCTGGAGGGGACGGATACGCTGGCTTATACCGATGCGCAGTATCAGCAGCTAGCCGCCGTGACGCGCACGCTTATCGCTAGCTATCCGGCGATCGCCGACAATATGACCGGACACTGCAACATTGCGCCTGACCGCAAAACGGACCCTGGCCCTGCCTTTGACTGGCCGCGCTTTCGCGCTTTGGTAGCCCTCTCGTCGCACAAGGAGATGACATGACGCTGTTTACGACATTACTGGTGCTGATTGTCGAGCGCCTGTTTAAGCTGGGCGAGCACTGGCAGCTCGATCATCGGCTGGAGGCGCTATTCCGTCGGATTACGCATTTTTCGATGTTACGCACGATGGGAATGACGGCGATCGCGATGGTGGTGACTTTTCTACTGCTCCAGGCGTTAAAAGGGCTGCTATTTAACGTGCCGACGCTGGTGGTGTGGATTCTCCTGGGCGTGCTGTGTATCGGCGCGGGCAAAGTGCGAGTACATTATCACGCCTGGCTGAAAGCGGCGTCCCGTAACGATCCGCATCCTTGCGAGGCGATGGCCAGCGAGCTTACGCTGATTCACGGCGTGCCGCCGGATTGTAATGAGCGTGAGTTTTTGCGTGATCTGCAAAATGCGTTGTTATGGATAAATTTCCGTTTTTACCTCGCACCGCTATTTTGGTTTATCGTTGGCGGTCCGTGGGGGCCGGTAACGCTGGTGGGTTATGCGTTTTTACGGGCCTGGCAGACTTGGCTGGCGCGCTATCAGACGCCGCACCAACGTTTGCAATCCGGCATTGACGCTATTCTTCATGTGCTGGACTGGATTCCGGTACGTCTGGCGGGCGTAGTGTATGCATTACTGGGGCATGGCGAGAAAGCGTTGCCGGCCTGGTTTGCCTCGCTGGCGGATCTGCATACTTCGCAATATCAGGTGCTCACACGTCTGGCGCAGTTCTCACTGGCGCGCGAACCGCATACTGACAAAGTAGAAACCCCCAAAGCGGCGGTGTCGATGGCGAAGAAGGCCTCGTTTGTGGTGGTGGTGATTATTGCGTTGCTCACCATTTATGGGGCATTAGTGTAATGTTGTGCCGATGGCGCTAACGCTTATGCGGCCTACAATGGAAAAATCTGTAGGCCCGGTAAGCGCTAGCGCCACCGGGCAGTGCAACGGCTTAGATCGTATCGGCTGGCGGCACGCCAAAATCAGGCATCCCGTTTTCGTCCCAGCGCACCCGTTTCAGACGCGTATGGCGGTTGGGATCGTACAACGGATCGCCTTCAATTTCGGTGTAATTTCTCGCGTGGTACACCAGTACATCTTCACCTTCCGGCGTTTGCGTAAAGCTGTTGTGTCCCGGCCCATACTGGCGATTCTCATAGCTGGTGGTAAAGACCGGGCGCGGTGATTTATGCCAGTTCTGCGGGGTGAGCGGATCGTCGTTTACGTTAATCCACAGTAACCCCATACAGTAGTTTTCATCGGTGGCGCTGGCCGAATAGCTGATAAACAGCTTGTCGCCATGCACCACGACGGCCGGACCTTCGTTAACCCAAAAACCCCGACACTCCCAGTCGTACTCTGGCTTACTGAGCCTTACCGGCTCGCCTTTAATCGTCCACGGATTTTCCAGTTCAGCCAGATAAATATTTGAGTTACCGGCAATATCCGGCGCTTTTTGCGCCCACAGATACCACTGCTTTCCCTGATGATAAAAAGTGGTGGCATCGAGGGCGAAGGTATCAAACGGTGTTTTAATTTGACCTTTCTCCGTCCACTTGCCGGTGAGTGGGTCGGCATCGGCGCACTCCAGGGCAAACATGCGGTGCTGGAACATTCCCAGCTTATCAAGCGCTTGAGTATGGGTAGCGGCAAAATAGATGTACCACTTACCGTTGATGCGGTGCATTTCCGGTGCCCAGATAAGCTGGCTCATCGGGCCTGTTTTCGGTTTGCGCCAGACGACAACGGGGTCGGCGGCGCGCAACCCTTCCAGCGAATTAGCCCGGCGGATTTCCAGTCTGTCATATTCCGGTACGGAGGCAATAAAGTAGTAATCGCTGCCGTCGCGTAAAATAAATGGGTCGGCACGTTGTTCAATAAACGGGTTTGGCCAGTTTGCCATCAGGCTTTCCTTACGCTTTCAGCGGCGTTGAGCTCCTGCAACTCACTCAATTCGCGGTAATTAGTGCGACGTTTTTCCAAATCGTCCTGGATTTTTTTCATCAGTTCACGGTCAACTTTCAGCAGACGTACCACGCCTGCGGTAATCAGATAGCCAACGCCGGGGATAACGGTAAACAACAGCATAATACCGTTCATCGCCGAGGCGCTTTGCGCTTTGGCGCTGGCGTCATAACCGTACCAGGAGAGCAAAAAGCCGACCATCGCCCCGGCAATCGCCAGGCCCAGTTTCAGGAAGAACAGGTTACCGGAGAAGCTGATACCGATAATGCGTTTGCCGGTTTTCCATTCGCCGTAATCGTCGACGTCCGCCATCAGCGACCAGTGCAGCGGGGAAGGGATCTGATGCAGAATATTGAGCAGGAAGTAGAGCGCCACTATCATCACGGTGGCTTTCGGATCAAAGAAATAGAACGCGCAGGAGAAAATCGCCAGCGCGATATTGGTCCAGAAAAATACCTTCAATTTACACCAGCGATCGGTTAAGACTTTTGCCAGCATACTGCCGATCATCATACCGACCACGCCAAGACTAATAAAAAGCGTAGCGAAATGGGTGCTTTGTCCCATCACCCAGGTGACGTAATACATGGTCGCCGCCATACGGATAAACCCCGGGCAGACGTTACATAAGGTCAATAGCAGAATGCGTACCCATTGATCGTTTTTCCACACATCTTTGAAATCATTCTTCATATCATCGTGCGTCGGAACGGCAGGGCGAACGCGTTCGCGGACGCTGGCAAAGCAGAACAGAAACATACCCATGCCGATAATCGCCAGCACGGTCATCGCCAACTGATAGCCTTTGGCTTTGTCGCCGCCGCCAAACCAGTCCACCATCGGCAATAGCGTTAACGATAGCAACAGCGTCGCGATGCCGACTAACACGAAGCGATAAGCCTGACAGGCCACGCGCTCTTTTGGATCGTTAGTGATCACGCCGCCCAGTGAGCAATAGGGAATATTGATGGCGGTGTAGGTCACGGAAAGCAGAAAATAGGTGACGAAAGCATAGACAACTTTGTTGTTATAGCCCCAGTCCGGCGTCGTGAACATCAGAACGCTGAACAGCGCGTAGGGAAATGCAATCCACAGTAGCCAGGGGCGGAAACGACCATATTTACTTTGGGTACGATCGGCAAGCGCGCCCATCACCGGATCGGTAACGGCATCGATAACGCGTACTGAAAGGAGTAAAACACCGACTAACGCCGGGGTAAGACCAAAAATATCCGTATAAAAGTAATTAACAAACAGCATGATAGCGCCAAAAATAATGTTACATCCGGCGTCGCCCATACCATACCCGATTTTCTCTCTTACCGAAAGTCTGCCCTTATCCATTGAGACTTCTCCCCATCAGATGATGGCGGTAATTATTCGCCTGCGAGCTTTTATTTGCGTAGCAGGATCACGCCGCTGATATGGATAAAATGGTTATACGTGGGAAACTGTGAGGCAGATAACACCCTCCCCGGACGGGGAGGGCGGAAAAGTAACGCCACGATCAGTGGGCTTTCACCGTTTTTGCCGTTTTTTCTTTACACAGGTAGCCGACGCCCAGGATGAGCAGCCATACCGGAATCAGCCACACGGAGATCGCCATACCTGGCGTCATCAGCATAATGATCAATACCGCCGCCATAAACAGCAGACAGAGAACGTTGCCGAACGGATAAAACAGGGCCGGGAAGCGGGTTTTCACGCCCTGTTGCTGTTTCGCGCGACGGAACATCATATGGGCAAGGCTAATCATCGCCCAGTTAATGACCAGCGCGGAGACCACCAGCGCCATCAGCAGTCCGAATGCGGACTCTGGGGCCAAGTAGTTGAGCAGCACGCACAACGCCGTCACGACGGCGGAAACCAAAATGGAGCTCACCGGTACGCCGCGTTTGTCGACGTTCAGCAGCGCTTTCGGCGCATTTCCCTGCTGGGCCAGACCGAACAGCATACGGCTGTTGCAGTAAACGCAGCTGTTATAAACCGATAGCGCGGCGGTGAGAACCACGATATTCAGCGCATTGGCGACAAACGTATCGCCCAGCTCATGGAAGATAAGGACAAACGGGCTGGTATCGGCGGTGACGCGAGTCCATGGCAGCAGCGAAAGCAGAACCGCCAGCGAGCCGATATAAAAAATCAGGATGCGATAGATAACCTGATTAGTGGCTTTGGGGATGCTCTGTTCCGGGTTATCGGCTTCAGCGGCGGTGATCCCTACCAGCTCCAGTCCGCCGAACGAAAACATAATAATGGCCATCATCATCACCAGCCCGGTCCAGCCATGCGGCAGAAAGCCACCCTGTTCCCACAGGTTGCGCACGGTGGCCTGCGGACCAGCGGTATCGCTGAAGAGTAACCACGCGCCGAACAGAATCATAGCGATGACGGCGATCACTTTAATAATGGCGAACCAAAACTCCATCTCACCGAACACTTTAACGTTGGTCAGGTTGATGGCGTTGATAATCACAAAGAAGGCTGCCGCAGAAGCCCAGGTGGGGATCTCCGGATACCAGAACTGGATATATTTACCCACTGCGGTCAGTTCCGCCATGGCAACTAATACGTACAGCACCCAGTAGTTCCAGCCGGAAGCGAATCCGGCAAAGCCGCCCCAGTATTTATAGGCGAAGTGGCTAAAAGAGCCGGCGACCGGTTCTTCAACCACCATCTCCCCCAGCTGGCGCATAATCAGAAAGGCAATAAAGCCTGCAATCGCATAGCCCAGGATAATTCCTGGCCCCGCCGACTGAATAACGGAGGCGCTTCCCAGGAACAAGCCTGTCCCTATCGCGCCGCCCAATGCGATAAGCTGAATATGGCGGTTTTTCAGGCCGCGCTTGAGCTGCTCGCTGTGCTGCTGACTGTCCATTATAAAACCTCGTGTATCGGGCGCGGTTTATTCATAACGCGCTTATTTTGAACGATGCAGTAGTGCGTGTGTAAGTTTGCAATTCCGCTTTTTGTATTGATTTATTTACAAGCTCGCTTTTTAAAATGTCACTTCAACTCTTTCGTCTTGATCAGAATAATGGTATGTGGCCGGGAATGCACCTGCTTTGTGCAGGGGTGATGACGAGTTGCGTAAAAAGAAAGCACTTGTAAATACCTCCTTTTATTTTCCCTTACAAAGGTTGATTTGTTTTTATTCATTATTTATGCATAAAAATGCATTTAATCTGCTGTTGAATCGGTTCAGATGAGATTTTTTATCGTTTCAAATACGTTAAATCTACCTCCAGGTGGGTAAATTTAACATTTGTGCACAGTTACAGTTTTGAAACATGATTTCTGTAAAATTGTTAAAATGTGCCTCCTTTACTGATTTCAATCAAAACCTGTATGGACAGAAGGTGAATACTTTGTTACTTTAGCGTCACAGACATGAAATTGGTAAGACCAATTGACTCCGGGCAAATGGCTTAAGACAGGAAATCATGGCCTACAGCAAAATCCGCCAACCAAAACTCTCCGATGTGATCGAGCAGCAGCTGGAGTTTTTAATCCTTGAGGGAACATTGCGTCCCGGAGAAAAACTCCCACCGGAACGTGAACTGGCAAAACAGTTCGACGTCTCCCGTCCCTCCTTGCGCGAGGCGATTCAACGTCTCGAAGCGAAGGGATTGTTGCTTCGTCGCCAGGGCGGCGGAACCTTCGTGCAGAGCAGCCTGTGGCAGAGCTTTAGCGACCCGCTGGTGGAACTGCTCTCCGATCACCCTGAATCCCAGTTTGACCTGCTCGAAACGCGCCATGCTCTGGAAGGCATTGCGGCTTATTACGCGGCGCTGCGCAGCACCGATGAAGATAAAGACCGTATTCGCGAGCTGCACCATGCTATTGAGCTGGCGCAAGAGTCCGGCGATCTGGATGCCGAGTCCGAAGCCGTGCTCCAGTATCAAATCGCCGTCACCGAAGCGGCGCACAACGTGGTATTGCTTCATCTGCTAAGGTGTATGGAGCCGATGCTGGCGCAAAACGTGCGGCAGAACTTCGAATTGCTGTATGCGCGTCGGGAGATGCTGCCGCTGGTGAGTACGCATCGCACCCGTATATTTGAAGCCATTATGGCCGGAAAACCAGAAGAAGCGCGTGAAGCGTCACACCGACATCTGGCGTTTATCGAAGAGATTATGCTGGACAGAAGCCGTGAGGAGAGCCGTCGTGAACGCGCTTTACGCCGCCTGGAACAGCGCAAGAATTAGTTTTTTCTGGCAGAACGTTAACCAGAAGATGTTGTGAATAAAGCGCAAAAATGTGCGCGGCAACTAAACGCAGAACCTGTCTTATTAAGCTTTCTGACGAAAGTTTAATGGGACAGGTTCCAGATAACTCAACGTATTAGATAGATAAGGAATACCCCCATGTCAGAACGTTTCCAAAATGACGTGGATCCGATCGAAACTCGCGACTGGCTACAGGCGATCGAATCGGTCATCCGTGAAGAAGGTGTTGAGCGCGCTCAGTATCTGATTGACCAACTGCTTTCTGAAGTTCGTAAAGGCGGCGTGAAAGTCGCGGCAGGCGCAGGGGCCAGTAATTACATCAACACTATTGCCGTTGAAGACGAACCGGAATACCCGGGCAATCTGGAGCTGGAACGTCGCATTCGTTCTGCGATCCGCTGGAACGCCATCATGACCGTGCTGCGCGCGTCTAAAAAAGACCTTGAGTTGGGCGGCCACATGGCGTCCTTCCAGTCTTCCGCCACGATCTATGATGTCTGTTTCAACCATTTCTTCCGTGCGCGCAACGAACAGGATGGCGGCGACCTGGTGTACTTCCAGGGCCACATCTCTCCGGGCATCTACGCTCGCGCGTTCCTGGAAGGTCGTCTGACCCAGGAACAGATGGATAACTTCCGTCAGGAAGTGCATGGCAATGGCCTCTCTTCCTATCCGCACCCGAAACTGATGCCGGAATTCTGGCAGTTCCCGACCGTCTCTATGGGTCTGGGCCCAATCGGTGCTATCTACCAGGCGAAATTCCTGAAATATCTGGAACACCGTGGCCTGAAAGATACCTCTAAACAGACCGTTTACGCCTTCCTCGGCGACGGCGAGATGGACGAGCCGGAATCCAAAGGCGCGATCACCATCGCCACCCGTGAAAAACTGGACAACTTGGTCTTTGTTATCAACTGTAACCTGCAACGTCTTGACGGCCCGGTCACCGGTAACGGCAAGATTGTTAACGAACTGGAAGGCATCTTTGCAGGTGCTGGCTGGAACGTGATCAAAGTCATGTGGGGCGGTCGTTGGGATGAACTGCTGCGTAAAGACACCAGCGGTAAGCTTATCCAGCTGATGAACGAAACCGTTGACGGTGACTACCAGACCTTCAAATCCAAAGACGGCGCTTACGTACGTGAGCACTTCTTCGGTAAATATCCGGAAACCGCCGCGCTGGTGGCTGACTGGACTGACGAGCAGATTTGGGCGCTGAACCGCGGTGGTCACGATCCGAAGAAAGTTTACGCGGCACTGAAAAAAGCGCAGGAAACCAAAGGCAAAGCGACCGTAATCCTGGCCCATACCATTAAAGGTTACGGCATGGGTGACACCGCGGAAGGTAAAAACATCGCTCACCAGGTTAAGAAAATGAACATGGACGGCGTGCGTTACGTCCGCGATCGTTTCAACGTGCCGGTTGCCGATGCTGATCTCGAAAAACTGCCGTACATTACCTTCCCGGAAGGTTCTGAAGAACACAAATACCTGCATGAACGCCGTCAGGCGCTGCATGGCTACCTGCCAAGCCGTCAGCCGAACTTCACCGAGAAGTTAGAGCTGCCTCAACTTTCAGATTTCGGCGCGCTGCTGGAAGAGCAAAGCAAAGAGATTTCCACTACGATCGCTTTCGTGCGCGCCCTGAACGTGATGCTGAAGAACAAGTCGATCAAAGATCGCCTGGTACCGATCATCGCCGACGAAGCGCGTACTTTCGGTATGGAAGGTCTGTTCCGTCAGATTGGTATCTACAGCCCGAACGGCCAGCAGTACACCCCGCAGGACCGTGAGCAGGTTGCTTACTACAAAGAAGACGAGAAAGGCCAGATTCTGCAGGAAGGGATCAACGAGCTGGGCGCAGGCGCATCCTGGCTGGCTGCGGCGACCTCTTACAGCACCAACGATCTGCCGATGATCCCGTTCTATATCTACTACTCCATGTTCGGGTTCCAGCGTATCGGCGACCTGTGCTGGCAGGCTGGCGACCAGCAGGCTCGCGGCTTCCTGATCGGCGGGACTTCCGGTCGTACTACGCTGAACGGCGAAGGTCTGCAGCACGAAGATGGTCACAGCCACATTCAGTCGCTGACTATCCCGAACTGTATCTCTTACGACCCGGCTTACGCTTACGAAGTGGCTGTCATCATGCATGATGGTCTGGAGCGTATGTACGGTGAGAAACAAGAGAACGTTTACTACTACATCACCACCCTGAACGAAAACTACCACATGCCGGCCATGCCAGCAGGTGCCGAGGAAGGTATCCGTAAAGGTATCTACAAACTCGAAACCCTTGAAGGTAGCAAAGGTAAAGTTCAGCTGCTGGGCTCCGGTTCTATCCTGCGTCACGTGCGTGAAGCGGCACAGATCCTGGCGAAAGACTACGGCGTAGGTTCTGACGTGTACAGCGTAACCTCCTTCACCGAACTGGCGCGTGATGGTCAGGATTGTGAGCGCTGGAACATGCTGCACCCGCTGGAAACCCCGCGCGTACCGTACATCGCTCAGGTGATGAACGACGCTCCGGCAGTGGCATCTACTGACTATATGAAACTGTTCGCCGAGCAGGTTCGTACTTACGTACCGGCTGACGACTATCGCGTACTGGGTACGGATGGCTTCGGTCGTTCCGACAGCCGTGAGAACCTGCGTCACCACTTCGAAGTTGATGCTTCTTATGTGGTTGTCGCAGCGCTGGGCGAACTGGCTAAACGTGGCGAAATCGACAAGAAAGTGGTAGCGGATGCGATTACCAAATTCAACATCGATGCAGATAAAGTTAACCCGCGTCTGGCGTAAGAGGTAAAAGAATAATGGCTATCGAAATCAAAGTACCGGACATCGGGACAGATGAAGTTGAAATCACCGAGATTCTGGTCAAAGTGGGCGACAAAGTTGAAGCTGAACAGTCGCTGATCACCGTAGAAGGCGACAAAGCCTCTATGGAAGTCCCGTCTCCGCAGGCTGGCGTCGTGAAAGAGATCAAAGTCTCTGTCGGCGACAAAACTGAGACCGGTGCACTTATCATGATTTTCGATTCCGCCGACGGTGCAGCTGACGCTGCGCCTGCTAAGGCAGAAGAGAAGAAAGAAGCGGCTCCGGCAGCAGCACCTGCTGCGGCAGCGGCGAAAGACGTTCACGTTCCGGATATCGGCAGTGACGAAGTTGAAGTGACTGAAGTGATGGTGAAAGTGGGCGACACCGTTGAAGCTGAACAGTCGCTGATCACCGTCGAAGGCGACAAGGCCTCTATGGAAGTGCCGGCGCCGTTCGCGGGCACCGTGAAAGAGATCAAAGTGAACACCGGTGATAAAGTGTCTACCGGCTCACTGATTATGGTCTTCGAAGTGGCGGGTGAAGCAGGCGCAGCAGCACCAGCGAAAGCGGAAGCCGCTCCGGCTGCGGCTGCTCCAGCAGCAGCGACGGGCGTGAAAGACGTTAACGTACCGGACATCGGCGGCGACGAAGTTGAAGTCACCGAAGTGATGGTCAAAGTCGGCGATAAAGTTGCCGCTGAACAGTCGCTGATCACCGTGGAAGGCGACAAAGCCTCTATGGAAGTGCCTGCGCCGTTCGCGGGCACCGTGAAAGAAATCAAAATCAGCACCGGCGATAAAGTGAAAACCGGCTCGCTGATTATGGTCTTCGAAGTGGAAGGCGCAGCGCCTGCGGCCGCTCCGGCTAAACAGGAAGCGGCGGCGCCGGCTCCGGCGGCGAAAGCTGAGAAGCCTGCTGCCCCGGCTGCCAAAGCGGAAGGCAAATCTGAGTTCGCTGAAAACGACGCGTACGTTCACGCTACTCCGCTGATTCGCCGTCTGGCGCGCGAGTTTGGCGTCAACCTGGCGAAAGTGAAAGGGACTGGCCGTAAAGGCCGTATTCTGCGCGAAGACGTTCAGGCTTACGTGAAAGACGCTATCAAACGCGCGGAAGCTGCACCGGCTGCTGCGGGCGGCGGTATCCCGGGTATGCTGCCGTGGCCGAAAGTGGACTTCAGCAAGTTTGGTGAAGTTGAAGAAGTCGAACTGGGTCGTATCCAGAAAATCTCTGGTGCGAACCTGAGCCGTAACTGGGTGATGATCCCGCACGTTACGCACTTCGACAAAACCGATATCACCGATCTGGAAGCGTTCCGTAAACAGCAGAACGCCGAAGCTGAGAAGCGCAAACTGGATGTGAAATACACGCCAGTGGTCTTCATCATGAAAGCGGTTGCCGCTGCTCTGGAACAGATGCCGCGCTTCAACAGCTCGCTGTCTGAAGACGGTCAGCGTCTGACCCTGAAAAAATACATCAACATCGGCGTGGCGGTTGATACTCCGAATGGCCTGGTGGTTCCGGTCTTTAAAGACGTGAATAAGAAGAGCGTGACCGAGCTGTCTCGTGAACTGACCACCATCTCCAAAAAAGCGCGTGATGGTAAGCTGACCGCTGGCGAAATGCAGGGTGGTTGCTTCACTATCTCCAGCATCGGCGGTCTGGGAACTACCCACTTCGCGCCGATTGTTAACGCGCCGGAAGTGGCTATCCTCGGCGTTTCTAAGTCGGCGATGGAACCGGTGTGGAATGGGAAAGAGTTTGTGCCGCGTCTGATGATGCCTATCTCTCTTTCCTTCGACCACCGTGTGATCGATGGTGCTGATGGTGCGCGTTTCATTACCATTATCAACAATATGTTGTCTGACATTCGCCGTCTGGTGATGTAAGCGAAAAAGCCGGCCCGACGGCCGGCTTTTTTTTGATAATCTCATGTATTTTGTGAGGTTATTAGCGAAAGCGATAATTCGTGATCCGTTTGTTGTTTCAAAATTGTTAACAATTTTGTAAGATACGGGCGGATAGAACGACCCGGTGGATGATGGGCGATCAAGTACCCCGGACCGCCGGATACAAATAAAGAGGTCATGATGAGTACTGAAATCAAAACTCAGGTCGTGGTACTTGGGGCGGGCCCGGCAGGCTATTCTGCCGCTTTCCGTTGCGCTGATTTAGGTCTGGAAACCGTAATTGTAGAACGCTACAACTCCCTTGGCGGTGTTTGTCTGAACGTCGGCTGTATCCCTTCTAAAGCGCTGCTGCACGTAGCAAAAGTTATCGAAGAAGCCAAAGCGCTGGCTGAACACGGTATCGTCTTCGGTGAGCCGAAAACCGATATCGACAAGATTCGTACCTGGAAAGAGAAAGTGATCACGCAGCTGACCGGCGGTCTGGCGGGTATGGCCAAAGGCCGTAAGGTGAAAGTGGTCAACGGTCTGGGTAAATTCACCGGGGCGAACACCCTGGAAGTTGAAGGCGAAAACGGCAAAACCGTGATCAACTTCGACAACGCGATCATCGCGGCAGGTTCTCGTCCGATCCAATTACCGTTTATTCCGCATGAAGACCCGCGCGTATGGGATTCTACCGACGCTCTGGAACTGAAAGAAGTGCCGAAGCGTATGCTGGTCATGGGCGGCGGTATCATCGGTCTGGAAATGGGTACCGTATACCACGCACTGGGTTCAGAGATTGACGTGGTTGAAATGTTCGACCAGGTTATCCCGGCGGCTGATAAAGACATCGTTAAAGTCTTCACCAAGCGCATCAGCAAGAAATTCAACCTGATGCTGGAAACCAAAGTGACTGCCGTTGAAGCGAAAGAAGACGGTATCTACGTTTCGATGGAAGGCAAAAAAGCCCCGGCTGAAGCGCAGCGTTATGATGCGGTTCTGGTAGCGATCGGTCGTGTGCCGAACGGTAAAAACCTCGACGCGGGCAAAGCAGGCGTGGAAGTTGACGACCGTGGCTTTATCCGCGTGGACAAACAGCTGCGCACCAACGTGCCGCACATCTTCGCTATCGGCGATATCGTCGGTCAGCCGATGCTGGCGCACAAAGGCGTTCACGAAGGTCACGTTGCCGCTGAAGTTATCGCCGGTAAGAAACACTACTTCGATCCGAAAGTTATCCCGTCTATCGCGTACACCGAGCCAGAAGTGGCATGGGTTGGCCTGACCGAGAAAGAAGCGAAAGAAAAAGGCATCAGCTATGAAACCGCCACCTTCCCGTGGGCAGCTTCTGGCCGTGCTATCGCTTCTGACTGCGCAGACGGTATGACCAAACTGATTTTCGACAAAGAATCTCACCGTGTGATCGGCGGGGCGATTGTCGGCACCAACGGCGGCGAGCTGCTGGGTGAAATCGGTCTGGCGATCGAAATGGGCTGTGACACGGAAGATATCGCGCTGACCATCCATGCTCACCCGACTCTGCATGAGTCCGTGGGCCTGGCTGCTGAAGTGTTCGAAGGTAGTATTACCGACCTGCCGAACCCGAAAGCGAAGAAGAAATAATCTTCTGTAGGTGGCAATGCGCCACCCGATACAGAAAAGCGGCTTTACAGCCGCTTTTTTTATGCATGGCAAATCAGATGTGTCAAATGATGGCGAAGGATAACGAAACCGCAAAATTTATCTTTTCCGCAGCAGTACGTTTTTCAAATCTTATGCCGTCGGTAGTGCCTTTGTCTGTCATTTTCGACCAACTAATTGTTTCGTAAGAAATACCTCTCCTTACTTTGTCATCCCCCTGAAACTAGTAACGCTATAAAATAATATAGAGCTAATTATTAGGTTTGATATATGAAACTTTTTCTGACAACAGCAGCGCTAACTGCGACCTTGATTTCCGGCATGGCATTTGCCAGCGATCCCGTCATCCCCTGGGCGACTAACAGCGGCGGTACGGAAAGCACGCATATTGCGGCAATGGGCGAGGATTTGAATGCGCAGCATCAGCAGATCACCCACACGCATGAAGGCGTATGGGCGGCCAATTCCGGCAGCATTCAGGCTGATGAAGCCGCGCTGACCAGCAACAAGCCGCCGGTACAAGGCCACCCGGAATTGATGCCGCATCAGGGCTAATGATCACGGCCTGGCGATAACGCCAGGCGCTTACGGGTTATTCGGCGACCTGCCACTGCGCGTCTGGCGCAAAACGCGTGATAGCCTGAACTTTACTCTCCGTCTCCTTGCCTAAATCCGCCTGATAAATACGATCGTCCTGGTTGACCATAAAACTCATCACCCCGGTTTCGCCGTAATGCATCGGCCAGGCCAGAAGCGCCGCGCCGTGACCGTCGTTATCGCTGATAATACGGAAATGGTAGCCGTGGTAACCCTCGTCTGGCGCTGCGGGACTAAAGTTTGGGCCTAACGGACTGGGGACGTCGCCTGCTTTGGTTGGCCAGTACAGGCCATCTTTTTGGCCTTCGCTACTGATTATCCTGTGCGCCCAGCGATGGTTTTGTAAGTAATAGTCCTGCTGCGCATCAACGTAAGCATGCATGGCCTGTAAGGTAGAAAGTTCATTTCGCCCAATAGTACGGGTGAGGATCTCATTTCCGGCTGCCGCCATATCAAAGCGCCAGCCGCCAGTCTCTTTCACCATGGGCACCGGGAGCTGCCAGTCTTCTCGTCCGACATTCAGGTGCGCCGTATTGTCTTTTTGTACAATGCGATGGCCTTCGCGCCAGTCACGATTGAAGCGGGCCACGGCCTCGGGATCGGCACCTTCCGGCGGCAGAAATTGCCGCCAGTCATCGCCCAGTAGCGCGGTAAGCTGCGTTTCGTTTTTTCCGGCTACCGCCGCGGCGAAGGCGCTGGCGGCCGCTTCCGGGGAGGGGAACCGTTCCTGCGCGTAGCCCAGCAAGGGTAACGACAGTAACAGAGCGCTTAACATAACCTTTTTCATTATCTGCTCCGGTTAACGGCGATGAAATTCATGATGTTCAGAAAAATGTTCCCGCGCGGCGGCGCGTTGCTCGGTGTTTAAGTGACTGCCGCGACGGCTTTCCAGGCCGCGTAGCTGTTGCGATTGCCATGACGGCGATCGACTGTCGTTCCCGCTAAACACATTGGCGTGCATATTCTGGCGAAATGCCTGACGCTGCTGCGGCGTAGAGGATTCAATACGCTGGCGGGCGGTGTCTCTCTGCTGCTGTGAAACAGGGTGCTGCTGGGCTTTAGCCTTCAGCTCGGAACGATGCTGCTGCGTGGTGGATTTATTCAGTGTCTGCTGCGCCGCCTCGCGACGACTGCTGTTTTGTGTTCCGTCATAGCCACGGTAATTATTACGCTGGGCAATTTGATTTAACTGCTGCGATGCCGCTTTGCGCTGGGCATCGCGGGTGCCTGGCGCTGGCAAAGAAGCGTTCGCCGTATGGCTGCGCTGTTGGAATTGCGTCATGGCCGCCTGGCGCTGACTGTCGCGAGACACTGGCGCTTGCTGCGTTGTGCTTAACCCGCCGCTAACATTGGTGGGATGGAACCGTTGCGCAACGGTATTATTCGGATAGGGGACGCCATTGCGCCAGGCGGGATTATGCTGCCAGCCCATCGTTTGGCCCGGCAGGTTTTGCCCGGATATCCGGTTGAAATTATTGACATTGATGTTGATATTATCGCCATTATGTTGATAACCGTTACCACCATGATGGTAATCATCATCATGATGGTCGTCGTCATGGTGGTGATGATCGTCGTCATCCCAGTCTATGCTGCTGAACAACGCATAGGTGGTGGCGACGCCCAGACTATAACCAAAACCTTTAACAAAACTATCGGCAAACTGCTGCCCCGGAGGGGGCGGTAAATACACCGGCGGATAAGCGGTATTGGGCCAGGCGCCATACACCGTCGCGGGGTTATAGTTCGGCACGTACACCACCTGCGGATTCGCGGGTTCAATTTTGATGACGGTCGACGGTGTCGCTGGCGTACTGGCGGATGTGGTGGTGGTTGTTGTCGTCGTGACGGCGGTAGAAGCGCTGGACTTCGGCACGCTGGTGACGGTTTGCTGCGGCGTTGATTTTAGCGAACCGGTTTGTTGAGCGAGCAGACGCAACCTTTGCACCGCATCCATCACATCCTGTGGCTGGGCTAAGAACGCATCGCCCAGGTTTTGCACCCATTGCGGATTCTCGCCCATAAGCGCCATCAACTGGGGAAAGGCGACCAGCGATTTGACGCTGGGGTCCCACGGTTGGCTGGCCACCGCCTGAATAGCGGCATCGCCTTGCAGCGTGGGGTTATCCCGCGACCACTGGACGGCCTGAACCACGTTCGCCGGGTAGGTGGAGGCCATGAGCACCTGAGAAAGCAGGGCATCGGGATAAAGCGCGACAGGCGAGACCCATTGATCAATTTGCGCAGTGGTAAAGGTCGTTTTCGCGACAGGCGCGGGCACAGCGGTCTGCGTTTGCTCAGGGGCGGGAGTCGCCGCCTGCGCGGGCGCTTCGGGAGCGCGGCTTTTAACATACAGTACGCCCGAAGCGGCAAATAACCCGGCACTGCACACAAGGGCAATGAGATGGGGTTTAAAGGGCAACGTCATTTTATCTCTCCCGATTCCCGAGAATCGCTATGGTCATTATGCCTGCCGCCGACGGGGTGCAGTTTCGCGTGAGTATAAAGGGACGATAGTTTAATTTTTAGCTAATGTTGGGATCGGTAACGTTACGTGACGATCAAAGCACGAAATGAGATAAGCATTTATGGCTGCAGCTCCCGTCTCAGTAGAGCATTAGACCATCCTTAACGATTCAGCCACTTTTTTATGTTGCTTTTTTGTAAACAGATTAACACTTAAAGAAAATCCTGTTATTGTGCCTTATGCGGTACCGGGCATTTACCCTACTAACTACTGTCTCACAGGAGCGTGAAGAGAATCGCCCATCAACAAAAGCGCCGCATTATGACAATGAGAGCGAGGAGATATCGTCGTGCTAGAAGAATACCGTAAGCACGTAGCTGAGCGTGCTGCCCAGGGGATTGTGCCAAAACCTTTAGACGCAACCCAAATGGCTGCGCTTGTCGAGCTGCTGAAGACCCCGCCTGTGGGCGAAGAAGAATTCCTGTTAGACCTGTTGATCAACCGCGTTCCTCCTGGCGTAGATGAAGCCGCTTATGTTAAAGCCGGTTTTCTCGCTGCTGTCGCGAAAGGCGACACCACCTCCCCGCTGGTCTCCCCAGAAAAAGCCATTGAACTGCTGGGCACCATGCAGGGTGGTTACAACATTCATCCGCTGATTGATGCGCTGGACGATGTGAAACTGGCGCCGATTGCGGCCAAAGCGCTGTCCCACACCCTGCTGATGTTCGATAACTTCTACGACGTAGAAGAGAAAGCCAAAGCGGGCAATGAATACGCCAAACAGGTGATGCAATCCTGGGCCGACGCCGAATGGTTCCTGAGCCGTCCGCCGCTGGCGGAAAAAATCACCGTCACCGTTTTCAAAGTGACCGGCGAAACGAATACCGACGATCTCTCTCCGGCGCCGGATGCGTGGTCGAGACCGGATATCCCGTTACATGCGCAGGCGATGCTGAAAAACGCCCGTGAAGGCATTGAGCCGGATCAGCCAGGCGTTGTCGGCCCCATCAAACAAATCGAAGCATTGCAGAAAAAAGGCTACCCGCTGGCCTACGTGGGTGACGTGGTGGGCACCGGTTCTTCCCGTAAATCCGCGACCAACTCCGTGCTGTGGTTCATGGGCGATGACATCCCGAACGTGCCGAACAAGCGCGGCGGCGGTCTGTGCCTCGGCGGCAAAATTGCGCCTATCTTCTTTAACACCATGGAAGATGCGGGCGCGCTGCCGATTGAAGTTGACGTTTCTAACCTGAATATGGGCGATGTGATTGACGTCTACCCGTACAAAGGCGAAGTACGCAATCATGAAACCGGCGAACTGCTGGCAACCTTCGAACTGAAAACCGACGTGCTGATTGACGAAGTGCGTGCCGGTGGTCGTATTCCGCTGATTATCGGCCGTGGCCTGACCACCAAAGCGCGTGAAGCGCTGGGGCTGCCGCACTCAGACGTTTTCCGTCAGGCAAAAGACGTGGCGGAAAGCAGCCGTGGCTTCTCGCTGGCACAGAAAATGGTCGGTCGCGCCTGTGGTGTGAAAGGTATCCGTCCGGGCGCGTACTGCGAACCGAAAATGACCTCCGTCGGTTCTCAGGATACGACCGGCCCGATGACCCGCGACGAGCTGAAAGACTTGGCCTGTCTGGGATTCTCCGCCGATCTGGTGATGCAGTCCTTCTGCCACACCGCAGCCTATCCGAAGCCGGTTGACGTCACCACGCACCACACGCTGCCAGACTTCATTATGAACCGCGGCGGTGTCTCTCTGCGTCCGGGCGACGGCGTGATCCACTCCTGGCTGAACCGTATGCTGCTGCCGGATACCGTCGGTACCGGCGGTGACTCCCATACCCGTTTCCCGATCGGTATCTCCTTCCCGGCGGGTTCTGGTCTGGTGGCGTTTGCCGCCGCGACCGGCGTGATGCCGCTGGATATGCCGGAATCGGTGCTGGTGCGCTTCAAAGGCAAAATGCAGCCGGGCATCACCCTGCGCGATCTGGTCCACGCCATCCCGCTGTACGCCATCAAACAGGGCCTGCTGACCGTTGAGAAGAAAGGCAAGAAAAACATCTTCTCTGGCCGCATCCTGGAAATCGAAGGTCTGCCGGATCTGAAAGTCGAGCAGGCGTTTGAGCTGACCGATGCTTCCGCCGAGCGTTCCGCTGCGGGTTGTACCATCAAGCTGAACAAAGAGCCGATCGTTGAATACCTGACCTCCAACATCGTCCTGCTGAAGTGGATGATTGCGGAAGGCTACGGCGACCGTCGTACGCTGGAACGTCGTATCCAGGGCATGGAAAAATGGCTGGCGGACCCGCAGCTGCTGGAAGCCGATGCCGACGCGGAATACGCGGCGGTGATCGACATCGATCTGGCGGATATCAAAGAGCCAATCCTCTGTGCGCCGAACGATCCGGACGACGCGCGTCTGCTGTCTGACGTGCAGGGCGAGAAGATCGACGAAGTGTTCATCGGTTCCTGCATGACCAACATCGGCCACTTCCGTGCTGCCGGTAAGTTGCTGGATAGCCACAAAGGCCAGTTGCCAACCCGCCTGTGGGTAGCGCCGCCAACCCGTATGGACGCCGCGCAGCTCACGGAAGAGGGCTACTACAGCGTGTTCGGGAAGAGCGGTGCGCGTATTGAGATCCCTGGCTGTTCCCTGTGTATGGGTAACCAGGCGCGAGTGGCTGACGGTGCAACGGTGGTTTCCACTTCTACCCGTAACTTCCCGAACCGTTTAGGTACCGGTGCGAACGTCTTCCTGGCTTCTGCGGAGCTGGCGGCGGTGGCAGCGCTGATCGGCAAACTGCCGACGCCGGAAGAGTATCAGACCTATGTGGCGCAGGTGGATAAAACAGCGGTAGATACCTACCGTTATCTGAACTTTGACCAGCTTTCTCAGTACACCGAGAAAGCGGACGGCGTGATTTTCCAGACTGCGGTGTAATTTGCCTGACGGCGTCAGGCTTACCATGTCTACGCCTCTTATTGCCCGGTGGCGGCTACGCTTACCGGGCCTACAAAACCCATCGCAACTGCGGTGGGTTTTTATTTTCATTCCGCCTGCTGTTCCCGCTTTTTTTCTTCTCCGCTGCTGCGATAATGACTGTAAGGGCTTTGCAGAGGAACACATTATGGATTACGAATTTCTGCGCGATGTGACCGGACGGGTTTTGGTACGAATGTCGATGGGCCACGAGGTGGTCGGTCACTGGTTTAATGAAGAGGTTAAAGACAACCTCTCGCTACTGGATGAAGTAGAACAAGCCGCGCGTACGGTCAAAGGCAGCGAACGTTCCTGGCAACGAGCGGGGCATGAGTACACGATCTGGATAGACGGCGAAGAAGTGATGATTCGCGCCAATCAGCTGGATTTTTCCGGCGATGAGATGGAAGAGGGGATGAGTTATTACGATGAAGAGAGTTTATCCCTGTGCGGCATGGAGGATTTTCTGCGGGTCGTCGCCGCGTATCGGGAATTCGTCAGTAAAGCCTGACCCTCTCTTCGTTATTGTCCCGCAACGCCAGTCGACGGACAGTTGGGGGCGGTAGTGGAAACGAAATCACCACACATTCCAGCCGGGAGTATCCCGGCTTTTTTATAGCAGAATGATTTTTTGATTTTTATTAATCATTTTAAAACTGTGATCTGACGCGTTCGTGATCTTAATTTGATTGAATATAATCGTTATGATTTTATTCAATCACAACAAGCAACAGGCGGTAAGACCATGAACATCAAAAAAGCAATAGAGCGCGTACCCGGCGGCATGATGGTCGTACCGCTCGTTATTGGCGCAGTCATTAACACCTTCGCCCCGCAGGCGCTTGAGATCGGCGGTTTTACCACCGCCTTATTTAAAAACGGCGCGGCGCCGCTAATTGGCGCTTTTCTGCTGTGTATGGGAGCCGGTATCAGTGTGAAAGCTGCGCCCCAGGCGTTATTGCAGGGCGGGACGATTACGCTCACCAAGTTGCTTGTCGCCATCGGCATTGGCCTGGGCGTGGAGCATCTTTTCGGCGCGGAGGGTATTTTTGGCCTGAGCGGCGTGGCGATTATCGCGGCGATGAGCAATTCGAATGGCGGACTTTATGCTGCGCTGGTAGGCGAATTCGGCAATGAGCGCGACGTCGGCGCTATCTCTATTTTGTCTCTTAATGATGGCCCTTTCTTTACGATGATTGCGCTGGGCGCGGCAGGGATGGCGAACATTCCCATTATGGCGCTGGTGGCGGTGCTGGTTCCGCTGGTTGTCGGCATGATCCTCGGCAATCTTGATCCTCATATGCGCGATTTTTTGACCAAAGGCGGCCCGCTGCTCATTCCTTTCTTTGCTTTTGCGCTGGGGGCGGGCATCAATCTGGAAATGTTACTACAAGGCGGACTTGCCGGAATTCTGCTCGGCGTGCTGACAACGTTCGTTGGCGGTTTCTTTAATATTCGCGCAGATCGTCTGGTTGGCGGAACTGGCATTGCCGGGGCGGCGGCCTCCAGCACCGCGGGTAATGCCGTTGCGACGCCGCTGGCTATTGCGCAGGCCGACCCTTCGCTCGCCGAGGTGGCCGCTGCTGCCGCTCCGCTGATTGCCGCCTCGGTGATCACCACGGCAATCCTGACGCCAGTGTTGACCTCCTGGGTTGCGAAAAAACAGGCGCGTCAGGCTTCTTTGGAGAAAAACGCATGAAAATGATAGTTATCGCCGATGATTTTACCGGATCGAATGATACCGGCGTCCAGTTGGCGAAGAAGGGGGCGAGAACGGAAGTCATGTTGAGCGCGTCGCAAAAACCGTCCCGCCGCGCCGATGTGTTAGTCATTAACACCGAAAGCCGGGCGATGCCCGCAGATCAGGCGGCATCTGCCGTTTATGCCGCGCTTTCCCCGTGGTGTGAGACATCGCCAGCGCCGCTGGTGTACAAAAAAATCGACTCCACATTTCGCGGTAATATCGGCGCCGAAGTGACGGCGGCCATGCGCGCCAGTCAGCGAAAACTGGCCGTTATCGCCGCCGCGATCCCTGCGGCCGGACGCACGACGCTCGAAGGAAAATGTCTGGTTAATGGCGTCCCGCTACTGGAAACCGAATTTGCCAGCGATCCGAAAACGCCCATTGTCTCTTCCCGTATTGCCGAGATAGTGGCGTTGCAAAGTGAGATCCCTGTGTATGAAGTCTTTTTACAGGATGTCCGACGCGGCGGGTTAAGCGCCTTACTTACGGCTTATGCGGCTGAGGGCGAAGGGATTATCGTCGTGGATGCGGTAGAAGAGCGGGACCTGACGTTGATTGCGCAAGCGGCGTGCGAACAACCGTCGATGCCGCTGCTCGTCGGCGCAGCTGGTCTGGCGAATGCGTTGCCGGTTGAACTTTTTATGCAAGACCGGCAGCGGCTACCGGTACTGGTGGTAGCCGGTTCGATGAGCGAAGCCACGCGACGTCAGGTGGATAATGCGCTGTGCCGGGGACGTGCGGAGGTCGTGGATATCGATGCCGCGCGCATGGTGTCGGATAGCGCGGAACAGGAAATCGCGTCTGTCGTAGAGCAGGCCTGCGCGCTGTTAAGTCAGCATCGACATACGATTTTACGCACCAGCCGTCGCGCAGAAGATCGACAGTTAATCGACGCGCTGTGCGAAAAATCCGCGATGAGCCGTCAGCAATTGGGCGAGCGACTGAGCCAGCGGCTTGGCGTCGTCACGTTAAACATTATCGAGCAGGCGCGGATTGGCGGGCTGTTTCTGACCGGCGGCGATATCGCTACCGCCGTCGCCGGCGCGCTTGGCGCTGAAGGTTATCGCATTCAGAGCGAGGTGGCGCCCTGTATTCCCTGTGGAACGTTTGTAAACAGCGAAATTGACGATCTGCCGGTCATTACCAAAGCGGGCGGATTCGGTTCAGACAGTACGTTGTGTGACGCGCTTTATTATATTGAGGAGATGTATTGTGGAGACTAAAACCGTTGCCATTACTATGGGCGATCCCGCGGGCATTGGGCCGGAAATTATTGTTAAAGCGCTAAGCGAAGACGGTCTCAACGGCGCGCCGCTGGTGGTTATTGGATGCCTCGCAACGTTGAAACGTTTACAGGCGAAGGGCATCACGCCGAACGTCGAGTTACGGGCCATTGAACGGGTCGCCGAAGCACGTTTTGCGCCCGGCATCATTCATGTGATTGATGAGCCGCTGGCGCAGCCGGAGGCGCTGGAGGCCGGGAAAGTTCAGGCGCAGGCGGGGGATTTAGCGTATCGCTGCGTGAAGCGCGCCACCGAGTTAGCGTTACGGGGCGACGTACAGGCTATCGCTACCGCGCCGCTGAATAAAGAGGCGCTGCATCTGGCGGGGCACAACTATCCGGGCCATACCGAGCTGCTCGCGACCCTGACCCATAGCCGCGATTACGCGATGGTACTTTACACCGATAAACTAAAAGTGATTCACGTTTCAACGCATATCGCGCTACGTAAATTCCTTGATACGTTAAGTACTGCACGTGTCGAAACGGTGATTGGTATTGCTGATACTTTCCTCAAGCGTGTGGGTTACGTTAAACCGCGTATCGCCGTGGCAGGCGTGAACCCTCATGCGGGCGAGAATGGCCTGTTTGGCGATGAAGAAACGCGTATCCTGACGCCAGCCATTACCGATGCCCGTGCAAAAGGTATGGACGTTTATGGGCCGTGCCCGCCGGATACTGTATTTCTCCAGGCTTATGAGGGGCAGTATGATATGGTGGTGGCGATGTATCATGACCAGGGGCATATCCCGTTGAAATTGCTTGGTTTTTATGATGGCGTGAATATCACCGCGGGGCTGCCGTTTATCCGGACCTCTGCCGATCATGGCACCGCATTTGATATCGCCTGGACGGGAAAAGCAAAATCTGAGAGCATGGCCGTATCGATCAAACTGGCAATGCAACTGGCATAATTCCCTGTTATGAAAGGACAACACCGTCTGGATCTCATTGTGGCGTATCTGAAAAACCATACGCTGGTTACGGTAGAACAGCTGGTTGAGGCGGTTGACGCATCGCCAGCCACTATCCGTCGCGATTTGATCAAGCTGGATGAGCAGGGCGTGATCAGCCGTAGTCATGGCGGCGTGGCGCTGCGGCGTTTTGAACCCGCCCAGCCCACCACCAATGAAAAACAACTGCGATCGCCCGCTGAAAAACGGGCGATCGCACGCGTTGCCGCATCGCTGGTGAATGCTGGCGATGCCGTCGTGCTGGATGCCGGTACGACAATGATGGAGCTGGCGAAATGCTTAACCCATCTTCCGCTGCGGGTCATCACCGTCGATCTGCATATTGCGCTGTTTTTAGCTGAGTTCCGGCAAATTGAAGTGACGATTGTCGGCGGTCGTATCGATGACAGCAGTCAGTCCTGTATCGGTGAGCATGGGCGTAAGCTGTTGCGCAGCGTGTATCCGAACATCGCGTTTATGAGCTGTAATTCATGGGGGGTAAAAACGGGCGTGACGACCCCAACGGAAGATAAGGCCGGGCTTAAACAGGAGATTATTGCTAATGCGCAGCGCAAAGTGTTGCTGGCGGACAGCAGTAAGTATGGCGCACATTCGCTCTTTAATGTGGTGCCGCTTGAGCGCTTTAATGACGTGATTACCGACGTCAATCTGCCGCCGTCAGCGCAGGTTGAACTGAAAGGGCGCGCTTTTGCGCTAACGCTGGTGCAGCCGGAGTGACAGCGCCGTCAGGCGCTGTCAGTGATGAATCAGACCGCAGAAATATTGCGGCCGTAGTAAATCTCGCGCATCTCTTTCCACAGCGCGGCGGTGATCTGCTGGCGTTCTGTTTCAGTGAGATCTTCCGGTTTGGTGTGAAACATGTAGTGCTTAAGATCGAACTCTTTAAGCAGCATCTTGGTATGGAAAATATTTTCCTGATACACGTTTACATCCACCATGTCATACAGCGATTTCATATCTTCCGACATAAAATTCTGAATGGAATTAATCTCATGATCGATAAAGTGCTTCATACCGTTGACGTCGCGGGTAAAGCCGCGCACGCGGTAATCGATGGTGACAATATCGGACTCTAGCTGGTGGATCAGGTAATTGAGCGCTTTTAGCGGTGAAATCACCCCGCAGGTTGACACTTCGATGTCGGCGCGAAAGGTACAAAGCCCGCCTTCCGGATGGCTTTCCGGATAGGTATGCACACAGATATGGCTCTTATCGAGGTGCGCCACCACGGTTTCCGGCAGCGGGCCGGGATGTTCGGTTTGGTCGATAAGTTTCGGGTCGACTGGCTCTTCGCTCACCAGAATCGTGACGCTGGCGCCCTGGGGTTCATAATCCTGACGGGCGATGTTCAGGATGTTCGCGCCGATAATGGAGCAGGTCTCCGACAGGATCTCGGTCAGTCGGTTGGCGTTATAGAGTTCATCGATATAGGCGATATAGCCATCGCGCTCTTCTGCGGTTTTGGCGTAGCAGATATCGTAAATACAAAAACTCAGGCTTTTCGTCAGATTGTTAAAGCCATGCAGTTTCAGCTTTTTCAATTTTTATCACCTCCTTAACGTCACTGTGCGGACAGTGCGTCATGTAGATATTGCGGTAGCGCAAATGCAGCGGCATGAATAGCCGGGTTGTAATAGCGACATTTGAGGCCGGCGGCATGAAAACGCGCCTGAATAATTTCGCTCGACAGGTGACGAAGAGCATCGTTGTCCGTCGCCCAGGCGAAGGTCATGATGCCGCCGTAATAGGTCGGAATCGCCGCCTGGTAGAAGCCGACATCGCTGAAGTAATGACTCAGCTTGCGGTGGCTGTCGATCGCTTCATCCTGTTGCAGGAAGCACACGCCGTTCTGGGCGACAAAAATGCCGCCCGGATTCAGGCAACGCTTACAGCCTTCATAAAAGGCGGAGGTAAACAGGCTTTCGCCGGGGCCTATCGGATCGGTACAGTCGGAAATGATTACATCAAAGGTCTGATGGGTCTGATTGACGAAATTCACGCCGTCGTCGATTACCAGCGTAAAGCGCGGATCGTCGTAGCTGCCGGCATTGTGGTTGGGTAAATACTGGCGGCAAAACGAGACTACGCCAGCGTCGATCTCCACCATGGTGATGGTTTCGACGTTTTTATGCCGGGTAACTTCACGTAGCATTGCGCCGTCGCCGCCGCCGATAATCAGAACGTGTTTCGCATGACCGTGCGCCAGCAGCGGGACGTGGGTCATCATTTCATGATAAATAAACTCGTCGCGTTCGGTGGTCTGTACCACGCCGTCCAGCGCCATCACGCGGCCAAAAGCGGCGTTTTCAAAGATGATTAAATCCTGGTGATCGGTTTTTTCATGATACAGAACGTTGTCTACGGCAAAGTACTGACCAAACTGGTCGTGTAGCGTTTCATGCCACATCGTATTTTCGGCCATTGGCTGATACCTCCATTGTTAACACCCGTAAAAAAAGGGCGCAACATCATAGCTAACAATGACCGTGGATGCACGGTCATTATTTCAGCAATAGGATCGCGGAGGATTATTTAACGTAGGCTAACAGGCTCAGAGAATCGCGGGCCAGAGCTTTGCATTTTTTAGCGACCGGAATGCCGATGCCGCTAAGATCGCGGTAGCTGTCTTCGCCCAACGATTTCATATCGAAGGTGTCGTAGTTACTCAGGTCCCACTGATTTTGCTGGGCAAAAAAGACCAGCGCACGGCGAATCTGACTGTTGGGTAAATTTTGGTAACCACAGTCATTTTTCAGAAAAACGAAAACCGCCGTTAAATCGGCCATATCTTCAGCTTCGGATTCAGTAAGCGCATAGCTATTTGCGCATAAGGCCATCAGGCTGCCAAACAACACGGGTCTGAAAAACGTCTTCATTGCTTCTACCACGGCATCAGGGAAAGTCAACGTTAGCATACTGAGAACGTAGCGACGACTTTTATTATCAGGATTGGTCGCGGCGTTTTCATTCTTGTTGTATTGCTGTCAGGAACGGTAAAGACGTGTTGCTGGCTTGACCTTCCCGTTAGGGCAGGGTCTAAGCTTAGACACCCGCCTGTTCATTATAAGGAAATGATTATGTTACGCCGTGATTTCTTAAAATATTCAGTGGCGCTGGGGGTTGCATCAGCGCTGCCGCTGTGGAGCCGCGCCGCTTTTGCCGCCGAACGTCCCGCGTTGCCTATTCCTGACCTGTTAACGGCAGATGCGAGCAACCGTATGCAGTTAATTGTTAAAGCCGGACAGTCGACATTCGCCGGTAAGAACGCGACAACCTGGGGCTACAACGGTAATTTGCTGGGGCCAGCGGTACAGCTTCACAAAGGAAAAAGCGTGACCGTTGATATCCATAACCAACTGGCCGAAGACACGACGCTTCACTGGCATGGCCTGGAGATTCCGGGCATCGTCGACGGCGGCCCGCAGGGGATTATTCCCGCTGGCGGAACCCGCACGGTGACGTTTACGCCGCAGCAACGCGCCGCGACCTGCTGGATTCATCCGCACAAACACGGCAAAACCGGGCGCCAGGTGGCGATGGGCCTTGCCGGACTGGTGCTGATTGAAGATGACGAGATTCGCAAATTGCGCCTGCCGAAACAGTGGGGCATCGACGATGTACCGGTGATCATTCAGGACAAACGCTTCTCCGCCGATGGCCAGATTGATTATCAACTGGATATTATGACCGCCGCCGTCGGCTGGTTTGGCGATACGCTGCTGACCAATGGCGCTATCTATCCGCAGCATTCCGCGCCGAAAGGCTGGCTACGTCTGCGCTTGCTGAATGGCTGTAATGCGCGTTCGCTGAATATCGCCGCCAGCGATAATCGCCCGCTTTATGTGATCGCCAGCGACGGCGGCCTGCTGGCGGAGCCGGTGAAAGTCACTGAACTGCCGTTATTAATGGGCGAGCGTTTTGAAGTGCTGGTGGATATCAGCGACGGGAAAGCCTTTGACCTGGTGACGCTGCCGGTCAGCCAGATGGGAATGGCGATCGCTCCGTTTGATAAACCGCATCCGGTGATGCGTATCCAGCCGCTGCGGATTACCGCCTCCGGTACGCTGCCGGATACGTTGACGACGATGCCGGCGTTGCCGTTGCTGGAAGGGCTGACGGTGCGCAACCTGAAACTGTCGATGGATCCGCGCCTTGATATGATGGGGATGCAAATGCTGATGAAGAAATATGGCGCTCAGGCGATGAGCGGTATGGATCATGACAGCATGAACGCGCATATGCAGGGCGGCAATATGGGGCATGGCGAGATGGATCATGGCAACATGGATCACAGCGGGATGAATCATGGCGCGATGGGCAATATGAATCACGGCGGAAAATTCGACTTCCATAACGCTAACTTTATCAACGGCCAGGTCTTCGATATGAACAAACCGATGTTCGCGGCGCAAAAAGGCCGACATGAACGTTGGGTGATTTCCGGCGTGGGCGACATGATGCTGCATCCTTTCCATATTCACGGCACGCAGTTCCGTATTCTGTCAGAGAATGGCAAAGCGCCAGCGGCGCACAGAACGGGCTGGAAGGATACGGTACGCGTTGAGGGCGGCATCAGCGAAGTGCTGGTCAAGTTCGATCACGACGCGCCGAAGGAACATGCCTATATGGCGCACTGTCATCTGTTAGAACATGAAGATACGGGAATGATGTTAGGATTTACGGTCTAATCGATGTCTGCGACGCAGGCCGGGTAAGGCGAAACCGCCACCCGGCACAATGCCCGGCATACGCCGGGCATTAATGGTTATTTCGCGTCGTCAGGCAAAGCATAGGCCACGATATAGTCGCCTATCTTCGTACCAAACGAACCGTGGCCTCCGGCAGAAACGACCACGTACTGCTTACCGTTTACCTCATAGGTCATCGGCGTTGCCTGGCCTCCGGCGGGTAAACGTCCCTGCCACAGTTTTTCCCCGTTGCTCATGTTATAAGCGCGCAGGTAGTTGTCGGCGGTCGCGGCGATAAACAACACGTTACCGGCGGTTGAGATTGGCCCGCCGAGCATGGGCATCCCCATGTTGAACGGCACCGGAACCGGCATCGGGAACGGCATACTGTCGCGCGGCGTCCCTATACGTTTCTTCCACACGATTTCATTGGTCTTCAGATCCAACGCGGAAATGTAGCCCCAGGCCGGTTGTTTACACGGCAAACCAAACGGCGAAAGGAACGGATTCAGCGTGACGCCGAACGGTACGCCGTACTGCGGCTGAATACCCGCTTCTGTACCGGTACCTTTCGCGTCTTTCGGCGGTTCCATTGGATTACCCGGGCCGCGTGGGATCAGCTTCGAGACAAACGGCAGCGCCATCGGGTTAGCGATAGCGACCTGACGGTCTGGATCGACGGAAATACCGCCCCATTCAAACATCCCCAGGTTGCCAGGGAAGACCAATGTCCCCTGCTCGGATGGCGGGGTGAAGATACCTTCATAGCGCAACTGGTGGAACATAACGCGGCACACCAGTTGGTCGAACATGGTCGCGCCCCACATATCCGCGCCGGAGAGATCTTTTTTCGGGCGGAAGGTTAAATCAGAGAACGGCTGAGTTTTGGCGACATAATCGCCTTTTGCCGCGCCCTGCGGGACCGGTTTTTCCGGAGCGGGCACGACCAGCTCGCCATTACGTCTGTCCAGCACAAAGATATTACCGGTTTTCGCTGGCGCATAGATAACCGGAACGGTAGTACCGTCAACGGTAATATCCGCCAGCGTCGGCTGTGCCGGCAGGTCCATATCCCACAGATCGTGATGGACGGTCTGATAACTCCAGGCCAGTTTCCCGGTGGTGGCATTCAGCGCCAGGATGGAGCTGGCATAACGTTCCTGCTCCGGCGTGCGGTTACCGCCCCAGATATCCGGCGTGGTCACGCCCATCGGCAGATAGACCAGATCCAGTTTCGCATCATAGGCGGCAGGCGCCCAGGAGTTCGGCGAGTTAAAGGTAAAAGCGTGCTCATCGGCTGGAATCGCGTTCGGATCTTTCGCCCCAGGATCGAAGGCCCACAGTAGTTTACCGCCATTAACATCAAAACCACGGATAACGCCGGACGTTTCGCGAGTAGAGAAGTTATCCGTGACCGAACCGGCAATGACAATCGTTTTATCGGTGATAATCGGCGGCGACGTCGGTTCATACAGTCCCGGCGTGGTGTCCGGCATATTGGTTTGCAGATTCAGGACGCCTTTGTTGGCGAAGGTTTCACACAGCTTGCCGGTTTCGGCATTCACCGCGAAAAGGCGACCGTCATTGACCGGAAGGATAATGCGGCGCGGACAGTCGGCGATGACCTCCGGCGAGGCGGTATCCGTTTTGGCCTCATGATAAGAGACGCCGCGGCAGGTCACATGCTGGAAAGACGAATCGGTCTTCAACTGAGGATCAAAATGCCACTTCTCTTTACCGCTGGCGGCGTCCAGCGCGAACAGACGCTGGTGAGCTGTACACAGATAAAGCGTATCGCCGACTTTAATCGGGGTCACTTCGTTGGTGATTTCACCCGGATCGTTGGGTTGTTTCAGATCGCCGGTGCGGAAGACCCACGCTTCTTTCAGTTGGTGAACGTTATCCGCAGTGATCTGTTTCAGCGGCGAATAGCGTTGGCCTTCCTGATTACGTCCATAGGCCGGCCAGTCTTCGTCGGCGATCGACGAACTTGTTGCGGTGGGCGTGGCGTCGGCGCGAAGCGTACCGTTGATCTCCTGCGGGTCGTTGAAGCCGGCCCAGGTCAGAATGCCGCCGCTAATCAGCAGCGCCACGACCAGCGCCGCCACTGCGCCACTGGAAGGAACCACCAGCCGATGCCAGACAAACGGTAATATTAGCCAGATGCCGAAAAACACCAGGATATCGCTACGCGGCGTGAGCGCCCAGAAGTCGAACCCGACTTCCCACACGCCCCAAATCATTGTCGCCAGCAGCAGGGCGGCATACAGCCACAGCGCGGCACGTTTACTGCGCCATAGCAATCCGGCCACAACCAGCATCACGAGGCCCGCGATGGGGTAGTACCAGGAACCGCCAATAGCAACCAGCCAGACACCTCCGATAAGAAGATACAGCCCACAAAGTGCTGCAAAGAGGGCCGTCAGCGTCACGAGTAATCGTGGCGATCGTGCGTTATTTTCTGCCATAAAAAGACACCATCCCAAATTGTTAATTTTTTAGTAGCAATTAAGTATAGGAATTAACATGTGTGATCGTCATCACAAAATGAGCTTTCTTATCAAATGCCGCGAATGAATACGTTTGCTGTTATACTGCGTGCCTTGCGCGTCAATGCGGCGTTATTAGTCACCGGCATTGAGTGATTTGTTTTTAAATCATATGGTTATAAATATGAAACATACTGTTGAAGTCATGATCCCCGAAGCGGAGATCAAAGCACGTATTGCCGAGCTGGGTCGTCAGATTACCGAACGTTATAAAGACAGCGGCAGTGAAATGGTGCTGGTAGGTCTGTTGCGTGGCTCATTTATGTTTATGGCGGACCTGTGCCGTGAAGTTCAGATTCCTCATGAAGTCGATTTTATGACCGCCTCCAGTTATGGTAGCGGTATGTCCACCACCCGCGACGTGAAAATCCTCAAAGATCTGGACGAGGATATTCGTGGTAAAGACGTGCTGATTGTCGAAGACATTATTGATTCCGGTAATACGCTGTCGAAGGTCCGTGAAATCCTGGGCCTGCGCGAGCCGAAATCGCTGGCGATTTGTACGCTGCTGGATAAACCGTCTCGTCGCGAAGTGGACGTGCCGGTTGAGTTCGTTGGCTTTTCGATTCCGGACGAATTTGTAGTCGGTTACGGTATCGACTACGCCCAGCGTTATCGCCATCTACCGTATGTTGGTAAAGTGGTGCTGCTGGACGAGTAAGCGCAGAAATGCCGGATGGCGTCGCTAAAGCGACTTATCCGGCCTATAGCTAATGGCTTATTGGTGGGGAATGTATTTCAGACTTAGGGCGGAGATACCCTTATGATAGCCGTTCTCCAGCGTTTTTTTGTTGGTGGCGGTGACGTCAAGATCGCGCAGCAGGCCATCATTGATACTGTACGCCCAGCCGTGAATGGTCACATTCTGCCCGCGTTTCCACGCTGACTGCATAATGGTGGAATGCCCCAGGTTATAGACCTGCTCCATGACGTTCAATTCATAGAGCGCGTCCAGACGTTGCTCTTCGGGCATTTTTCCCAACAGCGAGCTATGTTTAAGCCAGATGTCGCGGATATGCAGCAGCCAGTTATTAATCAAGCCCAGCTCAGGGTTTTCTACCGCAGCCTTGATACCGCCGCAACCGGAGTGGCCGCAAATGATAATATGCTCAACTTCCAGAACATCAACCGCATACTGAACCACGGAGAGACAGTTCAGATCGGTGTGAATAACCAGGTTAGCCACATTACGGTGAACAAACAATTCGCCCGGTTCAAGCCCGGTTAAACGCTCTGCGGGAACGCGGCTGTCGGAACATCCAATCCATAGAAAGCGCGGTTTTTGCGCTTGCGCCAGTTTCTCAAAAAATCCGGGGTCCTCTTCCACCAGCATTTTTGACCATAGTGCATTGTTGCTGATGAGTGTATCTATGTCTTTCATGGAAGTTAACGACCTGTAACCAAATAAGTGCGTTGGGCTAATATAGGGCAACTCCGTAATTATTTAAACCATATATAAAGTGTAAGAACGTAAAGTAAGTGAGAATTTATGACCATTGCGCTGGAACTTCAACAACTTAAAAAAACCTATCCCGGCGGCGTTCAGGCGCTGCGCGGCATAGATTTGCAGGTCGAAGCGGGGGATTTTTACGCGCTTTTGGGGCCAAATGGAGCAGGGAAATCGACCACCATCGGTATTATCAGCTCATTGGTTAATAAAACGTCCGGGCGCGTTAACGTTTTTGGTTACGACCTGGAAAAAGACGTGGTTAACGCCAAGCGACAGCTTGGACTGGTGCCACAGGAGTTTAACTTTAACCCGTTTGAAATGGTGCAACAG
Source organism: Salmonella sp. 32100201201700099SM (assembly GCF_017572645.1). Lineage (NCBI taxonomy): Bacteria > Pseudomonadati > Pseudomonadota > Gammaproteobacteria > Enterobacterales > Enterobacteriaceae > Salmonella > Salmonella sp. 32100201201700099SM. The sequence continues at coordinate 88,621 of NZ_JAGERQ010000009.1, read as the reverse complement.
ATCGTAGTGAATCAGGCCGGTTATTACGGCGTGGAACATAAAGAGGCAGTTTTACGTAGCGAAAAGTATTTAAAACAGCTCGATCTGTGGGAAAAACGTAATGAACGCGCGCGGATGCTGTCCGGTGGGATGAAACGCCGCCTGATGATCGCCCGCGCGCTGATGCATGAGCCTAAGTTATTGATTCTCGATGAGCCGACGGCGGGCGTCGATATCGAATTGCGTCGCTCAATGTGGGGGTTCCTGAAAGATTTAAACGCCAAAGGCACCACCATTATTCTCACCACCCACTATCTGGAAGAGGCAGAAATGCTGTGCCGCAATATCGGTATTATTCAGCACGGCGAGCTGGTGGAAAATACCTCCATGAAAAATCTGCTTTCAAAGCTGAAATCGGAGACGTTTATTCTGGATTTAGCGCCAAAAAGCCCGCTACCTAAGCTTACGGGTTATCAATATCGTCTGGTGGATACCTCGACTCTGGAGGTGGAAGTGTTACGCGAGCAGGGGGTTAACAGCGTCTTTAGCCAACTGAGCGAGCAGGGGGTTCAGGTATTAAGTATGCGTAATAAAGCCAACCGTCTGGAAGAACTGTTTGTGTCGCTGGTGCATGAAAAACAAGGAGATCGCGCATGATGCAGCTTTACTGGGTTGCCCTTAAAAGCATCTGGGCGAAAGAGATCCACCGCTTTATGCGGATCTGGGTGCAAACGCTGGTGCCGCCTGTCATCACCATGACGCTCTATTTTATTATTTTCGGTAACCTGATTGGTTCGCGCATCGGCGAAATGCATGGCTTTAGCTATATGCAATTTATTGTGCCGGGCCTGATCATGATGGCGGTCATTACTAACTCCTACGCCAATGTGGCCTCCTCGTTCTTTAGCGCCAAGTTTCAGCGCAATATTGAGGAACTGCTGGTCGCGCCGGTGCCAACGCACGTGATCATCGCCGGATTTGTCGGCGGCGGCGTGGCGCGCGGGCTGTGCGTGGGGATTCTGGTGACGGCGATTTCGCTCTTTTTCGTGCCTTTCCAGGTGCATTCCTGGGTATTTGTCGCGCTAACGCTGATTCTGACCGCGATTCTGTTCTCGCTGGCCGGACTGCTGAACGCCGTGTTTGCCAAAACCTTTGACGATATCAGTCTGATCCCGACCTTTGTGCTGACGCCGCTGACCTACCTCGGCGGGGTATTTTACTCGCTGACGCTGCTGCCGCCGTTCTGGCAAGGGCTGTCGCACCTGAACCCGATCGTCTACATGATCAGCGGTTTCCGTTATGGTTTTCTGGGTATCCATGATGTGCCGCTGGTGACAACGTTTGGCGTACTGGTGATCTTTATCGCTGCTTTCTATCTGCTGTGTTGGTCGCTGATCCAGCGCGGACGCGGTTTGCGTAGCTGATACGATTCTCCTCTTCTCCTGGAGGGAAGAGGAGACTTTTGACGGCTGTCATCATTCCTGATTGGTAACCCTGATAAACTACTTGCCTGCTAAGGAGGTAGGCTATGTTAGGTTGGGTGATTACCTGCCATGACGATCGTGCACAGGATATGCTTGATCGCCTGGAGAGAAAAAATGGTCCGCTGGCGCAATGCCGGGCGGTCAATTTTTGGCGCGGTCTGAGCTCAAACATGCTGAGCCGCATGATGTGTGATGCCCTCCATGCCACCGATTCTGGTGAAGGCGTGATATTTTTAACCGACATTTCCGGCGCGACGCCTTATTGTGTAGCGTCGCTGATGAGCCATAAACATCCTCAATGTGAAGTTATTTCAGGCATTAGCTATTCATTGATAGAGGAAATGATTCCTTTGCGAGAGTCGATGAGCAGTTCAGCATTTCGCGACCAGATTGTCGCGCTTGGCGCGCCGGATGTCACCAGTCTCTGGCATCAGCAGCAGAAAAATCCGCCTTTTGTATTGCTGCATGATTTGTATGAGTTTTGATCAATACCATTGACGACGCTTTTGCTACAATAACGGCGTTTTTTCGCCTCGGTTATGATATATGGTTATGCGCGTTGTTCTTATCTTGCTGTTCTTTTTCGCCGGTAATGTGTTGGCTGCCTTGCCCGCTCGTTATATGCAAACGACGAAAGATGCCGCCATCTGGTCGCAGATTGGCGACAAAATGGTGACCGTAGGGAATATCCGCGCCGGACAAATTCTTTCCGTAACGCCTGTTGCGGTTGATTATTATGCCTTTAAATTTGGCTTCGGTGTGGGGTTTATCGATAAAGGCCATCTGGAACCCGTGCAGGGAAAACAAAAAGTGGAAGATGGGCTGGGCGATCTTAACAAGCCGCTCAGCAATCAGAATCTGGTGACCTGGAAGGACACGCCGGTGTATAACGCGCCGGACATCAGTAGCGCCCCGTTTGGCGTATTGGTGGATAATTTGCGTTACCCCATTATTAGCAAGCTGAAAGGCCGGCTACATCAAACCTGGTATCAGATCCGTATTGGCGACAGGCTGGCTTATGTCAACGCCATGGATGCGCAGGAAGACAACGGCATTCCGATTTTGACCTATCATCACATTTTACGTGATGAAGAGAATACCCGTTTTCGCCATACCTCCACCACGACTTCGGTTCGGGCATTCAGCAACCAAATGACCTGGCTTCGCGATCGCGGCTATGCCACGTTGACGATGTACCAACTGGAGGATTACATCTATAACCGCGCTAATTTCCCGGCGCGCGCGGTGGCTATCACCTTTGATGATGGCCTTAAATCGGTGAGTCGCTATGCATATCCGGTATTAAAGCAGTATGATATGAAAGCGACGGCATTTATTATCTCATCGCGTATTAAGCGCCATCCGCAAAAATGGAATCCCAGGTCGCTGCAATTTATGAGCGTGTCCGAATTGCGCAAGATAAGCGATGTTTTTGATTTTCAGTCGCATACCCATTTTTTACACCGGGTAGACGGGCATCGCCGCCCGATTTTATATAGCCGCAGCTACCATAATATTCTGTTTGATTTTGAACGCTCGCGGCGGGCGCTCACACAGTTTACTCCGCACGTATTTTATCTTTCTTATCCCTTTGGCGGCTATAACGCGACCGCGATCAAAGCAGCAAAAGACGCCGGTTTCCATCTGGCGGTCACCACGGTGAGAGGGAAGGTGAAGCCGGGAGATAATCCGATGCTGCTCAAAAGGCTGTATATTTTACGCACAGATTCGCTGGAAACGATGTCGCGGCTGATAGTCAATCAGCCGCAGGGGTAGTTTACTCGTAGGTTACCTGGAAGGTGACAGACGATCCGAAAATACCGGGTGTCACGGCCTCCGTCCCTGTTTTGACCAGCTTTGCTTTAAAGTTGGCGTTTACTGAGGTCACAGGCATCCCGATTATCTCGCCCACGGCAATGGCTTCTGGCGAACTGTCGGCATGAATTTGCGAATAGGCCGGTGAGCTTATTTTTACGCCGACGCCGCCAGCCGCGGTAACGCTTGAGTTGCTGGTAATCGAGTTGGTAAACAGGTTCTTATCCGCATTGGTATATGAGGATTTCGCCACGAACGAGACTGCAATCGTCCCGGTACAGGTTCCGGTAATCTGAAAAGGCACCTCGGTGGTCTGATCTTTCTCCACGTCGCTTCGGTACCAATCACCTAAATTCACGGTGGTGGGCGCGGTAAGAATACAGGTCGGTTCGGAGAATGGAATGTTAAACATCATATCAGAAATGGTGATTAGCGGGCGAGGATGGTCAGATTCAGAACCTATGGGGTCTCCGAGAACAATGTGCCCCAATGGGCCGCCGATTGAGCTAATAAAACCGACTCCCGAAGGCACGCCATTAAAGCCGGGCATCTGGTAGATTTCCATCACGGCGTACCATTTTTTTTCATGTTCGAAATAGCCTTCGTTGTCGTCAGCATAAGCGGTCATATAATATTGACCAGGATTGACGGGAAACCATCCGGTAATGCCTTTCCCTGCGGGGTATAACCCAATGGCATACGTAATGCCGGGTATATTGGTGCGAAACAACGCCTTACCGTCGACATACCCTTCAAGTAAGGTGTTGTCCGTCATCTGGTAAATGTTCTCTCCATCATCCCCCACTGCACAGTGGCTATGCATTTCCGGCGTTAATTCCATCGTAATACCGCTAGCCAGCAGCGTGGCGGTTTGCACCGAGGGGTGAAAGGTAATGATTGGTTGAACGCCTGGCGACATTATCTGTCGTGTATCGCCATTGTAAAATTTACATTCCAGGGCACCATAGGCTACGCCGGATGCGCTCAACAATAACAGTGCGGCCAGATAAGGGAATAGCTTCATCATAAATCCTTTTATTCGTAGCTGACGTCAACCAACACGTTGCTGGTGACAACGCCGCTGACAACTGCGCCCGTATTCTGATAGCGCGCGTAAAACTGATAATCCGTTAAATACAGCGAACTGCTTTTTCCGCTGACGTCGTAAACTACGTTAGAACTGCCATCGCTGTTTAAGACGTTAGTTTTATAGTCTGCCGAGAAAATGACGATACCAACGTTTTGCGCCGCGCCTGTTGTGGCATCATTTTTGAAAACCTGGTTTTGGTTGCTCCAAAAACCGGATTGCGGCGTAAAGCTGAACATCAACTGCTTGATGCTACTGTTATCTGCACAGTCTTCGAGACGCACGTTAAAAGGCGTGCCGCCCGCCTCGTCGGTAGGCGCATATTTACTGCTGCCGTCGTTATTGTAAAACCATGCCCGCGTGACGTTGGGAAGGTAGACTTCCCCCCCATTTACCAGACTGAGTTTGCAGGTGCTGTTAACAATACTGGCGGTCAGATTGATATCCAAATTGGAACCCGCCTGGCTGATGCCAGACCAAAACCCGCCTGTCAGACCCATAAGCAACACAAGACCGGGCTGGCGTAAAAGAAACAGTAATTGTTGCATAAACAAAGCACCTGAAAATTAAGGGTATGTCACAACAAAGGTGACCGGAGCCGTGACATCGCCGGCGGTGACGTCGCTCAGGCTTTTACCGTTTGCCACCACAATGCGTGACGTCATTGGGTAGGTACCCGCACCGTTGGTAATGGTCACCTCCTGTGCGGCTGGTGGCGTTTTACAAGACAGTTTCACCCCCGTGTCTGCATCGCCGCCCCAAATTTCGAAGGCGGTATTCAGGCCCGCCGCGTAAGAATCGCCGTCTAAATTATCACCGGAGCAGGTGCCGCCGGTGCCCGCTTTTGCTTCTACTTCTGCGATGGTTACGCCGGAACAATTGCTGAAGACAATGCTCAGTGGCATCGCTTTCTTGTTAAGATCCGATTTATATGTCTCACCATAGCCAATGGTGCTAACATTTTTTCCGTCACCATTAACGACGATAGCTTTACAGGTACCGGTTGTCACTGTGGTCTTAAAGGTCATTTGTACACTGTCGGTACCGGTAATAGCGGCTCTGACCACTCCAGAGAATAAGACGGCAGAAACGGATAATGTGATTAAAGCGGATGTAAATTTCATAGTGATGCTCCGTAGATCTGCGTTAATTACTCGTAGCTAAATACGAAAGTCGCAACGGCTGAGAAAGCCCCTGTGGTAGCCGAATTTGCCTTGGTCTCTTTCATGATGGCGATCAGCGGAACCTCTTTACTGTTAATTTCTACCTCACTCCAGACCAGACGTTCTGAATCGGCGGTGGAGTTAATAACAAAAGGTTCATCTGGTTTGGATGCGCGCGCTACTGACACCCCTATATAGTCGGCTGAGCCTTTTGTTCCATTCGTTAATATTTTTGTTGAATACCCGGATGGCGTTCCGTTGATTGATGTCTTTAATGATTGAAGCGATGCCGGGCATTCAACAATCACTAATTTAAAATCTGCCGTTGCTGTTCCCGCTCTTACATCATCAATACGAACTTCACCACTACTATTACCAATGATTAATTCCTGTACCGTGTCGGAGCCTGTACCACCGACCAGTTTCATGTTACACGTCGTCTCTAAAATTGTGGCCGTGAAATTAACATCCAGGTTAGTGGAGTTAGCGGCAAGCGCGCTTCCAGAAGCTGCCATTACGGCAAGTGCCGCGATGGGAAGACTGAGGCGGTTTCTTTTCATATAAACTCTCATTAGTTTTTCCCTAAACAGGTCATTACAGGTGACAAAGTTGATTGCTCAATACGGGGGTTAGTCCCGCTTTTGCCGTGGTTTCAGCTAATTGGTAACGCACCGTACAGGTGCTTTCTTTACCACTGCCCCACACCACGCGAAGTTCGCCTTGCGGTTCTACGCCGCGCACGTACGCCTGTCCGGCCTGGCCTACGGTACCGACAGTTTCATTTTTCTCGTTAAGGACATCTGCGCCTAAAGGAATAAAGCCTTTATCGCTACGCAGTAATTCCAGAATCAGTGAGCGACCTTCATCGGTTTCAAAATTCACCAGCACAACGGCGCCGCTGCGCGGTACGGTAACCGTGCTGGTGCTTTTGATTTCAACATCGTTCTCCAGTGTGCTGATATCCAGCGACACCCGGTTTTCGCGGTAGGCTGACATATACGGTAAAATGCCATAGCCTGAGCTGCCGATTTCGCTGCTGCTGTAGCCCAGTCCTGCGCCTTGTGCGCCGCTGGCTTTCACCAGTGCGACGGCGTCGGTTTCGCCAATGCTGCCCGGCGTGAACGCTACGCCGCCAGAATGCAGCACCATGCCACCGCTGTAACTGGCGGAATATTGCTGGCTATTGTCGTCGCCAAACGAGGCGGAAAGCCCTAATGGGCCATAGCTGCTGTTAAGGGAGCCAAAGCCACTTACCTGATTCAGGTTGCCGTAATTACCGCTGCTGGAGGTGGCGCTCACGGAGTAGCTGATGTCGCTATCTTTGGTATTACCGCTGGCGGTGGAGTTGACGTTAGTACCGCCCTTCATGTCAGAACGCAGGCCCATGTTGATATTGGAGAAACCGCCAGAGCGTTCCCCGTTGTGGGAGAACATACTCAACGGAATACTGAAACTTAAATAGACGCTATCGTCTTTACTGCCGTTCTGGTCATAGGCGCGTTGTAATGACACGCTATAGCTGCCGTAGGCAAAACTGTTGTTGTAACCCACGCTATAGTTGGCCGTGGAGCCCGCATCATTCCAGTAGTCCTGCCATGTTCCGCTGACATACACAGAGCCCCAGGTTGTTTCTCCCTGGTTTAAGGGCTGGTTGATGCTGATTTGCACCTGATTTTTGGTACGCTGGTAATCGTCATATAACTCATCACCTGAGCGATAACTTTGCTGCGCATATTGCTGATGTTTAACGCTGTCTTGCAAAGACGCGGCGTCATTCAGGCTGAGGTAGTCTTCAGTAGAAAAACGATAAGCAGCGACGTTAAATGAGGTATTGGTCGCCTCGATCATTTTGCTATAGGTCAGCCGGTAGTTTTGCCCGCTGAGCGTGCCTAAATCATCAATACTGGCGTGAGATTGCGTCACATCAAAGGCGAATGCGCCAATACCGGTGTTCATTGCCAGACCTAATAACCCAGCATAGAAATTCATATCGGTATACTGCGCGCCGATATAGCCGGTAAAGGTGTTGTTCAGGCCATAGTAAAACTGCGCGTAACCCACCTGCGGTTTATCATGTAAAGAATCATCGTTCAGCTCGCCGACGCCGATATCCCAGCGTGTCGCGCCGGGGCGTAACATTTGGGTGACTGACGAAAAGGGAACGGTAAAGCTGCGTTTGCTGCCGTCCGCTTCTTCTACGGTGACCAGCAGATCGTTACCATAACCTGTGGTGCTAAGGTCGTTAATCTCGAACGCCCCCGGCGGTACGGTGGTTTCGTAGATTTTATTGCCGCTTTGCATCACCGTGACTTTGGCATTGCTGTTGGCGACGCCGCGGATAACAGGCGCGTAGTTGCTGGAGCCCATCGGTAACATGCGGTCATCGTTATACATCCGTATCCCGCTCAGGCTGAAGGAGTCAAACGCATCGCCACGGGTGTAGGAGTCGCCTATCACCATTTGCGCTTTCAGCGCGGTGATATCTCGCTGTAAATAAACGTCCTGATTGTTGTATTCGCTACCGGTATCTTTGTTCCAGTTAAGGCTACCTCGGGAACGCAAACGCCACGGTCCCATATTTAAACCGTAACGTAGCTCCACGTAAGCGGTATCGGACGTTGTGCCATTGCCTTCACTGTGCCAGGCGTTCATATCATAAGAGACGATGGCCGCCGGAACGCCATCTTCCCACAGTGAGGGGTCAACATACCCGGCAGGACGTTTCAGGATATAAATCTGCGGGAAGTTGAGATCCATCGCCTGTTTGCCGGAATCGTAATTCGCCGTCGCACCGGGGTAGTATTTTTTTATATCCAGACACGTGGTGTTGTCGTCGACCTCGACGTCATCGCGCATTGCGGCGGGATCAACACCTGCCTGGGTGAGTAAAAGCGGCGTCAGACATGCACTGGCGCGTGGCGTACCGTTTTCATTAAAGGTAATTTCAGAGGTAGATTTCAACGCATTGTTAAGATTCACTTTCACACGATAGGTTCCGGCAAGCACCGGGTTGCCATACGCATAGCGACTAATATCGATATTAGCGCTGCTATTAAGTAAAAATTGCTCGTTAAATTCTACGGCTTCGTCCGACTCAACAACGGTTTTTTCTGCTGCTGAATTTGCAGCAGAAACGGAAAAAGGGAGTGCAGCGCCAATAGTAAGACATAATAATGAGCGTTGAAATAGCATTGTTTTTCCGAATAATTAACGTGGACCAGAATGGCCCACTACATTGGTACGTAATTGTTATAATTGATTAGTCTATTTTGGCTTCTCGTTTATTTGTGCCACCATTGTCATTAATGGTGCTATAGATAACGGTACCGTTAATATTATTCGAAAGGCCTTTTACGGGCATGCTGACCCCGCTAAAGGGTAAAACGGATTTGCTGTCGACAGTATATTCTTTACCGCCCACTTTTAATTTTACGTTGGAAATAGAAACGTTGTACGCGCTGTCATTTTGGGCAAATAGTGAAAGCGTATTGTCTTCTTTTTTCTGCGACCATTTCAGGTTTGCAGCCGCATCGCCAGGCGTGCCTTTCAGGCCATCCGGGCGGAAAAATAATTTGATCCGCGTGCGAAAGGCGAGTTGAAGTTGATTTAAACTCTCGCCTTCTTTCGCTTTTGATTTTGGCGGAATTTCCAGCACGTTAAACCAAAACAGCGATTCCCGATCCTGAGGTAATGTGCTACCCATATACGTAATACGCAAGGATTGCCCTTTTTGTGGATCGATACGAGATACCGGAGGCGTAATGACAAACGGCAGTTTTAGCTCCTGCGGGTCAACACCGTCACGCCCGTCATCCAGCCAGGTTTGCACCAGTAGAGGTTTATTGCCCCGGTTATCCAGGTTCACAATCACGTCTTTTGATGACGCTGGGTACACAATACGTGTTCCGGAAATGACGATATCCGCGTTTACCTGGAATGTGGCAAATGCCGTGAAGGCCGCGGCAGCGAAGCAGGTGGTTTTAAATCCCTTTGTAATAACCGTATTGACCATTTTACCCTCCCTGTAGGTATACTTTAAAATTAAAATCCCCCAGCACAGCCGCTGAGGGATTGGCTAATCTTTTTAAATACAAAGGATTAGTTATAAATAACGGTGAAGGCAACTTGTGCCTGTACGGTTCCTGCCGTTACCGGGCTGGTGTCTGCATTCCACTTCTGGCCTTGGGTGTAGGCTACGCGGTAGAACAGGTCACCAGTGCCATCAGCGGAAATAGTGGCTTTCTGCGTGTTGTTAGTCTGGTCAATTTTGATCAGATCGGTAGCGCCGTTACCGTTGTTAGCCAGCACCAGGTTAACGTTTTCTGCTGCTCCTTGCAGATTAGCCGGTGGTACTAACAGACCACCTGACGTTGAGCTGGAACCGCCCCAGGAATTAAATTGCGCGGAGGCATCTTTTACCGTTGCGTTATCACATTCGCTCAGATTCAGAGTGAACTGTTTTTCGCCCAGAGTACTATTATCACCCAGTGCGGTAGCGAAGTTTTTAACAAAAACGGTATCCAGCGTAATGTCAAAATCATTACCGTCTTGATCTATTTTATTATCAAGAGAGATTTTACAGGTATTGTTAGAAACCAGACCGTGGAAAGTAATAGTACCCGTATCTGGATCTGCTGCCATTGCAGACCCGGCACTCAAAGTCATTGCAATAAAAGCGGCTACGCCATATTTTCTGAAAAACATTTAGAATATCCATATTTTAGTGATAAATATAAATAAAATATATTTATATATCTTATTTGTTGAAATATTAAATTTCGAGACGGATTTTATAGAGAGTGGCGATGAAAGGGAATGAAGCCATCCATTAGAAATACTTTATCTTTTTTTAAGTAAAACTAATGCTTTATTATTTAAGCAATAAGATAAATAATAAATAATATTATTTATTGGTGATTTAAAAAAAGACAACCCGTCCCAAAATATGTTTTTCTGGAAGGGTTGTCCTATTATTGAAAATCAGGCAACCTGAACCGGAATGGCTTTCGCGGTGCGCTTCATTTCGTTGTCGCCTTCAAAATAGGCCACTTTCGGACGCCATGTACGCGCTTCTTCATCAGACATGGTGACGAAGCTGGCGATAATCACAATGTCGCCAACTTCAGCGCAGTGCGCCGCCGCACCGTTCACCGAGATGATTCTGGAGCCGCGTTCAGCCGCAATCGCATAGGTTGAGAAACGTTTCCCATTGGTCACGTTCCAGATATCAATCGCTTCGTTTTCCAGAATACCGGAGGCATCAAGGAAATCCTGGTCAATGGCACAGGAACCTTCGTAGTGCAGGTCCGCCTGCGTGACTTTTACACGGTGGAGCTTGCCTTGCAGCATGGTGCGAATCATAACTTCTTTACCCTGTCGTTTACCTTGGCTAAGCAGGCGCTTGTGGCCTGCTTTGGAAATTCTCAGGCAGTATTGCCCGATTTTTAACCCCTGTCTACTGGGCTAATGTAACGCTTTGATTATCGATCAGACGCGCCTGTCCCAGCCAGGCGGCAGCCAGAATCACTGCGCGTTTGCTGGTTTCCGTCAGCTCCAGCAGCGTGTCGGCATCACGGATTTGAATGTCGTCGGCACGGAAGCCTTTTTCATTCAGTTCCTGCTCGGCAATGGCAATAATCTCTTGCAGCTCACGATTACCCGCAATCAGTTTTTCAGCGATGCTATTCATCACGTTGTATAGACCCGGCGCAATTTTGCGCTGCTCTGCGGTCAGATAAGCGTTACGTGAGCTGAGCGCCAGACCGTCTTTGGCGCGAATAATCGGCACACCGACGATCTCAATGTCATAACTCATATCCGCCACCATTTTGCGGATCAGCGCCAGTTGCTGGAAATCCTTCTCGCCAAAGCAGGCGATATCCGGCTGGATCAGGTTGAACAGCTTGCTGACGATAGTCGAGACGCCGCGGAAGTGGCCCGGACGGCTGGCGCCTTCCAGCATGGTGGAGAGGCCGGGAACATCAACATACGTCTGGCCTTCCAGCCCCTGTGGGTAGATTTCCTCAACGGCTGGCGCAAAGACATAATCGACTTTGCGTTTGTTCAGCTTTTCACAATCTTCCTGCAGCGTGCGCGGATAACGCACCAGATCGTCCGGCCGATCAAACTGCATCGGATTGACGAAAATGCTGACGATCACCACATCAGCCCGGGCTTTTGCCTCATCGACCAGCTTCATATGGCCGTCGTGCAGGTTGCCCATGGTGGGAACCAGTGCGACGCGTTTACCTTCCTGACGCAGACGACGAATATGCTGGCGCAGCAGCGGCAGGGTTTCAATGATTAGCACAACAAAACTCCTTGAGTTGCTTGATGATCCTGCCCGATGGCGCTGCGCTTATCAGGCCTACATCCGTTGAGGATCTGTAGGCCGGATAAGACGCGTCGCGTCGCCATCCGGCACGGTCAGAAAAATTAGTGAAAGCTGTGTTCTTCGCCCGGATAAACGCCGGACTCCACTTCAGCCATATACTGCTGTACGGCGGCGCGCATGTCGCCCGCTTCGGCAAGGAAATTTTTCGCGAATTTTGGAATATGACCGCCGGTGATGCCAAACGCATCGTGCATCACCAGGATCTGACCGTCGGTGACGTTGCCCGCGCCGATGCCGATCACCGGAATCGACAGCGCTTCCGTGACGCGCTTCGCCAGCTCAACCGGCACGCATTCCAGCACCAGCAGTTGAGCGCCAGCGGCTTCTAAAGCCAGCGCATCATCCAGCAGTACCTGCCCGGCGTCGCCGCGGCCCTGAATTTTATAGCCGCCGAAGATATTCACCGACTGTGGCGTTAGCCCCAGATGACCACAAACCGGCACGGCGCGTTCGGTGAGCATTTTCACCGTATCAACCAGCCAGGCGCCGCCTTCAATTTTGACCATATTGGCCCCCGCACGCATCACGATAGCCGCATTTTCACATGCCTGTTCCGGGGTGGCGTAAGCCATAAACGGCAGGTCGGAGAGCAGCAGGCAGTTCGGCGCGCCGCGGCGTACCGCGCGGGTGTGGTAGGCGATATCTTCCACGGTGACAGGCAGGGTGGAGTCGTGCCCCTGAATTGTCATGCCCAGTGAGTCGCCAACCAGCATCACATTGATACCTTCGTCGGCAAATAACTTAGCGAAGCTGTAGTCGTAGGCGGTAATTGTCGCGAAGCGTTTTTTCTCTTGCTTGCATTTCTGCAGCAGTGAAATGGTGGTGGGTTTCATAACGTTTCCTGATGGTAAAAGTTATATTTCCCGGCATTCTAACAGTCATATTCAGGGGGGCAATTGATTTAAGCAATCGTTTGGCGCTAAAGCAGTAAACGCTAAAGTGGAGGCGATGTTTTACCAGTGGGCGGGTTTTGCAGCACCAAGATGGGTGAGATGCTGATGCAGGCTGGTACCATCCGGAAAGATCAGCTCCGGAGCGATTTCGAATAACGGCCACAGCATAAAACCGCGGTTTTTCATGTCGTAGTGCGGCACGGTCAGACGGTCGGTGTTAATGACTTCATCGCCAAACAGCATAATGTCGAGATCCAGCGTGCGCGGCCCCCAGCGTTCGGCCTTGCGCACCCGGCCCTGTTGCAGCTCAATGCGCTGGGTATGGTTAAGCAATTCTTCGGGGGCGAGAGCGGTATCCAGCGCCACCGCAGCGTTCAGGTAATCGGGCTGATCCTGTGGGCCAAGCGGCGGCGTGCGGTAAAACGAAGAAACCGCGACGATACGGCTATCGGGAATGTCGGCGATAGCCTTCAGGGCGGCATTGACCTGCTCCAGCGGAGAGGCCAGATTACTGCCAAGCGCGATATACGCGATCGTCATACGGTGCCCTCGCGGCGCGGCGCGCGTTTGCGCGGACGTGAACGACGGCGGCGTGGAGCAGGATCGTCGTCCAGCTCGTTGAGCATCCCTTTTTGTTCCGGCGGCGCGGAAGCCTGAAACTCGGCCCACCACTGCGCCAGACGTTGCAGTTCAGTATTATTTTCCACCTGAGCGCGCAGCTCCAGTAAATCAAACGCGGCGCGGAATTTGGGATGTTCCATCAGTTTCCAGGCGCGTTTGCCCTGACGTCGCGACATGCGTAACTGAAGCTGCCAAATATCACGGGTAAGCGTGGTAAGGCGTTTCGGGATCGCCAGTGAACGGCAGGCTTCATCCAGCACGTCATTCATGGCCAGCGCGAAAGCATCGTAATAGGCAAGGCCGCTCTCCTGAGCGATTTTTTGCGCCATCTCCAGCAGCGGATACCAGAACATGGCGGCAAACAAAAATGCCGGGTTAACGCGCATCTCGTTACGGATGCGGTTATCCGTATTCTTCAACACCTGCGCAATGATGCGTTCCATTGCGCTGTCGCCGTTTTCGGTGAAATAACGCGTAATGGTAGGAAACAACGGCTGGAAGAGGTGGTATTCCCGCAGTTGTTGATAGGTTTCGTAACCGTTCCCCGCCTGCAACAGCTTCAGCGACTCTTCGAACAGGCGCGCGGGAGGAATGTCGTTTAGCAAGGTTGCCAGACGCGGGATTGGCTCAGCCGTTTCAGGGCTGATACGCATATTGAGCTTCGCAGCGAAACGCACGGCGCGCAGCATTCGAACCGGATCTTCGCGGTAGCGCGTTTCCGGATTGCCGATCAGGCGAATCACGCCTTCTTTCAGATCCTGCATCCCGCCGACGTAATCGCGCACGGTAAAATCCGCCACGCTGTAGTAAAGGCTGTTGATGGTGAAATCGCGGCGCTGGGCATCTTCTTCGATAGAGCCGAAGATGTTGTCGCGCAGCAGCATACCGTTTTGCCCACGCTGGGAGGTCGTACGGTCGCTTTCACTGCCTTCATGATGACCACGAAACGTTGCCACTTCGATAATTTCCGGGCCAAACATCACGTGAGCCAGGCGGAAACGACGCCCCACCAGACGGCAATTGCGGAATAATTTCCGTACCTGATCCGGTGTTGCGTTGGTGGTCACGTCGAAATCCTTCGGCTTTTTACCGAGCAGGAGATCGCGGACGCCGCCGCCGACCAGGTAGGCTTCATAGCCCGCTTTGTTCAGCCTGTACAGTACCTTGAGGGCATTTTCACTGATATCTTTGCGGGAGATAGCGTGCTGTTCACGCGGGATAATCGTCATATGTGGACGGGCGATGGCTTGTTCTGCCTCGCTCTCCTCGCGGCTTAACACCTTACGGCAAAAATTAGCGACTCGGGTAAAAATAGCGCACCTCGGTAGTGTCATACATTAATAAGATCAACTTACTCTATGTCTTTCGCATTACGGCAGACGGGCGTAAGAGAGCAACGCGACCTGGGCTGTAAGCATCATTAACGCCGCAGCAATGCGAAAGACGATGAGCAAAAATAGCGGCTAATCATAGCTCAGCGAGACGCATTTGAGAATGCCGGATTTACATTAGCCGATGTGGGTACGGCTGTAAGCCTCCAGTGCGTCACCGCAAAGCGCAGCAACTCCTCAACCGACATCTCCTGCCACGCTACGACGTCGCGTTGGCCTAAAAAGCGCAATGCCTGGACCAGTACCGGGCGCGGATCGCCTGTCGCAAGCGCAGGGGCATGATTTTGCTTGGAAAGTTTAGCGCCTTGTTCGTTGAGCGCCAGCGGAAGGTGCACGTAACCAGGCGCACGCCAGCCAAACTGTTTATACAGAGAAAGTTGTCGGACAGTGGGTTCGATTAAATCTGCGCCGCGGACGATCTCCGTCACCCCCTGAAAATGATCGTCGACCACCACGGCCAGATTATAAGCAAACAGTCCGTCGCGGCGGTGGATAATAAAATCTTCGCTAGCCAGCTGCGGGTCAGCCTGGATGTCGCCGCGCAAGGCATCATGGAAATGCATCACCGGATGCTGCTGTTTAATTCTGACGGCGGCATTCTCCGGCCCGTGGCATAACGTCCGGCAATGGCCGTCGTAAATACCGCCCAGACGTTGAATGCGCGAGCGGGGGCAAGTGCAGTAGTAGCTCAGTCCCTGCTCGTGAAGCCAGGCCAGCGCCTCGCGATAAGCCTCATGACGCTGTGATTGCCATAAGACCTCGCCATCCCAGTGCAGGCCGTAATGTTCCAGCTGGCGCAGAATGGTCGCTGCGGCACCGGGAACTTCACGTGGGGGGTCGATATCCTCTATGCGAACGCGCCAAATTCCGCGTTGCGCACGGGCTTGTAGATAGCTGCCGAGGGCGGCGATTAACGAGCCGAAATGCAGTTCGCCGGATGGCGATGGCGCGAAACGGCCAATATAGTGTGAGTCAGTCATGCTGCGGGCAATAAAGAATAAGGCGGGAAAACTCCCGCCTGTCATAAATAGGGTAGAAACGAACGGGATTAACCCGCCATCTGTTTTTCGCGAATTTCAGCCAGCGTTTTGCAGTCGATGCACAGATCGGCTGTTGGACGCGCTTCCAGGCGGCGGATACCAATCTCCACCCCGCAGGACTCGCAATAACCGAAGTCTTCATCTTCCACTTTCTTCAGCGTCTTCTCGATCTTTTTGATCAGTTTGCGCTCACGGTCACGATTACGTAACTCCAGGCTAAACTCCTCTTCCTGCGCGGCGCGATCGACCGGATCGGGGAAGTTGGCGGCTTCGTCCTGCATGTGCGTCACAGTGCGATCGACTTCATCCCGGAGTTGATTACGCCATGCTTCAAGAATACGCTTGAAGTGCGATAGCTGGGCTTCGTTCATATACTCTTCGCCCGGTTTCTCCTGGTACGGCTCCACCCCAGCGATGGCGAGAATACTCAGGGACGATGTTTTACGGTTTTGCCCTTCTTGCATGTTGCTTCTCCTTAACACGCACTATCGATCCCCATGTTCGGGGGAAAATCAGGTCGCTATAAATAGCAGATGCTTTTCCGGATAGCAATTATCTAAACGTAACACTTGACAACCCTGTGAGGAAAAGCGTATTTACGCACGCGGCCAGAATACTTAATAATCAGGCTGTTATTCCACTACAACGTTATGGGTACTGGTTCGTTCAGTTCCATTTTTTGGGCTGAAAGTTCTGCTTTATAAGCTAAAACTTCCACGCCTTTATTCTGAGCCTCGCTCAATAGCTGCGCGTATTTTATATCGATATGACGTGCGGGGGAAAAACGTGTAATGGCGGAGTGCAGCACCGCGAACACCACCACCGCGCGATGACCTGCCGCCGCAACGCCCATCAACTCCCGAAGATGTTTTTGCCCTCGTTCGGTGATGGCGTCGGGAAAATAACCGTTTTCTTTTTCCGCTAACGTGACCGATTTCACTTCAATATAGCAGTCCGGGCGGAAATCTGCCTGTAACATAAAATCTATACGGCTGCGTTCGGCGCCATATTTGACTTCACTTTTCAGAATATTGTACCCCGCCAGCGCCGGCAGGCGATTCTCCTGAATTGCTTCTTTCGTTAGCTGGTTCGCCCGCAGCGTATTCACGCAAATGAATGCGCCGAATTGCGTTTCAGTCAATTCCCAGGTATGCGGATATTTGCGTTTAGTATTTTCTGATGTCGAATACCAGACGGTATCGCCAGGCGTGGCGCAGCCGGTCATCGCGCCAGTATTAGGACAGTGCAGCGTAAGCGTCGTACCGTCAGGGGTGATGACATCAGCTAAAAAACGTTTATAGCGCTGAATCAACGTAGCGCGTTGTAAAGGGGGTGAGAATAGCATCGACATTCCTTGATTATTATTCGCTCAGCGTCCAGCGCTGCAGTTCGGCATAGCGGGTACGGCCTTGCCCATACGAAGAGGCGTAAAGCGCAAACGATGTGACCGGAAATGACCAGCAAAAGCCCGGCGGCGGGATAGCCACCGTATGGCTGGCGTCGCGCAGCAGCGTAATATGCGGGTGAAAAGGCTGCGGGCTTTGGTAACAACCGCTGCGGGCGGCCTGCGCGCGCAGCATATTAGCCAACTGCAACAACCCGCGCGGCGGCTGGCGCATCCCCAGCCACACTACGCGCGAACGCAGCCACTGACCGGCGTCATCCAGATGTAGCGTAAAGCCCGGCTGGCGAATTCGTCCGGCCAGTTGCACAAGCGCGCACTGCTTATCGTTACTGACGTCGCCTAAAAAGGCCAGCGTCAGGTGTAGGTTCGCCGCTGCCACGGGGCGTCCGTCTTCAGACGCAAAATGGGCGGCGCGCCAGGCGATAATTTGCGCGCGCGCGTCGTCGGGTAAGTCAATAGCAAAAAACAGCCGTTTTGGCTCAGACATAGGGATACTCGGTTATGGATTAACACGATGCTACAATGCGGCGCAAAGAAAGTTAACCCCGTGGAGCCGTTTGTGACGTCATTGCCCGTTGCCGCCGTATTGCCTGAATTGTTGACAGCCCTAAAAACCGCGCCGCAGGTTTTGTTGTCCGCGCCTACCGGGGCGGGGAAATCCACCTGGCTGCCGTTGCAACTCCTGCAACAGGGGCCAGTTGCTGGAAAAATCCTTCTGCTTGAACCGCGTCGTCTGGCGGCGCGTAATGTCGCGCAGCGTCTGGCGGAAGCGTTGAATGAAAAGCCTGGCGAAACGGTAGGTTACCGGATGCGCGCGCAAAGCTGCGTGGGGCCGCGTACCCGGCTGGAAGTGGTGACAGAAGGCGTATTGACCAGAATGATTCAGCGCGATCCCGAATTACGCGGCGTGGGGCTGGTGATACTGGATGAATTTCATGAGCGCAGTTTACAGGCGGATTTAGCGTTGGCGCTGTTGCTGGATATCCAGCAAGGGCTCCGTGACGATCTCAGGCTGTTAATCATGTCTGCGACGCTGGATAACGACAGGCTTTGTCAGCGACTGCCTGATGCGCCGACGATCGTCTCGGAGGGGCGCGCGTTCCCGGTGGAGCGACGTTATCAGCCGCTCGCGACGCATTTGCGTTTTGATGAAGCCATCGCGATGGCGACAGCGGAACTGTTGCGCAATGAAAACGGTTCGCTGCTGCTATTTTTACCCGGCGTAGGTGAAATACAGCGCGTTCATGAACATCTGGCGTCGCGGGTAGGCAGCGATGTCCTGCTTTGTCCGCTGTATGGCGCATTGTCTTTGGAGGCGCAACGCAAAGCAATTGTTCCCGCCCCCGCCGGGATGCGTAAAGTGGTGTTGGCGACTAACCTTGCCGAAACCAGTTTGACGATTGAAGGGATTCGTCTGGTCGTCGATAGCGCTCAGGAGCGCGTGGCGCGATTCGACGCGCGAACGGGACTGACGCGGCTGGTTACGCAGCGTATCAGTCAGGCGTCAATGACGCAGCGCGCGGGGCGCGCCGGACGACTGGCGCCGGGGATCTGTTTACATCTGCTGGCCAAAGAACAGGCGGAGCGGGCGGCGGCGCAAAGCGATCCGGAAATCTTACACAGCGACCTCTCCGGTTTGTTGATGGAAGTGTTGCAGTGGGGATGTCACGATCCGGCATCGCTTTTCTGGCTGGACAGGCCGCCGGAAGTGAATCTTCAGGCCGCCCGCCGTTTATTATTGGTGTTAGGCGCGCTGGAGGGCGAGCGATTAAGCGCGCGGGGGCAGAAAATGGCGGCAATGGGTAACGATCCGCGCCTGGCGGCAATGTTAGTCAACGCCGGCGAGGGCGATAGCGCCGCCACTGCCGCCATGCTCGCGGCCATCCTTGAGGACCCGCCGCGCGGCGGCGGTACGGATTTAAGCGTAGTATTTTCGCGGCGACAGCCGGGCTGGCAGCAGCGTAGCCAGCAGCTTTTAAAACGGCTGCAGGTGCGTAATGGCGAGCCGGATAGCACGCTTATTATGCCGCTGTTGGCCAGAGCGTTTAGCGACCGCATCGCGCGGCGTCGCGGTCAGGAAGGGCGCTATCAGTTAGCCAATGGTATGGGCGCGATGTTAGATGTGGATGACGCGTTGGGACGTCATGAATGGCTGATCGCGCCGCTGTTGCTGCAAGGTAGCGCCTCGCCGGACGCCCGAATATTGTTGGCGCAGCCGCTGGATATTGCCTCGCTGATTCAGGCGTGTCCTGATTTACTGCGCCAGTCTGACACGGTTGAATGGGACGAGGCGCAGGGAACGTTGAAAGCGTGGCGCAGAATGCGTATTGGACAGTTGACGGTTAACGTTCAGCCACTGGCGAAGCCGTCTGAAGAGGAGCTTCATCAGGCGATGCTGAACGGCATCCGCGATAAAGGCCTGTCCGTCCTTAACTGGACGCCGGAAGCGGAGCAGTTCCGTCTGCGTCTGCACTGCGCGGCGAAATGGCTGCCGGAATATGACTGGCCTGCCGTGGATGAGGCGTCGCTGCTGGCGACTTTGGAAAACTGGTTGCTGCCGCACATGACAGGCGTACAGTCGTTACGGAGTCTGAAATCTCTGAATGTGACTCAGGCATTACGGGGACTGCTTGACTATCCCCTGCTGCAACGTCTGGATAGTGAACTGCCTGGGCATTACACTGTGCCGACGGGAAGCCGAATAACGATTCGTTATCATGAAGATAACCCGCCCGCACTGGCGGTCAGAATGCAGGAAATGTTCGGCGAGGCAAGTACGCCGACGCTTGCGCAGGGGCGAGTGCCGCTGGTGCTGGAACTGCTTTCGCCAGCGCAGCGACCGCTACAGATTACGCGCGATTTAAGCGCTTTCTGGCAGGGGGCGTATCGCGAAGTGCAAAAAGAGATGAAGGGTCGTTACCCCAAACATGTCTGGCCGGACGATCCGGCGAATACGGCCCCAACGCGGCGCACGAAGAAGTATTCGTGACGTGTTATACGTTGCCTCCAGGCCGGATAAGGCGTTAATCGCCCTCCGGCGAAAGGGTAAATTGAGAGATTTCTTCTTCTGTCGTCTGGCGGAAGAATAGAGAATCGGGC
Source organism: Salmonella sp. 32100201201700099SM (assembly GCF_017572645.1). NCBI lineage: Bacteria > Pseudomonadati > Pseudomonadota > Gammaproteobacteria > Enterobacterales > Enterobacteriaceae > Salmonella > Salmonella sp. 32100201201700099SM. Next base: position 68,250 of record NZ_JAGERQ010000009.1, on the reverse strand, counting down.
CTTTGCGCCTGTATGTTGCGGAGAAAAAGCATGGCGGGGAATGACCGCGAGCCGATTGGACGTAAGGGGAAATCGTCACGTCCTGTGAAACAAAAGGTGAGCCGTCGTCGGCAGCATGACGACGATTATGATGATGACTATGAGGATGAAGAACCGATGCCGCGTAAAGGTAAGGGCAAAGGGCGTAAGCCTCGTGGCAAGCGCGGCTGGCTGTGGCTATTGCTAAAACTGTTTATCGTTTTTGTGGTGCTGTTCGCCATTTACGGCGTCTATCTGGATCAAAAAATCCGCAGCCGTATTGATGGCAAGGTCTGGCAGCTTCCGGCGGCGGTATATGGCAGGATGGTGAACCTTGAGCCAGACATGCCTGTCAGCAAAAACGAGATGGTGAAATTGCTGGAAGCGACGCAGTATCGTCTGGTGACGAAGATGACCCGTCCCGGCGAATTTACCGTGCAGGCCAATAGCATTGAGATGATCCGTCGTCCGTTTGACTTCCCGGACAGCAAAGAAGGGCAGGTGCGCGCGCGGCTGACGTTCAGTGACGGGCGTCTGGAAACCATCGTCAATCTGGATAACAACCGCCAGTTTGGCTTCTTCCGTCTCGATCCGCGGCTTATCACCATGCTTTCTTCGCCAAATGGCGAGCAGCGTTTATTCGTCCCGCGCAGCGGTTTCCTGGATCTGCTGGTCGATACGCTGTTGGCGACAGAAGACCGTCATTTCTATGAGCATGATGGCATTAGTCTTTACTCTATCGGGCGTGCGGTGCTGGCCAACCTGACGGCGGGACGCACGGTGCAGGGGGCCAGTACGCTGACCCAGCAGCTGGTGAAGAACCTGTTCCTCTCCAGCGAAAGATCATACTGGCGTAAAGCGAATGAAGCCTACATGGCGCTGATCATGGATGCCCGTTACAGTAAAGATCGTATTCTTGAGCTGTACATGAACGAGGTCTACCTCGGTCAAAGCGGGGACAATGAAATTCGCGGTTTTCCGCTGGCGAGCCTGTATTACTTTGGCCGTCCGGTAGAGGAACTGAGCCTCGATCAGCAGGCGTTACTGGTGGGGATGGTAAAAGGGGCGTCGATTTATAACCCGTGGCGTAACCCGAAACTGGCGTTGGAGCGTCGTAACCTGGTGTTACGCCTGTTACAGCAGCAGAAAATCATCGATCAGGAACTCTATGACATGCTGAGCGCGCGTCCGCTTGGCGTACAGCCGCGCGGCGGCGTTATTTCACCGCAGCCAGCGTTTATGCAGATGGTTCGTCAGGAACTGCAGGCGAAGCTGGGGGATAAAATTAAAGATCTCTCCGGCGTGAAGATCTTCACCACCTTTGACTCCGTGGCGCAGGATGCCGTAGAAAAAGCCGTTGTCGAAGGCATTCCGGCGTTGAAGAAGCAGCGTAAATTGAGCGATCTGGAAACTGCGATGGTGGTAGTGGATCGCTTTAGCGGCGAGGTACGCGCGATGGTTGGCGGGGCGGAGCCGCAGTATGCCGGCTATAACCGTGCCATGCAGGCGCGCCGTTCCATCGGGTCGCTGGCGAAACCGGCGACCTATCTGACCGCGTTAAGTCAGCCGAACTTATACCGTCTGAACACCTGGATTGCCGATGCGCCGATTTCTCTGCGCCAGCCGAATGGTCAGGTCTGGTCGCCGCAGAACGACGATCGTCGCTACAGCGAAAGCGGGAAAGTGATGCTGGTGGATGCGTTAACTCGCTCAATGAACGTACCGACGGTCAATCTGGGGATGGCGCTAGGTTTACCGGCGGTAACCGATACCTGGACGAAGCTCGGCGTGCCGAAAGATCAGCTCAATCCGGTTCCGGCGATGCTGTTAGGGGCGCTGAACCTGACGCCGATCGAAGTGGCGCAAGCGTTCCAGACTATCGCCAGCGGCGGAAATCGCGCTCCGTTATCAGCGCTGCGTTCGGTTATTGCGGAAGATGGTAAAGTGCTGTACCAAAGTTATCCGCAAGCTGAACGCGCCGTACCGGCACAGGCGGCTTACCTGACGCTCTGGACAATGCAGCAGGTCGTCCAGCGTGGTACGGGGCGTCAGCTTGGCGCGAAATATCCGGGTCTGCATCTGGCGGGTAAAACCGGGACGACAAACAACAATGTCGATACCTGGTTTGCCGGTATCGACGGCAGCCAGGTGACTATCACCTGGGTAGGCCGTGATAACAACCAGCCGACGAAATTGTACGGCGCCAGCGGCGCGATGGCGATTTACCAGCGCTATCTGGCGAACCAGACGCCGACGCCTTTAGTTCTGACGCCGCCGGAAGATGTGGTGGATATGGGCGTTGATTACGACGGTAATTTTGTCTGTAGCGGCGGTATGCGCACTCTGCCGGTCTGGACGGACGATCCAAATACGCTGTGCCAGCAGGGCGAGATGATGCAGCAGCAACAGCAGCCGTCAGGCAATCCGTTCGATCAGTCGTCTCAGCCGCAGCAGCCAGCGCAGCAACAGCCGCCGAAAGAAGAGAAGAGCGACGGCGTTGCCGGCTGGATTAAGGAGATGTTCGGCGGCAATTAATCACGGTAATAGTACCGGGTGGCGCTGTGCTTACCCGGTCTACACCGTTACGACCCCATTATGTGCGACGTAGGCCGAATAAGACGCTTACGTCGCCATCCGGCAAATCCTCCATAAATAACATTTCAGTCTAATTTATTAACCCTTCCTTTTCATCTGGTTATTTCTTAACCCCTTAGTTTTCGTAGGGCCGCGTATCGCTTGCCATTGCGACGATATTTCGCCTATCATGCTGCGGTTACAATAATAATTATCGTTTACGTTATCATTCACTTTCATCAGAGATATACCAATGGCGCGTCTTAAAACTGCTCAGCCAAACTCCTCACTGCGTAAAATCGCAGTTGTAGTAGCCACAGCGGTTAGCGGCATGTCTGTCTATGCACAGGCGGCGGTTCAACCGAAAGAAGAAACCATTACCGTAACCGCAGCGCCCGCGCCGCAGGAAAGTGCCTGGGGACCGGCGGCAACCATCGCTGCAAGACAATCCGCCACGGCAACCAAAACGGACACGCCGATTCAAAAGGTGCCGCAGTCTATTTCCGTTGTTACCGCCGAAGAGATGGCGTTGCATCAGCCAAAGTCGGTTAAAGAAGCGTTGAGTTATACCCCTGGCGTTGCCGTGGGCACTCGTGGCGCGTCCAATACTTACGCGGTTTCGCCGCTGATGGCCAAAGCCAGAATAATTATCTGAATGGCCTGAAAATGCAGGGCAACTTCTATAATGATGCGGTGATAGACCCTTATATGCTGGAACGCGCGGAAGTGATGCGTGGTCCGGTTTCCGTTCTGTACGGGAAAAGTAGCCCTGGCGGTTTGCTGAATATGGTTAGCAAGCGCCCGACGACGGAGCCGCTGAAAGAAATTCAGTTCAAGATGGGTACTGACAGCCTGTTCCAGACTGGTTTTGACTTCAGCGACGCGCTGGATGAAGAGGGCGTATATTCTTATCGTTTGACCGGTCTGGCGCGTTCCGCCAATGCGCAGCAGGATCGAGCGGAAGAGCAGCGCTATGCGATTGCGCCAGCGTTCACCTGGCGTCCGGATGACAAGACGAACTTTACGTTTCTCTCTTATTTCCAGAATGAACCAGAGACGGGTTACTACGGCTGGCTGCCGAAAGAGGGAACGGTTGAGCCGCTGCCAAACGGTAAACGTCTGCCAACAGATTTCAACGAAGGGGCGAAAAACAATACCTATTCTCGAAATGAGAAGATGGTAGGGTACAGTTTCGATCATGAATTCAACGACATCTTTACCGTGCGCCAGAATTTGCGTTATGCCGAGAATAAAGTCTCGCAAAATAGCGTCTATGGTTATGGCGTTTGTTCCGATCCGGCAAACGGTTACAGCAAGCAGTGCGCGGCGTTAGCGCCAGCGGACAAAGGTCATTATCTGGCGCGTAAATATGTTGTTGACGACGAGAAACTGCAAAACTTCTCCGTTGATACTCAGTTGCAAAGTAAATTTGCCACCGGTGAGGTGGATCACACGCTGCTGACCGGCGTCGACTTTATGCGTATGCGTAACGATATCAATGCCTGGTTTGGCTACGACGACTCCGTACCTCTGCTTGACCTCTATAACCCGGTGTACACTGATTTCGACTTTGCTTCACGAGATCCGGCAACATCCGGCCCGTACCAGATTTTGAATAAGCAAAAGCAAACGGGTCTGTACGTCCAGGACCAGGCACAGTGGGATAAAGTCCTGGTAACATTGGGGGGGCGTTACGACTGGGCCGATCAAGAGTCTCTTAACCGCACTACTGGCATCACATCTAAACGTGATGATAAGCAGTTTACCTGGCGTGGTGGCGTTAACTACCTGTTTGATAATGGAATAACGCCTTACTTCAGTTATAGTGAATCGTTTGAGCCAGCTTCACAGACGGGAGAGAACGGTAAAATATTCGCACCTTCGAAAGGTAAGCAGTATGAAGCGGGGGTTAAATATGTACCGAATGATCGGCCGATAGTCATTACCGGTGCGGTCTATCAGTTGACCAAAACCAACAACCTGATGGCTGATCCTGCGGGGTCTTTCTTCTCGGTTGAAGGCGGTGAAATTCGCGCCCGCGGCGTGGAATTAGAAGCGAAAGCGGCGCTTTCTGCAAGCATTAACGTCGTGGGTTCTTACACCTATACTGACGCCGAATACACGACGGATACGACCTATAAAGGTAATACTCCTGCACAGGTGCCAAAGCATATGGCGTCGTTGTGGGGCGATTACACTTTCTTTGATGGCCCATTGTCCGGTTTAACGCTGGGGACCGGCGGGCGTTTCACGGGGTCAAGCTATGGCGATCCGGCAAACTCCTTTAAAGTAGGAAGTTATACGGTTGTCGATGCATTGGTACGTTATGACCTTGCGCGCGTAGGCATGGCAGGCTCCAACGTTGCTCTCCATGTCAATAATCTGTTTGATCGCGAATACGTCGCCAGCTGCTTCCAGACGTACGGCTGTTTCTGGGGCGCAGAACGTCAGGTCGTTGCAACGGCAACCTTCCGTTTCTAATTTCTTTTTGGGCACGGCTTGCCGTGCCCGTTTTACAAGTTGGCTGCTATGCAGGAAAACCACATTCATTCCGATACCACCTTTGCGCTGCGAAGCGTCGCCTTTCGTGTGCCGGGCCGCACGCTTTTACACCCCCTCTCGTTAACGTTTCCCGCAGGTCGCGTCACCGGACTTATCGGCCATAATGGTTCCGGTAAATCCACGCTGTTAAAAATGCTGGGCCGCCATCAGCCGCCTTCCGAAGGGGATATTCTGCTCGACAATCAGCCGCTGGCGAGCTGGAGCGGCAAGGCGTTTGCCCGCAAAGTTGCCTATCTGCCTCAACAATTGCCGCAAGCGGAAGGAATGACGGTGCGCGAACTGGTGGCGATTGGCCGCTATCCGTGGCACGGCGCGCTGGGACGCTTTGGCGTCGCGGACCGGGAAAAAGTAGACGAGGCGATTACGCTGGTCGGCTTAAAACCGCTGGCGCATCGTCTGGTCGATAGCCTGTCCGGCGGTGAACGCCAGCGAGCGTGGATTGCCATGCTGGTCGCGCAGGACAGCCGTTGTCTGCTGCTGGATGAGCCGACGTCAGCGCTGGATATCGCCCATCAGGTTGACGTGCTGGCGCTGGTGCATCGTTTAAGCCAACAGCGCGGGCTGACGGTGGTTGCGGTGCTGCACGATATCAACATGGCGGCCCGCTACTGTGATTATTTAGTCGCGCTACGCGGCGGTGAAATGATTGCGCAAGGAACGCCTGCGGAACTGATGCGCAGTGACACGCTGGAACAGATTTACGGTATCCCGATGGGTATCCTTCCGCATCCGGCGGGCGCCGCACCTGTGAGTTTTGTGTATTAATGCGTGAGTTATATCCTCTTACTCGCCGCCGTTTATTAACGGCGATGGCGCTCTCGCCGCTGCTGTGGCAAATGAATACGGCGCAGGCTGCCGCTATCGATCCCCGCCGGATTGTGGCGCTGGAGTGGCTGCCGGTTGAGCTGCTGCTGGCGCTCGGTATTACGCCGTATGGCGTGGCGGACGTGCCAAATTATAAGCTGTGGGTTAGCGAACCGCCGTTGCCGGATTCGGTGATTGATGTGGGGCTTCGCACTGAACCCAATCTCGAACTGCTGACGGAGATGAAGCCGTCGTTTATGGTCTGGTCGGCAGGTTACGGACCCTCGCCGGAGAAACTGGCGCGGATCGCGCCGGGGCGCGGGTTCGATTTTAGCGACGGCAAAAAGCCGCTGGCGGTGGCCCGACGCTCGCTGGTTGAACTGGCGCAGACGCTGAATCTGGAAGCTGCGGCAGAAAAACATCTGGCGCAATACGATCGCTTCATCGCCAGCCAGAAGCCACGTTTTATCCGCCGCGGGGGACGTCCGTTACTGATGACGACGCTTATCGATCCGCGGCATATGCTGGTGCTCGGCCCGAATTGCCTGTTCCAGGAGGTGCTGGACGAGTATGGCATTGTCAATGCCTGGCAGGGTGAAACCAACTTTTGGGGCAGTACGGCGGTCAGCATCGATCGGCTGGCGATGTATAAAGAAGCGGATGTAATCTGCTTCGATCACGGGAATAACACCGATATGAACGCGCTGATGGCAACGCCGCTGTGGCAGGCCATGCCGTTTGTCCGCGCCGGGCGTTTTCATCGGGTGCCCGCCGTTTGGTTCTATGGCGCGACCCTCTCCACGATGCATTTTGTCCGCATCCTGAATAACGTGTTGGGAGGCAAAGCGTGAGCAGAAAACGTGAAATGCCGGATGGCGGCGCGAAAAACGCCTTAACCGACCTACGGTTCGGGCGCTTTGTAGGCCGGATAAGGCGAAGCCGCCATCCGGCGTTGCTGTTATTGGCGCTGTTGGTTGCCGCCTGCTGGCTGACATGGGTTAACTTCTCCGTTGCGCTACCGCGCAGTCAGTGGCAACAGGCTATCTGGTCACCGGATATCGACATCATTGAGCAGATGATTTTTCATTACAGCCTGCTGCCAAGACTGGCGATTTCGCTGCTGGTGGGCGCGGGGCTTGGGCTGGTAGGCGTCCTGTTCCAGCAAGTATTACGTAACCCGCTGGCGGAACCGACCACGCTGGGCGTGGCGACCGGCGCGCAATTGGGGATCACGGTGACTACGCTTTGGGCGATTCCCGGCGCGCTGACCACGCAGTTTGCCGCCCTGACGGGAGCCTGCATCGTCGGCGCGCTGGTGTTCGGCGTGGCGTGGGGCAAACGTCTGTCGCCAGTGACCCTGATCCTCGCCGGGCTGGTGGTCAGCCTCTATTGTGGCGCAATCAACCAGTTACTGGTGATTTTCCACCACGATCAGTTGCAAAGCATGTTTTTATGGAGCACTGGAACGCTAACGCAAACCGACTGGAGCGGCGTGCAGCGTCTGTGGCCGCAGTTGCTGGGCGGCGTGATGCTCACGTTATTGTTGTTACGCCCGATGACGCTGATGGGGCTGGATGACGGCGTTGCGCGTAATCTGGGTCTGGCGCTGTCGTTAGCGCGTCTGGCGGCGTTGTCGCTGGCGATTGTGTTGAGCGCGCTGCTGGTCAACGCGGTGGGCATTATCGGTTTTATCGGCCTGTTTGCGCCGCTGCTGGCGAAAATGCTTGGCGCAAGACGTCTGCTGGCGCGCCTGATGCTGGCGCCGCTCATTGGGGCGCTTATTTTATGGCTATCCGATCAGATTATCCTTTGGCTAACCCGCGTATGGATGGAAGTCTCCACCGGGTCAGTGACGGCGTTAATCGGCGCGCCGCTGCTCCTGTGGCTGCTGCCGCGGCTTAAAAGCATGAGCGCGCCGGATATGAACGCCAGCGATCGTGTGGCGGCGGAGCGTCGGCATGTCCTCGCTTTTGCCGTTGCCGGTGGCGCGCTCCTGCTGCTGGCAACATGGGTCGCGCTCTCTTTTGGTCGCGACGCGCACGGCTGGACGTGGGCGAGCGGAACGCTGCTTGAAGAACTGATGCCGTGGCGCTGGCCGCGGATACTGGCGGCGTTAATGGCGGGCGTCATGCTGTCGGTGGCGGGCTGCATTATTCAGCGTCTGACCGGTAACCCAATGGCCAGCCCGGAAGTGCTGGGGATCAGTTCCGGAGCCGCGTTTAGCGTGGTGTTGATGCTGTTTTTGGTGCCGGGGAATGCTTTCGGTTGGCTACTGCCTGCCGGAAGCCTGGGCGCGGCGGCGACACTGCTGATTATTATGATAGCCGCCGGGCGCGGCGGTTTCTCGCCGCAACGGATGTTGCTGGCGGGGATGGCGCTCAGCACTGCGTTTACCATGCTGCTAATGATGCTCCAGGCGAGCGGCGATCCGCGGATGGCGGATGTGTTGACCTGGATCTCAGGATCTACCTATAACGCCACTGGCGGGCAGGTTACGCGAACCGCGATCGTAATGGTGATTTTGCTGGCCATTGTGCCGTTGTGTCGCCGCTGGTTAACGATTTTGCCACTGGGCGGCGATGCCGCGCGCGCGGTGGGCATGGCGCTTACGCCGTCGCGTATCGCGCTGCTGGCGCTGGCAGCGTGTTTGACGGCAACCGCGACGATGACCATTGGGCCGCTGAGTTTCGTTGGACTGATGGCGCCGCATATTGCGCGGATGCTCGGTTTTCGCCGGACGATGCCGCATATGGTCATCTCGGCGCTGGCAGGGGGCGTTTTACTGGTCTTTGCCGACTGGTGCGGCAGGATGGCGCTATTTCCGTATCAGATCCCGGCGGGACTGCTTTCAAGCTTTATTGGCGCGCCGTACTTTATCTATTTGCTACGTAAACAGAGCCGGTAAAAAAAAGCTGTGCCACATTTATGTCGGGTGGCAGCCATGCTCAACCCGACCTACAAATTACACAATATCAATATGTTGTGATAATATTTTGTAGGCCTAAAAATAGCTGAACGCTATCAGGTGCGAGAGCTGTCCTATCACGTTTTATCGAGGGAACTCTGCTTTTATTTTCAGCAAGAAGCAGGTGTTATTTTTGTATCGATAAGTCATGAGCTATTTCAGTGGCGCGCCGCTGTCTCCTGAACAGGGTGACTAATTTCAACATATCCAGGCCCGAAACGTTGATGATAAATTGCGGCATGATCTCTCCAATAATAAGAATTACCGGTTTCGGTATTAAATCCTTTTTAAATATTAAGATGTGGATGCCGCATCTTTAATGCATCTCGTAAATCAATTTTAATTTAATAATAAGTTTCCATTATAAAACTTCGATAATAGAATATTGTTTTTTCATCGAAGTAATAAAAAACAACTCTATTAAAATAAATTAATTGCCACGAGTAAACAAAAAAAATGTAACTTAGCATTTTTTGATTTTTTTAATGGAATTTATACCAAAAATAAATCTTATGCATCATTGCTATACACTCAGTACTGTAATTCTGATCTTTTTTATTCATTTTGACATGTTTATTGCTTTTTGGGCTCTCCCGTCTTGCTTGCTTTGTTTGTTTTTTGAACGGTAAAAAATATTTATTATTTAATTCTGATGATCCTTTAAATAAAAAATACTTGTCTTTGGGTTTTTAATGGAAAATACTTCACCGCGCCTAAGGGATGTTATTTATTAACGTGTTGTTTGCTTCTTTTGAATGTTGCATCAGGAATTTCATAACTCGTCATATAATATATATCTACCCATATAAACATGGGGTGTTGAGTATAGCTCCGTGTGAATAGCGTAAAAATACTCACCAACTTTTAATAAGGATGAAAAATGAATACAGCAGTAAAAGCTGCGGTTGCTGCCGCACTGGTTATGGGTGTTTCCAGCTTTGCCAATGCTGCAGGCAGTAATACTGGTACGGTGACTTTTACCGGTACTATTGAAGATTCACCGTGTTCAATCGTGGTTGGCGACGAACACCAGACCGTTAACCTGGGCCATATCGGTACCGGTTCTCTGATGGGCGGTAAAGAATCTTCAAAAGTCGATTTCCATATCGGTCTGGAAAACTGCGCATTCACCACTGAGAAAGAAGCGTCTACCGTTTTCTCTGCCATCGGTAACGAATCCAGCGCTAATCCGGGCAGCGTTGCGCTGATGCGTATCGGCGGCGGCGAAATGGCGGGTTCCAGCATTGTCATCGGCAACCACCTGGGTTCCGCGATCAAATTGGGCGACGCTTACAGCGAAAATCTGACGATGAACGGCAGCGTTGCGGCGGCGAAACAGACTCTTAACTTCAAAGCCTGGGTGAAAGGCGATTCTGCTGCCACCACTATCGATACCGGCGAATTCAGCAGCACCGTAAACTTCACGATCAGCTATCTGTAAGTGAAATATCATCCTGCGGCAGTCTGCCGCAGGATAAGGCTCAAAATAAAAAAATAGATTATATATTTCAGGGATAGATTGTCTGATGGCTCACTATAAAAAATTTCGTCTGAGCACGCTTGCATCCGTGGTGGGTATTATTCTGACTGTTGGCCAGGGGAATAGCTATGCGGAAGCGCTCATTCAATTTAATACCCGATTTCTTGATGTTAAAGATGATGCCAGCCTGGATCTCTCCCGTTTTTCCCGTAAAGGCTACATTATGCCGGGGAGCTATAATCTCCAGGTGTTGGTCAACCAGAGTCAAATTGCCCAGGATAATGTTATTACGTATTCCGTTGATAATAACGATCCTGATAACACATATCCCTGTTTACCGCCTGAACTGGTATCACTGCTGGGGTTAAAACCTGAAATAGCAGATAAAATGATCTGGATAAATGCCGGTCAGTGTCTGCAACCAGATCAACTGGAAGGGATGGAAACCCAAACGGATTTAAGCCAGTCAACGCTGACGGTGATTATTCCGCAGGCCTATCTGGAATACAGCGATGAAGAGTGGGATCCACCTTCCCGCTGGGATGAAGGGATTCCCGGCGTATTATTTGACTACAACGTTAACAGCCAGTGGCGACATGCTGAACATGATGACGGCGATGAATATGACATCAGCGGCAACGGCATGGTGGGTGCCAACCTCGGCGCGTGGCGTTTGCGCGCGGACTGGCAGGCTAACTATCGTCACGAAAATGACAGCGAAGATAAAGACAACTTTGGCTCCAGTTCCGAACAGAACTGGGACTGGAACCGCTATTACGCCTGGCGGGCGATCCCGCAGCTCCGGGCGCAGCTAACGCTGGGCGAAGGATCGCTGGAGTCCGATATTTTCGATGGCTTTAACTATGTTGGCGGCAGCCTTATCACCGACGATCAGATGTTACCGCCTAATCTGCGCGGCTACGCCCCGGATATATCAGGCGTGGCGCGCACCAACGCCAAAGTCACCGTGACCCAGCGCGGGCGGGTGATTTATGAGTCGCAAGTCCCGGCTGGGCCGTTTCGCATTCAGGATATTAATGAAACGGTATCCGGCGATCTACACGTCAAAATTGAAGAACAAAGCGGTCAGGTACAGGAATATGACGTCAGCACCGCCTCCATTCCGTTTCTGACCCGTCCCGGCCAGGTGCGCTACAAGTTGGCAGCCGGGCGACCGCAGGACTGGGATCACAATATGGAAGGCGGCTTTTTCACCTCAGCCGAAGCCTCCTGGGGGATCGCTAACGGCTGGTCGCTGTACGGCGGTGCCATCGGTGAGTAGGATTATCAGGCGCTGGCGTTAGGACTGGGGCGCGATCTGGCGCTGCTGGGCGCGTTTTCCGTCGATGTCACCCATTCCCGTGCGACGCTGCCAGAGGGTAGCGCCTACGGCGACGGCACCATTCAGGGTAACTCGTTCCGTGCCAGCTACGCTAAAGATTTTGATGATATAGACAGCCGTCTGACGTTTGCTGGTTATCGCTTTTCCGAAGAAAACTACATGACGATGGACGAGTTTATCGATACGCATAATGACGATAACGATCGTCAGCGCACCGGCCATGATAAAGAGATGTATACCCTGACGTACAGCCAGAACTTTTCGGCAATAAACGTTAACGCCTATATCAACTACACCCATCGCACCTACTGGAATCAACCCAACCAGGACAGCTATAACCTGACGCTGTCGCACTATTTCGATGTCGGTGAAGTGCGCGGGATCAGTCTGTCGGTGAACGGTTTTCGCAATGAATATGATGATGAGCGAGATGACGGCGTGTACGTCTCGCTCAGTATTCCGTGGGGCAACGATCGCACGCTAAGCTACAACGGCTCCTTTAGCGATGACAACAACAGCAATCAGGTCGGCTATTACGAGCGCATTGACGATCGCAATAACTACCAGATTAATGCAGGGCGTGCGGATAACGGCGCGACTCTCGACGGCTACTACCGTCATCAAGCGAGCTATGCCGACATTGACGTCAGTGCGAACTATCAGGAAGGCGACTATACCTCCGGCGGGCTGAACATCCAGGGCGGCGCGACGCTGACTGCTAAAGGCGGGGCGCTGCACCGCACCAGCGTCAACGGCGGCTCGCGGCTGCTGGTGGATGTCGGCGATGAAGCGAACGTACCCATCTCCGGCTACAGCACGCCAGTATATACCAACGTGTTTGGTAAAGCCGTCATTGTCGACGTCAACGACTACTACCGCAACCAGGTGAAAATCGACATTACCCAGTTGCCGGAAGACGCGGAAGCAATCCTCTCTGTTGCTCAGGCGACCCTGACGGAAGGGGCAATCGGTTATCGCCGCATGGAGGTGCTCAGCAGTAAAAAAGCCATGGCCAGTATCCGCCTGCGCGATGGCGGCACACCCCCCTTCGGTGCGGAAGTTTACAACAGCCGCCAGCAACAGTTAGGGATCGTCGGCGAAGGCGGCAGCGTTTATCTGATCGGCATTAACCCCGGCGAGCGGTTGCAGGTGACATGGGAAGGTAAAACGCAGTGTGAAGCGGCGTTGCCCGATCCGCTGCCGGGCGATCTGTTTAGCGGCCTGTTGCTGCCGTGCATCGGCGACGCTTCATCACCTGAGGCAACGCAGCCCGAAGAGAAACCATTACTCCAGCTTCATACGCAGCGGCGGACGTCTTCGACGCAACCCGAAGCGCTCTCTTCTCGTTATCCAACACATTGATTCAGGAAACCGCATTCATGATGCCATTAAAACGTTATAACCTGGCCGCTGTTTTGCTGCTTTTGCTGGGCGGCTACGGTAGCGCCCAGGCTGCCATCGCGCCCGATCGCACCCGCCTGGTGTTTCGCGGCGAAGATAAATCGATAAGCGTCGATCTGAAAAACGCCAACAGCAAACTGCCCTATCTGGCGCAGTCCTGGGTGGAAGATGAGAAGGGCGTCAAAATCACCTCGCCTTTAATCGTCGTCCCACCGGTCCAGCGCATTGAGCCGTCGGCAATCGGACAGGTCAAAATTCAGGGGATGCCGGCGCTGGCGTCGCTCCCTAAGGATCGGGAAACCCTTTTTTATTACAACGTGCGCGAAATTCCGCCGCAAAGCGACAAGCCCAATACACTGCAAATCGCCCTGCAAACGCGCATCAAAGTTTTTTATCGCCCGCAGGCGCTGTCGAAAATCGATATGCAGCATCCATGGCAATACAAAATCACCCTTCAGCGTCAGGGCAATGGCTATCAGGTGAGCAACACAACCGGCTACTACGTGGTGTTAAGTAACGCCAGTAACCGCATGGACGGCACACCAGCCAGAGGCTTTAGCCCATTAGTGATTGCACCAAAAAGCAACGTGACGCTGGGAGGGGACGCCAGTGAATTAGGTCGCTCGCCTGTGCTGACTTACGTCAACGATTATGGCGCGCGGTTACCGCTGATTTTTAACTGTACTGGCAACAGTTGTGCGGTAGATGAAGCAAAAAGCAGAAAGTCGTAACCGACAAGGAGACGCAAGATGAGGCAATGGCGGTTACGGCTGGGCACGGTAACGTGTGCGGCCATGCTGAGTGCGGTCAGTATGCCGCTGGCAGCGGAAAGTAAGACGGTCAACATGACGCTGACGATAGTCGTTAATGCCGCGCCGCCCTGTACTGTGACTGGTGGTGAGGTGGAATTTGGCAATGTGTTGACGACGAAAGTGGATGGGGTGAATTACCGGCAGGCGGTGGGCTATCGCCTGAGCTGTAACGGCAGAGTGAGCGATTACCTGAAGTTACAGATTCAGGGGAATGCGGTGACTATCAATGGTGAGTCGGTATTGCAAACCGATGTCGATGGATTGGGTATCCGTCTGCAAACCGCCACGGATGGCGCGCTGGTTTCACCCGGCAATACGCAATGGTTGTCATTTCAATACAGCGGTGGCAGCGGTCCGGCCATCGAGGCGATTCCTGTCAAAGATAATGGCGTAACGTTAACAGGTGGCGCGTTTAACGCAGGTGCTACGCTGGTGGTGGATTACCAATGAAAAAAATGGCTTTGATGGTGTTAATAAGCAGCAGTTTTGCCGCGCAGTCGGCTGAGAATCTTAAGTTTCACGGTACGTTAATATCACCGCCGAATTGCACGATTAGCCATAATCAGACGATCGAAGTTAAGTTCGGTAACATGCTGATTAGTAAAATAGATGGTGCGCGTTACGCACAGAATGTTCCGTATGAGATCACCTGTGATTCAGCGGTGCGCGACGATACGATGACAATGACCCTGACACTAAGCGGCTCTGTGACTGATTTTAATCAGGCGGCGATAAACACCAGTGTGGCGGGGCTGGGGATTGAACTTCGGCAGAACGACCAACCGTTTACGTTGGGGTCCACCATTACTGTAAATGAGTAGTCGGCACCTGTTCTGAAAGCCATACCGGTTAAAAAGGGCGGAGCCTCGCTGACAGAAGGTGACTTCGATGCGACGGCAACATTACAGGTGGATTATCAGTAATGGTTAAAAAACAGACGTTATTACACGGCGTGGCCTTCATCCTCTGGGGGACGCTGATATTGCCGGTCTCAGCGGCAGATAATCTGCATTTTTCCGGTAGTCTGGTCGCCAGTCCGTGTACCTTAACAATGCAGGGAGCCGATATTGCTGAAGTCGATTTTTCATCGCTTGATGCTTCTGACTTTATTCCCGGCGGCCAGTCTGCCCGCAAACCTGTGGTGTTTGAACTAACGGATTGCGATTCGGCGCTGAGTAACGGAGTGCAGGTAATTTTCACTGGAACCGAAGCGACCGGAATGCGCGGTATCCTGGCCATCGATAGCTATTCAGGCGCTTCCGGGATCGGGATTGGCATTGAAACATTATCCGGCGTTCCCGTGGGCATTAATAACGAAAGCGGTGCGGTATTTACGCTGGTGACGGGGAAAAATACGCTAAGCCTGAATGCCTGGGTACAACGTCTTCCCGGCGAGGACCTGATTCCGGGAAGGTTCTCTGCAAGTGCGCTAGCCACATTTGAGTATTTATAATGAAAATAATACGGACTTTATTTTTGCTGCTGATTGCCGTTTATGGTGGTTCGGTATCGGCCAGACCCATGCTGAAAGCGACGTTTGGGAGCACCACGCTATATTATGGTATTGGCCCTAGTTATGCGGATAGAGCGGTTATACTGAACTCTACAGTAACCACGCCTGATGGCGTGTACTATGGTTCCTGGAAATTCTCAGGAATGGCAAGAAAAGGAGCTACTGCGACCTTACTCTCCTGGACCGGGCCTGACCCCGCACCGACTATTGTTCTGCGGGATTTTGATAACAGCATTTCGAAATCCAACTGTAAAAACCTCCCCTCAAGTTGGAATGGCTGCGGTTATTATACCGTTGATATTACCGTACAAAGCGACAATTATGGTTGCCCGTGGCTGGCCGCCACTCATAGCACCGCTGAGGATCTGGTTTCTGGGGAAACCTATAGCGCGCCGGACACGCGTAGCTCGGCTTGTCCGAAGGTGCCAGTCGAAACTTTTGATATCTCCTGGGATCCGAACGTATCTAAACAGAAAACAACGCTCATGTTTGATGCCACCGGTGGCACGGTTAACAGCACGCTACATACCTATTTGATGGAAGGTGGAAAACTTTGCGATGGTAGTAAGTTTGACAAGCGTGGCAGTTATTGTCGTTTTGTCTCATCGGGGATTACGTTGAATGTGCTGGGCTGCGATCGGTCACTCGTCAAGACGAGCGCCGTTGTTCATCCGATAACCGATGTTGAACTTCATGATATTAATGTGTCGGTGAACACCAGCAACATCGGCTCAGGGCAGTTCACGTCGACCTGTAGCTTCCAGTATATTATTGATGAGATTTAGGTTGTCTGAGTGTTTAGCGAAGATTCTCGCTAACCTGGTATGAACCAAAAAAAAGCCGGGTGGCGGCTTCGCCTTACCCGGCCTACGTTGTTTCTGGACGTTCTCTTTTACAGTTTCGCAAACACCCGACGCGCGGCGTCGATGGTGTTATTGATATCTTCTTCACTGTGCGCCACGGACATAAAGCCTGCTTCGAACGCGGACGGCGCCAGATATACGCCTTCCTCCAGCATCAGGTGGAAGAAACGCTTAAAGCGTTCCACGTCACACGCCATCACATCCTGATAGCAGGTTACGGTTTCTGCATCGGTGAAGAAAATCCCGAACATGCCGCCGACATGGTTGACGACCAGTGGGATCCCCGCTTCCTGCGCCGCTTCGCACAACCCTTCCGCCAGACGGGTGGTGAGCTCATCCAGCGTTTCATGAATGCCGGGCTGGGCGACTTCATTCAGGCAGGCGAAACCGGCCGCCATCGCAATCGGGTTGCCGGAAAGAGTGCCCGCCTGGTAAACCGGGCCCGTCGGCGCCAGCGCATCCATTACATCGCGACGACCGCCAAACGCGCCTACCGGCATCCCGCCGCCGATGATTTTACCCAGACAGGTCAGGTCCGGCACGACGCCGTAGTAATCCTGGGCTCCGGCCAGCGCTACGCGAAAACCGGTCATTACTTCGTCGATAATCAGCAGCGCGCCGAACTCATCGCACAAGGCGCGCAGACCTGGCAGAAATTCCGGCAGCGGCGGGACGCAGTTCATATTACCTGCCACGGGTTCGACGATGATACAGGCGATTTCCTGCGGATATTGTTCAAACGCCGCGCGCACTGACGTCAGATCGTTATAAGTGCAGGTCAGCGTATGTTTCGCGAAATCCGCCGGCACGCCCGGCGAGTTCGGCTGACCGAGCGTCAGCGCGCCAGAACCGGCTTTGACCAGCAGACAGTCTGCGTGGCCGTGGTAGCAGCCTTCGAATTTGATAATCTTATCGCGGCCAGTAAAACCACGCGCCAGGCGAATAGCGCTCATCGTCGCTTCGGTGCCGGAGTTTACCATGCGCACCATGTCCATGGTCGGCACCAGGTTGGTCACCAGTTCCGCCATTTTTACTTCCATTTCGGTTGGCGCGCCGAAGCTTAAACCACGCTCCGCAGCTTCGATCACCGCATTGCGGATAGCCGGATGGTTATGCCCCAGTACCATTGGCCCCCAGGAACCGACATAGTCGATATATGCTTTGCCATCGACATCATAAAGATACGCGCCGTCCGCTTTTTCGATAAACAGCGGGGTGCCGCCCACGCCAGTGAAGGCGCGAACAGGGGAGTTCACGCCGCCGGGGATCAGCTCGCGGGCCGCGCTATAGAGATTTTCAGACTTACTCATGGAAAGATTCCTGGTTCGTAGAAAAAGTGAATACCCGCTATTCTAAGTTATTCAGAGAAGGTTATGAAAGTTTTACGCATTTGAAACAATACTATTTGCAGGGGATTTTCACGGCGTTGGCGAGTAGAATGCCGACTTTAGATTTGTATTACCAATTAATGATCTTCTGATGAAAACAGACACTTCCACCTTTTTAGCTCAGCAAATTGTGCGCTTACGGCGCAGAGATCAGATTCGCCGGTTAATGCAGCGGGATAAAACGCCGCTGGCCATTCTGTTCATGGCGGCCGTTGTCGGCACGCTTACCGGACTGGTTGGCGTCGCCTTTGAAAAGACGGTTTCCTGGGTACAAAACATGCGCATTGGCGCGCTGGTTCAGGTCGCGGACCATGCGTTTTTGCTTTGGCCGCTGGCCTTTATCCTTTCGGCGTTACTGGCGATGGTCGGCTACTTTTTGGTGCGAAAATTTGCGCCGGAAGCCGGCGGCTCGGGTATCCCGGAAATTGAAGGCGCGCTGGAGGAGTTACGTCCGGTGCGCTGGTGGCGCGTGTTGCCGGTGAAGTTTATCGGCGGGATGGGAACGTTGGGCGCAGGAATGGTATTAGGGCGCGAAGGGCCAACGGTGCAAATCGGGGGCAACCTGGGGCGCATGGTGCTGGATGTTTTTCGTATGCGCAGCGCCGAAGCGCGGCATACGTTGCTGGCGACCGGCGCGGCGGCGGGGCTCTCTGCGGCGTTTAACGCGCCGCTGGCGGGTATCCTGTTTATTATTGAAGAGATGCGCCCGCAGTTTCGCTACAACCTGATTTCGATTAAAGCGGTGTTTACCGGCGTCATCATGTCGAGCATTGTGTTCCGCATATTTAACGGCGAAGCGCCGATTATTGAAGTCGGCAAACTGTCTGATGCGCCGGTTAACACGCTGTGGTTATACCTTATCCTCGGTATTATTTTTGGCTGCGTCGGGCCGGTATTTAATTCGTTGGTGCTGCGTACCCAGGATATGTTTCAGCGCTTTCATGGCGGCGAAATTAAAAAATGGGTGCTTATGGGCGGCGCGATCGGCGGCCTGTGCGGTATTCTGGGGTTGATTGAGCCGGCCGCGGCAGGCGGCGGATTTAACCTTATTCCTATCGCCGCGGCAGGTAATTTTAGCGTCGGGCTACTGCTGTTCATCTTTATTACCCGGGTTGTCACGACGCTGCTTTGCTTTTCTTCCGGCGCGCCGGGGGGCATTTTCGCCCCGATGCTGGCGCTGGGAACGCTGCTTGGTACGGCCTTCGGTATGGCGGCGGCAGTGCTTTTCCCGCAGTATCACCCGGAGGCCGGTACCTTTGCGATTGCCGGGATGGGGGCGCTGATGGCGGCGTCGGTGCGCGCCCCGTTGACAGGGATTGTGCTGGTGCTGGAGATGACCGATAACTATCAGCTCATTTTGCCAATGATTATCACCTGTCTTGGCGCGACACTATTAGCCCAGTTTTTGGGCGGGAAACCGTTATACTCAACCATCCTGGCGCGCACTCTGGCGAAGCAGGATGCGGAACAGGCGGCGAAAAACCAGAATGCGCCTGCGGGCGAGAATACTTGAACGAATTACCAGGGTATTAGATAATGACTGCCAATATTGGGTGAAAATTTATCCAATTACCGATGTCGTTTGGAGCAAAATATGAGTGATGACGTAGCGCTGCCGCTGCAGTTTACCGACGCAGCAGCGAATAAAGTAAAAAGTCTTATCGCTGACGAAGATAACCCGAATCTGAAACTGCGCGTGTATATCACCGGCGGTGGTTGCAGCGGCTTCCAGTATGGTTTTACCTTTGACGATCAGGTTAACGAAGGGGATATGACCATCGAAAAACAGGGCGTTGGCCTGGTGGTTGATCCGATGAGTTTGCAGTATCTGGTGGGTGGTTCGGTAGATTATACCGAAGGTCTGGAAGGTTCCCGCTTCATTGTAACCAACCCGAATGCGAAAAGTACCTGCGGGTGTGGCTCTTCCTTCAGCATTTGATCGCTGTTCGTTGTGCCGGATGGCGACGCGAGCGTCTTATCCGGCCTACAGGAAAGATGTTCCAGGCCCGATAAGCGTAGCGCCATCGGGCAAAACAATATCAAAGTCCGTTTTCATCCAGGGCAAACGTCGGCAATTTCAAATGCCAGCGAATGGCCGCCAGCCGAATAAACAGCGTGACGACCATACCCATCATGCTGGCGCTTTCCAGCGGTACTGAAAACGTATAAAACGCGGTGGCGTGAACAATCCCGCCGATAATACAGGCCGTGGCATAGATTTCGGTGCGTAGGATCATGGGAATCTCGCGTGCCAGAACATCGCGAATAATCCCGCCGCCGACGCCGGTAATCACGCCCATACAGACGGCCACTAATGGCCCTGTTTCAGCGAGGAAGGCTTTATTCACCCCAATGCCGACAAACACCGCCAGCCCGACCGCATCCAGTACCGGCAACATCCATTTCGGCAGACGTCTTGGCTGGCGAACCAGCAGGATGGTCAGCATACTGGTGACCATGGCGACGACCAAATCGGTAGGATCTTTAACCCAGAATACCGGGCCGTTATCCAGCGCCATATCGCGGATTGTCCCGCCGCCGACGGCAGTAACGACGCCGAGCACCAGGACGCCGAACGGGTCCATACGTAATTTCCCGGCCAGCAACACGCCAGAGATAGCAAATACAGCCGTGCCTACAATATCCAGCCAATAGACGAGCATTGTCGAATCCCCACTGGGAGCCTGGTAAGACAGGCTCTAATTCACCTGTGAAAGCGCATTACAGAGTTGTTTTGCGGCGAGGATAATACGCGGGCTTGCGCGTTCAAACCAGTCGCTGTTAAGCGGAATAACCGGAATTTTTAACAGGTTTCCCCAGTATTGTTCAATTTTGAGAATTTCGCCCGCTTTTCCGGCCACGATAATGGCCTGGGGATGCCTTGCCAGCACCTGCTCACGGCTGACTTGCGGCCACGGCACGCGGCTGTCAGCAAAGATGTTTTCTCCGCCGCAGGTGGTCAAAACCTGATGTTGAATAGACCCTTTACCACTGGTAAACAAAGGATTCATGCCAAACTGAAGAAAGACGCGCTTTTTAGCTTTACCGGCATACTCGACTTTGAGCGCGGCGTACTCATTTAGCAATGTCTGCGCTGCCTGCTGAGCCTTTTCCGGCTGCGGGCTCCAGACGGCCAGTTGGCGGAGCGCGTCGGCGATCTGTTCGATGCTTACCGCGTCCACCCACATGACCTTAATACCTAATGACGTCAGTTGGTTTACCTGGCGTTCCGCATTACCGCCGCGCCAGGCGACGACCAGATCCGGCTTCAGCGCCACAATGCGTTCCAGATTCATTCCCTGCCAGGTAGAGACCTGTTCTATTTTTTGCGCTTCGGGCGGGTAGTCGGAATAGCTGCTGACGCCAACGGGCGTAATCCCGGCGGCAAAAGCAAGCTCCGTATTGGCGGGAGAGAGGGTAATGACGCGCGGCGCAGCGTAAAGCCACACCGGGAGCGTAAGCAGCAGGGCGACCAGCGCCCTGAACATTTGCTTAGCCATGCGCCAGTTTCTGTACCAGCGTTTCGACCATCAAAGTCGACTGTTTCGCCGCCACCGCGAGGAATTCGTCAAAGCTGAGGTGCGATTGCTGATCGGCCACGTCAGAAATAGCGCGTACCACCACGAACGGCACGTTGAAGTTATGGCAGACGTGGGCGATAGCGGTGGCTTCCATCTCTACGGCGACCGCGTCGGGGAAGTTATGCCGGATTTTCGCCAGCCCGACGGAACCGTTAATAAACGCGTCGCCGCTAACAATAAGGCCGCGTACCGCGTTCAGATTCAGCTCCCTGATGCAGGATTCCGCGGCGGCGATCAGCTTATCATCGGCCTTAAATCCGGCCGGACAGCCCGGTAATTGCCCGTATTCATAGCCGAAAGCGGTCACATCAGCGTCGTGGTAACGTGCTTCGTCAGAGACGACGATATCGCCGACCTTCAGCGTGGACGCCAGACCGCCTGCGGAACCGGTATTGATGATCACGTCCGGCTTGCAGTGCTCCAGAAGCAACGTTGCGCCCAGCGCCGCCGCGACTTTACCGATACCGGATTTCAGCAACGCCACTTCGGTGCCGTTCAACTGGCCAGTGTAAATTTCGCAGCCGCCCAGCGTAATCGTCTGACGGTTGTCAATTTTGTCACGCAGCAGCGTAACTTCTTCTTCCATTGCGCCAATGATGCCGATTTTCATAGATTTACTCGCGATAAGTCAGTTTTGGGGGCATAGTTTATCATGCGCTTATGGGGAAGCGCATTTCTCAGGCGGGGAGAGGATATGGCATCGATCGATTTCCGAAATAAAATTAACTGGCATCGTCGTTATCGTTCACCGCAGGGCGTAAAGACGGAACATGAGATCCTGCGGATTTTTGAAAGCGATCGCGGGCGGATTATCAACTCTCCGGCTATACGCCGTTTGCAGCAAAAAACGCAGGTTTTCCCGCTGGAGCGCAATGCCGCGGTGCGTACTCGCCTGACGCATTCAATGGAGGTGCAACAGGTAGGGCGTTATATCGCGAAAGAGATTTTAAGCCGCCTGAAAGAGCAAAACCGGCTGGAGGAGTACGGTCTGGATGCGCTGACCGGTCCCTTTGAAAGTATTGTGGAAATGGCCTGCCTGATGCACGACATCGGTAATCCGCCGTTCGGTCATTTTGGCGAGGCGGCGATCAATGACTGGTTTCGTCAGTGGCTGCATCCGGAAGATGCGGAAAGCCAGCCGCTCACGCATGATCGCTGTGTGGTTTCCTCGCTACGGTTACAGGAAGGTGAAGAAAATCTGAACGATATTCGCCGCAAGGTACGTCAGGATATCTGCCATTTTGAAGGCAATGCACAGGGAATTCGTCTGGTACATACGCTCATGCGGATGAACCTTACCTGGGCGCAGGTTGGCGGAATTTTAAAATATACCCGTCCGGCATGGTGGCGAGGGCCGGTGCCGGATTCCCATCGCTATTTAATGAAGAAACCGGGCTATTATCTTTCTGAAGAGAAGTATATTGCGAGGTTACGTAAAGAACTTCAGTTAGCGCCTTACAGTCGCTTTCCATTAACGTGGATTATGGAAGCCGCAGATGATATTTCTTATTGTGTCGCCGATCTTGAAGACGCGGTAGAGAAAAGAATCTTTAGCGTTGAGCAGCTTTATCACCATTTATATCACGCGTGGGGCCACCATGAGAAGGATTCGCTGTTTGAGCTGGTGGTAGGAAATGCGTGGGAAAAATCACGCGCCAATACATTAAGCCGCAGTACCGAAGATCAGTTTTTTATGTATTTACGGGTAAATACATTAAATAAACTGGTGTCCTATGCCGCTCAGCGTTTTATTGATAATTTGCCGCAGATTTTTGCCGGTACCTTCAATCAGGCGTTACTGGAAGATGCCAGCGGTTTTAGCCGCCTGCTTGAACTCTATAAGAATGTGGCGGTTGAACATGTGTTTAGCCATCCGGATGTAGAACAGCTTGAACTACAGGGATACCGGGTGATCAGCGGGTTATTAGATATCTATCAGCCGCTATTAAGCTTGTCGCTTAACGACTTTCGCGAGCTGGTGGAAAAAGAACGGTTGAA
Source organism: Salmonella sp. 32100201201700099SM (assembly GCF_017572645.1). Taxonomy (NCBI): domain Bacteria; kingdom Pseudomonadati; phylum Pseudomonadota; class Gammaproteobacteria; order Enterobacterales; family Enterobacteriaceae; genus Salmonella; species Salmonella sp. 32100201201700099SM. Next base: position 44,949 of record NZ_JAGERQ010000009.1, on the reverse strand, counting down.
ACGCTTCCCTATAGAATCGCGCTTATTTCAGAAACTTTCTACGCGCCATCGTTTGGCCTACGTGGAAGTCGTCAGTAAATTACCCACGGATTCGGCGGAGTACCCGGTACTGGAATATTATTATCGCTGTCGGTTGATTCAGGATTATATCAGCGGGATGACTGACCTTTACGCATGGGATGAATATCGGCGTTTGATGGCGGTCGAACAGTAAATGGACTTTTGTAAAGATGGACAATAAATTTTTACTTTTTCCAGAAACTTTATTCCGGAACTTCGCGTTATAAAATGAATCTGACGTACACAGCAATTTTGCGTTACCTGTTAATCGAGATTGAAACACATGAAAAAAACCACATTAGCAATGAGTGCACTGGCTCTGAGTTTAGGTTTGGCATTGTCGCCTCTGTCTGCCACGGCGGCTGAAACGTCCTCTTCAGCAATGACTGCCCAGCAGATGCCAAGCCTGGCACCGATGCTCGAAAAAGTGATGCCATCGGTGGTCAGTATTAATGTAGAAGGTAGCACCACGGTGAATACGCCGCGTATGCCGCGTAATTTCCAGCAGTTCTTTGGCGATGACTCCCCGTTCTGCCAGGACGGTTCTCCGTTCCAGAATTCTCCGTTCTGCCAGGGCGGCGGTAACGGCGGCAACGGCGGTCAACAACAGAAATTCATGGCGCTGGGCTCCGGCGTAATTATTGACGCCGCGAAGGGCTACGTCGTCACCAACAACCACGTGGTTGATAACGCCAGCGTGATTAAAGTACAGCTTAGCGATGGGCGTAAATTCGATGCTAAAGTAGTGGGCAAAGATCCGCGTTCTGATATCGCGCTGATTCAAATTCAGAATCCGAAGAACCTGACGGCGATTAAGCTGGCGGACTCCGACGCGCTGCGCGTGGGGGATTATACCGTCGCTATTGGTAACCCGTTTGGTCTGGGCGAAACGGTGACGTCAGGTATCGTTTCGGCGCTGGGGCGTAGCGGCCTGAACGTAGAAAATTACGAGAACTTTATTCAGACCGACGCCGCGATTAACCGTGGTAACTCCGGCGGCGCGCTGGTGAACCTGAACGGTGAGCTGATCGGTATTAACACCGCGATTCTGGCGCCGGACGGCGGTAACATCGGTATCGGCTTCGCTATCCCCAGTAACATGGTGAAAAACCTGACGTCGCAGATGGTGGAATACGGCCAGGTGAAACGCGGCGAACTGGGGATCATGGGGACTGAGCTGAATTCCGAATTGGCGAAAGCGATGAAAGTCGATGCCCAGCGTGGCGCGTTCGTCAGCCAGGTGATGCCGAATTCGTCCGCGGCGAAAGCGGGTATCAAAGCCGGGGATGTCATTACCTCGCTGAACGGTAAACCGATCAGCAGCTTTGCGGCGCTGCGCGCTCAGGTCGGCACTATGCCGGTCGGCAGCAAAATCAGCCTCGGTCTGCTGCGTGAAGGTAAAGCGATTACGGTTAATCTGGAATTGCAGCAGAGCAGCCAGAGTCAGGTTGATTCCAGCACCATCTTCAGCGGGATTGAAGGCGCTGAAATGAGCAATAAAGGCCAGGATAAAGGCGTTGTGGTGAGCAGCGTGAAAGCGAACTCACCCGCCGCGCAAATTGGCCTCAAAAAAGGCGATGTCATTATCGGCGCTAACCAGCAGCCGGTGAAAAATATCGCCGAGCTGCGTAAGATTCTCGACAGCAAACCGTCGGTGCTGGCGCTGAATATTCAGCGTGGTGATAGTTCTATTTATTTGCTGATGCAGTAATCACCTTTGTCCCCCTTCCATCATGGAAGGGGGCAACACTTTTCTGTGAAACCCCCCACAACTCCATACTTATTTGCACCGTTTTGTGCATTTGCACAATGTCGAGACCTGTCATCTTCCTTATGCTTGTGCTCTGCTCACAGGAGGGATTTATGGCTGGCTGGCATCTTGATACCAAAATGGCGCAGGATATCGTGGCGCGCACTATGCGCATCATCGATACCAATATCAACGTAATGGATGCCCGCGGGCGTATTATCGGCAGCGGCGATCGGGAACGTATTGGTGAATTGCACGAAGGCGTGCTGTTAGTGCTGTCGCAGGGCCGGGTTGTGGATATCGACGACGCCGTGGCGCGACACCTGCACGGGGTGCGTCAGGGGATTAATCTTCCCTTACGCCTTGAGGGCGAAATTGTCGGCGTGATCGGCCTCACCGGCGAACCAGAGCATCTGCGTAAATATGGCGAACTGGTGTGTATGACTGCCGAGATGATGCTGGAACAGTCGCGGTTAATGCACCTTTTGGCGCAGGATAGCCGTTTGCGCGAAGAGCTGGTGATGAACCTGATTCAGGCCGAAGAAAATACGCCGGCGCTGGTGGAATGGGCGCAGCGTTTGGGGATCGATTTGAACCAGCCGCGTGTGGCGGCGGTGGTGGAAGTCGACAGCGGCCAGCTTGGCGTCGATAGCGCAATGGCGGAACTTCAGCAGTTGCAGAATGCGCTTACCACGCCGGAGCGTAACAACCTGATAGCCATTGTTTCTCTCACCGAGATGGTGGTACTCAAACCCGCCTTAAACCCGTTTGGTCGTTGGGATGCTGAAGATCATCGTAAGCGCGTAGAGCAGCTTATCTCGCGCATGAAAGAGAATGGTCAGCTACGTTTTCGCGTGGCGCTGGGCAATTACTTTACCGGGCCGGGCAGTATTGCACGCTCATACCGCACGGCGCGCACCACGATGATGGTCGGCAAACAGCGGATGCCAGAAAGCCGCAGCTATTTTTATCAGGATTTGATGCTGCCGGTTCTGTTAGATAGCCTGCGTGGCGGCTGGCAGGCCAATGAGCTGGCGCGCCCGCTGGTAAAACTCAAAGCGATGGATAACAACGGGTTATTACGTCGGACGCTGACGGCGTGGTTTCGCCATAATGTCCAGCCGCTGGCGACCTCTAAGGCGCTGTTTATTCATCGTAACACGCTGGAATATCGGCTAAATCGTATTTCGGAACTGACCGGGCTGGATTTGGGAAATTTTGACGATCGGCTGTTGCTGTATGTGGCGCTACAATTGGATGAACAGCGTTAAGCCCGGCGGCGCTTCGCTTACCAGGCCTACGGGGATATACCTGTAGGCCGGATAAGGCGTAACACGTCGCCATCCGGCAACACACAGCTTACTTACGGGTAAGCTTGTCCAGATCGGCTTCGATTTCACTGATCTTATTCGCGACGACGCTTTCCAGATGGCGCAAGTCGTCGAGGATCTTACGTTTGAGATCGAGTTCTGAGCGGTCGCGCTGGCAGATTTGGTCCAGCTCGTCAATCACATAGCGTAGGTTGGGGCTAATCTCCTGTACTTCTTTATAACCCTGACCGATGCCATCGGCCACCACTGTTTTACGCTGGCGTGGATACTTAAACTTCACGCTTTTAGCAAAGAATTCACCTCTATCCTTTTGAAAATAGATTTTCAGGATATCGTTATTGGCTTCTTGCCGCAGGCTGTAACGATCGATTTCCTCAGGATTGGTAATGCCCAGACTTTTTAGATTGTCATACATAGCGGTATCCTTCATCACACTATAACTTTTGAATAATTAACGAAAAATTGGTTTTTCGCCACCAATGTATACAAAAAAAGCGCGGTTGATCGCAGAAGACGTCTCGGCAACGTCATGAGCAAAAGGGCGGCGGTTATTGATAGCTTAAGTAATTCAACGCGATATTCCGTTTATAGAGAAAGCGTTTGAAGTCAGTGTGGGAAATTGACCGGAGGCAGTGGTCGATAACCTTGAGAGGCGGAGTCTATGTCCGGAACGTATAATGCTACTATTCGCCGGGTGGTGGTTTCCGCCTGGATAGGAAACTCCATTGAATATTATGATTTTCTATTATACGGCCTGGCAAGCGCGCTGGTATTTGGCCCGCTTTTTTTTCCTGGCGCCAGCCCATTGACTGCAACGTTATCTTCTTTTGCCAGTTTCGGCGTGGGATTTATCTCCCGACCGCTGGGCGCGCTATTTTTTGGCAACAGGGGAGATACGCTTGGGCGTAAAAACACGTTATTAATCACGTTAGGGGGGATGGGCGCGGTCACGTTTCTCATCGGTTGCCTGCCTTCTTACGCCAGTATTGGCGCGCTGGCGCCTGCTTTACTGGTTATTCTGCGTTTTCTACAGGGATTTATGGTTGGAGGCGAATGGGGAGGCGCCATGTTGATGGTCGTGGAATATGCTGCTGGAAAGCACCGGGGGCGGTTAAGCGCGCTATCGCAAACAGGAGGACTCACGGGACAATTATTGGCGACAGGCGTATTTATAGTCGTGACCCAATTACCGAAGGAGGCGTTGTTATCGTGGGGATGGCGTATTCCTTTTCTGCTCAGTGCGCTTTTGGTGTTGCCGGGATTATATATGCGTCATCGTCTGGATGAGACGCCTGTCTTCCGTGCGTTTAAAAAGCAGCAGGCCATTAATCATAGGCAGCAAAGAGAAGAAAGGCCGGTGGTCAAAGTAGTACGAGAACAATGGCGTAGCATTTTGCTGATTATAATTCTGCGTTTTGCGGAAAGCGTTCCCTTTTTTCTTGCTACCGTCTTCGCGGTTTCCTGGGCGACGACGCAGCTTGGGATTGCCAGCCTGACTATTCTGTACATTGTAATGTTCACCTGTCTGCTGGCGTATCCCATGCACGTGCTATTTGGCATCATGTCGGATCGGCGTGGCTGCCGTCAGGTGTATATTTTCGGCGCGCTTTTTGTCGCGGCAATGGCTTTTCCCTTTTTCTGGCTGCTGGAAAGCCGTTCGCTCATACTGATGACAATGGGCTACGTTCTGCTTATTAACATTGGTCATAATTCACTGAATGCCGTGCAACCTTCTTTTTTCGCCGGACTGTTTCATCCGCCTGTATGCTACAGCGGTTCATCAATTGGCGCTCAGTTGGGGGCGGTTGTGGCAGGGGGATTCACGCCGTTTATCGCTAAAGCGTTAAGCGCAGTCTATGATAACAGTTGGACTTTGGTTGCCGGTTATGTCGTTTTGACTGCGTTGGCTTCGGCGTTTGCGGCAAAGATTGCGCCGGAAACCGTTTTACCGCATTCGCCGTAATGCAAAGGGGGGCTGTCGCCCCCGCTTTTCACTCGCTTAATCAATAGTGCGCAATAATTCGTTAATGCCCACTTTACCACGCGTTTTGGCGTCGACTTTTTTCACGATCACCGCGCAGTACAGACTGTACTTGCCGTCTTTTGACGGCAGGTTGCCGGAAACGACCACGGAGCCCGCCGGTACGCGGCCATAGTGAACTTCACCGGTCTCGCGATCGTAGATTTTGGTGCTCTGGCCGAGGTATACCCCCATGGAAATGACGGAACCTTCTTCGACAATGACGCCTTCCACGACTTCAGAACGCGCGCCAATAAAGCAGTTGTCTTCAATGATGGTCGGGTTAGCCTGCAGCGGCTCCAGTACGCCGCCGATACCCACGCCGCCGGAAAGGTGAACATTTTTACCAATCTGCGCACAGGAACCCACAGTCGCCCAGGTGTCAACCATGGTGCCTTCGTCAACGTAGGCGCCGATGTTAACGTAAGACGGCATCAACACGGTGTTGCGGGCGATAAATGCGCCCTGACGAACGGCCGCAGGCGGAACGACGCGGAAGCCTTCTTTCTGAAAACGCGCTTCGTCGTAATCAGCGAATTTCATCGGGACTTTATCGAAGTAGCGGCTTTCCGCACCGTCGATAACCTGGTTATCGTTAATACGGAAAGAGAGCAGAACCGCTTTCTTCAACCACTGGTGAGTGACCCACTGACCGTCGATTTTTTCTGCGACACGCAGCGCGCCGGAATCAAGTAGAGAAATGACCTGGTTTACCGCCTCTCGGGTCACGGTATCTACATTAGCCGGCGTAATATCGGCGCGGCGCTCAAAAGCGGTCTCAATAACGTTCTGTAACTGCTGCATTGTTAAACTCTTTCATATAAATAAACACACTACCCTTTATCGTTTGGATTGAGGGCCGCTGTCAACCGTTGTTGTACCTCAAGTTGCAGCACATTATTAAGCGCGCGCCGATCCGCTGTGGCGATTATGAATAAATCTTCTACTCGTTCACCAATGGTTGTAATTCGGGCGCCATGAAGCGAAATTCCCAGATCGGCAAAAATTTGTCCGACCCTGGCCAGCAGACCAGGCTGATCGAGCGCGATCAATTCCATGAATGATTTTCTGTCGGTATGGGTGGGCAGAAAATTGACTTCCGTTTCGACCGTAAAGTGCCGTAACTTTGCCGGTTGCCGACGCGGCTGCGGCGGCTGCCAGCTACGCTGCGTAATGGTCTGTTCAAGACCGGTGCGAATGACTTCATGGCGATCTGCCGCCAGCGGGCTGCCGTCTGGTTCCAGTACAATAAACGTATCCATTGCCATGCCGTCGCGGGTGGTAAAGATCTGCGCGTCATGGACGCTTAAATTACGCCTGTCCAGCTCGGCGCAGACGGCGGCAAACAGATAGGGTCTGTCCGGACTCCAGATAAAAATTTCGGTTCCGCCGCGCGTGGCCTGCGGACTGAGCAACACTAACGGTTGGCGCAGATCGTGCTGCAATAAATGGCGTGCGTGCCAGGCGAGCTGATTTGGACTATGACGAACAAAATAGTTAGCGCGACAGCGGGTCCAGATTTTGTGCAGCGCGGCTTCATCAATATTGTCCATTCGCAGCAGCGCCAGCGCCTGAAGCTGATGGTGACGCACGCGCTCACGCATATCCGGCGTATTTTGCATTCCACGCCTGAGCTGTTTTTCAGTGGCGAAGTACAGCTCGCGCAGCAGGCTCTGTTTCCAGCTATTCCACAAGGTTTCGTTGGTCGCGCAGATGTCTGCGACGGTCAGGCAGACCAGAAAACGCAGCCGTGTTTCGGTTTGCACCTCTTCGGCAAACTGCTTAATGACTTCCGGATCCTGGATGTCGCGGCGCTGGGCGGTGACTGACATCAGCAGGTGTTGGCGCACCAGCCAGGCGACCAGTTGCGTTTCGCGTGAGTTCAAACCGTGCAGTTCGGCGAAGGTGAGTACATCCTGCGCGCCCAGTACCGAATGGTCGCCGCCGCGTCCTTTCGCAATATCGTGGAACAGCGCGGCGATCAGGATCAGTTCCGGATGGGGAAGCCGCGGCCAGAGATCGACGCATAGCGGATGGCGCTGGCGTGTCTCTTCTTTCGCAAAGCTCTCCAGTTTGAGCATTACGCGGATGGTGTGTTCATCCACCGTGTATGCGTGGAACAGGTCAAACTGCATTTGTCCGACGATGTGCGACCACTGCGGCATATAAGCCCACAGTACGCTGTGGCGATGCATGGGCAGCAGGCCGCGGCTGACCGCGCCGGGATGGCGTAGCATACTCAGAAACAGAGTGCGCGCCTCCGGGATGTAACACAGCGGTTGGCTCAGGTGGCGGCGGGCGTGGCGCAAGTGGCGTAACGTCGTAGAGTAGATGCCGGTGATCGCGCTATTGCGCACCATCATATAAAACATCCGCAGGATCGCTTGCGGTTCGCGGATAAACAGCGTGTCGTCACGCAGATCAATGAGCGTGCCGCGCAGTTGAAACTCATCGTCAACAGGACGTGGTTTTTCATCCGCAGGCAGCGCCAGAATCGCCTCGTCAAATAGCTGAAGCAGCATCTGATTAAGTTCGCTCACCCGACGCGTAACCCGGAAGTAGTCTTTCATCATCCGCTCAACCGGATCATTGCCCTCGCCGCTGTAGTTAAGGCGTTGAGCGACGCTTAACTGGCGGTCGAACAGCAGGCGGTTATCGTAGCGGCTGACCACCAGATGTAGCGCAAAGCGAATGCGCCACAGGATATGCAGGCACTCGTTGAGCTCCGCGCGCTCAGCCGGGGTTAAAAAGCCGAATCCCACCATCTCATCGAGCGAGGTGGCGCCGAAGTGACGTCGGGCGACCCACTGCAATGTATGGATATCGCGCAGGCCGCCGGGGCTGCTTTTAATATCCGGCTCCAGATTATAGCTGGTACCGTGATAGCGCTGGTGGCGCTGGTTCTGCTCTTCTACTTTGGCGGCGTAAAATTTGTCGGACGGCCAAAAACCTTCGCTGAAAATATGTTTTTGTAGTGCCAGAAACAGAGCGACATCACCGATCAGCAGGCGCGTTTCGATGAGGTTTGTTGCAACGGTTAAATCAGACAGACCTTCCAGCAGACACTCTTCCAGCGTACGTACGCTATGCCCGACATCCAGCTTGACGTCCCAAAGTAAAGTCAGCAGCTCGCCGACCTTTTGCGCCTGTTCATCGGGCAGCTTTTTGCGGCTTAAAATGAGCAGATCAATATCGGAAAGCGGATGCAGTTCGCCGCGTCCATAGCCGCCGACGGCGACCAGCGCCAGATCGGCAATCTGACCGAAACCGGCCTCAATCCACAGGCGTTGCAACAACTGGTCGATAAATTCGGTTCGGGCTTCAATAAGCTGTTCAGCACAAATGCCGCTGTCAAATGCCTCTCCCAGCCAGTGTTGAAAGATGTCGATGCGGGCTTTGATACCGGCGACGGTCAGTTCAGCGCGCGGCCAGACGCCAGGGTTTTGCGGCTGGTCAGGGAGGGTGGGGAGTGCGGTATTCGCGTGCTGTTCAGGAAGAGTATTCATATGCGCCACCCATTAAAAAGCCGGATGGTGGCGTGAACGCCTTATCCGGCCTACGAAGTAGTACAATTTGTAGGCCTGATAAGATGCGAAGGCATCGCCATCAGGCAAAACATTATTCGTCGTGTGTGATGATCGCCGGGATGGTGTCATCTTTACGCAGCGTCAGAATTTCACAGCCGTTTTCCGTTACCACAATAGTATGCTCGTACTGAGCAGACAAGCTGCGGTCTTTGGTTTTTACCGTCCAGCCGTCTTTCATGGTGCGGATACGGTAATCCCCGGCATTCAGCATCGGTTCAATGGTAAAGGTCATGCCAGGCTGCAACACGACGCCACCATCGTCTGCATCATAATGCAGCACCTGCGGTTCTTCATGGAAGCCGCGACCAATACCGTGTCCGCAGTATTCACGTACCACGGAGAAACCTTCGCCTTCGGCATATTTCTGGATGGCGGCGCCAATGGTGCGCAGGCGGATGCCCGGTTTCACCATTTTGATGCCCAGATACAGGCTCTCTTGCGTGACGCGGCACAGACGCTCGCCCAGAATAGTCGGTTTGCCGACGATAAACATCTTTGAGGTATCGCCGTGGAATTCATCTTTAATCACGGTCACGTCGATGTTGACGATATCACCATCTTTCAGATGTTTAGCGTCATCCGGAATGCCGTGGCACACCACTTCATTAATAGAGATACAGACGGATTTCGGATAGCCGTGGTAGCCGAGGCAGGCGGAGATCGCGTGTTGTTCGTTAACGATGTAATCGTTACAGATACGGTCCAGTTCGCCGGTGGTGACGCCCGGTTTGATATACGGTTCGATCATTTCCAGCACTTCGGCTGCCAGACGGCCCGCGACGCGCATTTTTTCGATGTCTTCAGATGTCTTGATAGAGATAGCCATGAATTCTGTCCATCAGTGCCGATGATTTCGGCAATAATTGTGTAAGTGCTGACAATGGTATCAGTCAGGGGTGTACCCTGCCAAATTGAGAATCATTCTGAACTTCGCCTTTCGTGCCACAGGTGCGTTGGCGACATTTTTTCACCCCAGTCACTTACTGGCCGTAAGCTCCCGGGGATGCAAAAATTTGCCGCCTGCCTGTAACACGAAATTCATCGTTCAATTCAGCACTGAGTGCCAACAATTATTGGTGTCGGTGGCGTATTTGTGGTATAAAGCGCGCCGGACTTCCGATCCATTCGAAGACTACACACGATGGACGGGAGCGACAAATCTCACTTTGTGTAACAACACACACGTATCGGCACATATTCCGGGGTGCCCTTTGGGGTCGGTAATATGGGATACGTGGAGGCATAACCCCAACTTAATCTATAGAGGTTTTAAATCATGGCAACTGTTTCCATGCGCGACATGCTCAAGGCTGGTGTTCACTTTGGTCACCAGACCCGTTACTGGAACCCGAAAATGAAGCCTTTCATCTTCGGCGCGCGTAACAAAGTTCACATCATCAACCTTGAGAAAACTGTACCGATGTTCAACGAAGCTCTGGCTGAACTGAACAAGATCTCTGCTCGTAAAGGTAAAATCCTTTTCGTTGGTACTAAACGCGCTGCAAGCGAAGCGGTGAAAGAAGCTGCTAACAGCTGCGACCAGTTCTTCGTGAACCATCGCTGGCTGGGCGGTATGCTGACTAACTGGAAAACAGTTCGTCAGTCCATCAAACGTCTGAAAGACCTGGAAACTCAGTCTCAGGACGGTACTTTCGAAAAGCTGACCAAGAAAGAAGCGCTGATGCGTACTCGTGAGCTTGAGAAACTGGAAAACAGCCTGGGCGGTATCAAAGACATGGGCGGTCTGCCGGACGCTCTGTTCGTTATCGATGCTGACCACGAGCACATTGCTATCAAAGAAGCGAACAACCTGGGTATCCCGGTATTTGCTATCGTTGATACCAACTCTGATCCGGACGGCGTTGACTTCGTTATCCCGGGTAACGATGACGCAATCCGTGCTGTTAGCCTGTACCTGGGCGCTGTCGCTGCAACCGTTCGTGAAGGCCGTTCTCAGGATCTGGCTTCCCAGGCGGAAGAAAGCTTCGTAGAAGCCGAGTAATAAGGCTTGATAACTCCCTAAAATAGTTCGAGTTGCAGGAAGGCGGCAAGCTCGAGAATTCCCGGGAGCTTACATCAGTAAGTGACCGGGATGAGCGAGTGAAGGCAACGCGCCTGCGGCTCGAAATATGAAGGGGAGAGCCCTTATAGACCAGGTAGTATCACGTTTGGTTAGGGGGCCTGTATATGGCCCCCTTTTTCACTTTTATATCTGTGCGGTTTGATGCCGGGCAGATCAAATCTTTCGAGGATTTTAGAATGGCTGAAATTACCGCATCCCTGGTAAAAGAGCTGCGTGAGCGTACTGGCGCAGGCATGATGGATTGCAAAAAAGCGCTGACTGAAGCGAATGGCGACATTGAGCTGGCAATCGAAAACATGCGTAAGTCCGGCGCTATCAAAGCAGCGAAAAAAGCAGGCAACGTGGCTGCTGACGGCGTAATCAAAACCAAAATCGACGGCAACGTCGCTTTCATTCTGGAAGTTAACTGCCAGACTGACTTCGTGGCTAAAGATGCTGGCTTCCAGGCATTTGCTGACAAAGTGCTGGATGCCGCTGTTGCTGGCAAAATCACTGACGTAGAAGTCCTGAAAGCGCAGTTCGAAGAAGAGCGCGTTGCTCTGGTTGCGAAAATCGGCGAGAACATCAACATTCGTCGCGTAGCTTCCCTGGAAGGCGACGTTCTGGGTTCTTACCAGCACGGTGCGCGCATTGGCGTTCTGGTTGCCGCTAAAGGCGCTGACGAAGAGCTGGTTAAACAGCTGGCGATGCACGTTGCGGCAAGCAAGCCGGAATTCGTTAAGCCGGAAGACGTGTCTGTTGACGTGGTAGAGAAAGAGTACCAGGTACAGCTGGACATCGCGATGCAGTCCGGTAAGCCGAAAGAAATCGCAGAGAAAATGGTTGAAGGCCGCATGAAGAAATTCACCGGCGAAGTTTCCCTGACTGGTCAGCCTTTCGTCATGGAACCGAGCAAATCTGTTGGCCAACTGCTGAAAGAGCACAACGCTGACGTGACTGGCTTCATCCGCTTTGAAGTGGGCGAAGGCATTGAGAAAGTCGAGACTGACTTTGCAGCAGAAGTTGCTGCGATGTCTAAGCAGTCCTGATTTTCCTGAGGAGCCGCCTGAGGGCGGCTTCTTTTGGCGCCTCTCTTGTAAAATCAGCCGACGCCTGGCGTCTGCGCTGAAATGCGACGTACAATGTCGCCGGAATTAACTCATATCAATCGTTGACAGTCTCAGGAAAGAAACATGGCTACCAATGCAAAACCCGTCTATAAACGCATTCTGCTTAAATTAAGCGGCGAAGCTCTGCAGGGTACGGAAGGCTTCGGTATTGATGCAAGCATACTGGATCGTATGGCTCAGGAAATCAAAGAACTGGTTGAACTGGGTATTCAGGTTGGTGTGGTGATTGGCGGTGGTAACCTGTTCCGTGGCGCGGGTCTGGCAAAAGCGGGGATGAACCGCGTTGTGGGCGACCACATGGGCATGTTGGCCACCGTCATGAACGGCCTGGCAATGCGTGATGCGCTTCACCGCGCCTATGTGAACGCCCGCCTGATGTCGGCAATTCCTTTAAACGGCGTGTGCGACAACTACAGTTGGGCCGAGGCGATTAGCCTGCTGCGTAATAACCGTGTTGTGATTCTGTCTGCAGGTACGGGTAACCCGTTCTTCACTACCGACTCTGCGGCCTGTCTGCGCGGGATCGAAATTGAAGCGGATGTCGTACTGAAAGCGACCAAAGTGGATGGCGTATTCACTGCCGATCCGGCAAAAGATCCTTCCGCGACCATGTACGATCAGCTGACCTACAGCGAAGTGCTGGATAAAGAGCTGAAAGTGATGGATCTGGCGGCGTTCACGCTGGCTCGTGACCACAAACTGCCGATTCGTGTTTTCAACATGAACAAACCGGGCGCGCTGCGTCGTGTGGTGATGGGCGAAAAAGAAGGGACGTTAATCACGGAATAATTCCCGTGAGCGCCAAATACGGGTAAGATTCTGTTCTATTGACGGGTCTTATTACCTGGCAGAAATTAAACGAGACTATACTTAGCACATCTTTATATTGTGTGACCGTCTGGTCTGACTGAGACTAGTTTTCAAGGATTCGTAACGTGATTAGCGATATCAGAAAAGATGCTGAAGTACGCATGGAAAAATGCGTTGAAGCGTTCAAAACCCAAATCAGCAAAGTGCGCACGGGTCGTGCTTCTCCCAGCCTGCTGGATGGTATTGTCGTAGAATACTATGGCACTCTGACCCCGCTGCGCCAGTTGGCAAGCGTAACGGTAGAAGACTCCCGTACCTTAAAAATTAACGTGTTTGACCGTTCTATGGGGCCAGCCGTTGAAAAAGCGATCATGGCGTCAGACCTCGGTTTGAATCCAAGCTCTGCGGGCACCGACATTTGCGTTCCGCTGCCGCCGCTGACCGAAGAACGTCGTAAAGATCTGACGAAAATTGTCCGTGGCGAAGCGGAGCAGGCGCGTGTCGCCGTTCGTAACGTCCGCCGTGATGCGAACGATAAAGTAAAAGCTCTGCTGAAAGATAAAGCGATCAGTGAAGATGACGATCGTCGCTCTCAGGAAGAAGTACAGAAAATGACCGACGCGGCAATTAAGAAAGTTGATGCGGCGTTGGCAGATAAAGAAGCAGAACTGATGCAGTTCTGATTGATCTGTACGCAGATATAAACTCATTCCACCGCTAAACCTGGCGGATGAGTGGTGTACAAAGCGCCGCGCAAAAGACATTATCAGGTCTCCTGTGCGGCGTTTTGCTTTTTATTCCGTTTCAACACTTCTGGACGTTTCATGAAGCAATTAACCATTCTGGGCTCGACCGGCTCTATTGGTTGCAGCACACTGGACGTGGTGCGCCATAATCCTGATAGCTTCCGCGTTATCGCGCTGGTGGCGGGTAAAAATGTTGCCCGCATGGCGGAGCAGTGCCTGGAGTTCTCGCCGCGTTATGCCGTGATGGACGATACGTCGAGCGCAGAACAGCTCAAAATAATGCTTCAGCAGCATGGCAGCCGCACCGAGGTTCTGAGCGGTCAGCAGGCTGCCTGTGAGATGGCGGCGCTTGATGAGGTCGGGCATGTGATGGCGGCCATTGTGGGCGCGGCTGGTTTACTGCCGACCCTGGCGGCGATTCGCGCAGGGAAGACGATTCTGCTGGCGAATAAAGAATCGCTGGTGACCTGCGGGCGGCTGTTTATGGACGAAGTAAAACGCAGCAACGCCCGGCTTTTACCCGTCGATAGCGAACATAACGCGATTTTTCAGAGTTTGCCGCAATCTATTCAGCATAATCTGGGATACGCTGACCTTGAGCAAAATGGCGTAACGTCGATTTTGCTTACCGGGTCTGGTGGCCCGTTTCGTGAAACGCCCATGTGCGATCTGGCAGCGATGACGCCGGATCAGGCATGTCGTCATCCGAACTGGTCGATGGGGCGAAAAATCTCCGTCGACTCCGCCACCATGATGAATAAAGGTCTGGAATACATTGAAGCGCGTTGGTTATTTAATGCCAGCGCACGTCAGATGGAAGTGTTGATCCATCCGCAATCGGTCATTCATTCGATGGTGCGTTATCAGGACGGCAGCGTCCTGGCGCAGCTTGGAGAACCTGACATGCGTACGCCTATTGCGCATACGATGGCATGGCCGAATCGCGTCACGTCCGGCGCGCAGCCGCTTGATTTTTGCAAACTCAGCGCGCTGACGTTTAGCGCGCCAGATTATCAGCGTTATCCGTGCCTGAAGCTGGCGATGGAGGCGTTTGAGCAAGGTCAGGCGGCAACGACGGCGCTCAATGCGGCAAACGAAATCACCGTTGCCGCGTTTCTGGCGCAACAGATTCGTTTTACCGATATCGCCGGGCTCAATTTAGCGGTGCTGGAGAGGATGGATTTACAGGAACCGGCAAGCGTTGAGGACGTATTGCAGGTTGACGCCATCGCGCGTGAAGTAGCCAGAAAACAAGTGATACGGCTCTCACGCTGACGATTATCCCGCGACAGAAGATCGTGCTATTTGTTAGCGTTGGGCTTCGGTGATATAGTCTGCGCCACCTGATCGCAGGTTTTTGGCTTTTTTCGGTCAGGTTAGCCGTGGTTTTACACGGCTTTTTTGTGGATACACAAAATCATTCAGGACGCATCGGGACGGCAGGCGGATACGTTCCCGGCGTGCGCAGACAGCGCACGACAGGGGCGATGACGCGCAGTCATCCGCGAAGCGGAGCGAAGAGAATGTGTATAAAGGCTTCAGTATTCCTGAGTACCGCTAAATCCTTTCAGGGACAAAAAACGCGTTATGTTGTCTGCAACTCAACCAGTAAGCGAAAATTTGCCAGCACATGGCTGCCGTCATGTTGCCATAATTATGGATGGCAATGGTCGCTGGGCGAAAAAGCAAGGGAAGATCCGGGCCTTTGGGCATAAAGCCGGGGCGAAGTCTGTCCGGCGAGCGGTCTCTTTTGCTGCCAATAACGGTATTGATGCGTTAACGCTGTATGCCTTTAGTAGTGAAAACTGGAACCGACCGGCGCAGGAAGTGAGCGCGTTAATGGAGCTGTTTGTGTGGGCGCTGGATAGCGAAGTCAAAAGCCTGCACCGCCATAACGTTCGCCTGCGTATTATCGGCGATATCAGCCGATTTAACTCACGTTTACAAGAACGTATTCGCAAATCAGAAGCGCTTACCGCCCATAATACGGGTCTAACGCTGAATATCGCTGCGAATTACGGCGGACGTTGGGATATTGTCCAGGGAGTCCGACAACTGGCGGAGCAGGTGCAGGCTGGAGTGCTGCGCCCCGATCAGATTGATGAAGAGAGACTAGGCCAGCAAATCTGTATGCATGAGCTGGCGCCTGTGGATTTAGTAATTAGGACTGGGGGAGAGCATCGCATTAGTAACTTTTTGCTTTGGCAAATTGCCTATGCCGAACTTTACTTTACGGATGTTCTCTGGCCCGATTTCGATGAACAAGACTTTGAAGGTGCGCTGCATGCCTTTGCTAATCGAGAGCGTCGTTTCGGCGGTACCGAGCCTGGTGATGACAAAGCCTGATGGGGGTCGCTTTTGCTGAAGTATCGCCTGATTTCTGCTTTTGTGTTAATACCCGCGGTCATCGCTGCGCTTTTTTTATTGCCGCCGGTGGGGTTCGCCATTATTACGCTGGTTGTCTGTATGCTGGCCGCGTGGGAATGGGGGCAGTTAAGCGGTTTCGCCGCGCGTTCACAGCGGGTTTGGCTGGCGGTGCTGTGTGGTCTGTTATTGGCGCTGATGTTATTTTTGTTGCCTGAGTATCATCACAACATTCGTCAACCGCTGGTTGAGATGTCGCTTTGGGCATCGTTAGGATGGTGGGTTGTCGCGCTACTGCTGGTGCTATTTTATCCCGGTTCGGCGGCAATCTGGCGCAACTCAAAAACATTGCGTCTCATTTTCGGTTTGTTAACTATTGTGCCATTTTTCTGGGGCATGCTGGCGCTGCGCGCCTGGCACTATGACGAGAATCATTACAGTGGCGCAATATGGTTACTCTATGTCATGATCCTGGTCTGGGGAGCGGACTCTGGCGCGTATATGTTTGGTAAATTGTTTGGCAAACATAAGCTGGCGCCGAAAGTTTCCCCGGGTAAAACCTGGCAAGGGTTTATCGGCGGGCTTGTTACGGCTGCCGTGATCTCATGGGGTTACGGTATGTGGGCGAATCTGAATGTTGCGCCTGTTATCTTGCTGATTTGCTCTGTGGTGGCGGCTCTGGCTTCTGTACTGGGCGACCTCACCGAGAGTATGTTTAAGCGCGAAGCAGGAATTAAGGATAGCGGCCACTTGATTCCAGGCCATGGCGGCATTCTGGACCGAATTGACAGTCTGACGGCTGCCGTACCGGTCTTTGCTTGCCTGTTGTTACTGGTGTTCAGGACGCTCTAACGGAAGGTTTTATGCTGAGTATTCTCTGGAATCTGGCTGCATTCATCATCGCACTGGGCGTGCTGATCACTGTGCATGAATTTGGTCATTTCTGGGTTGCCCGGCGCTGCGGTGTGCGAGTTGAGCGCTTTTCCATCGGTTTTGGCAAAGCGCTCTGGCGTCGTACCGATCGGTACGGCACCGAGTATGTCATCGCCCTGATCCCGCTGGGCGGCTACGTCAAAATGCTGGATGAGCGCGCCGAACCGGTAGCGCCGGAATTGCGTCGTCACGCCTTCAATAACAAAACGGTGGGCCAGCGTGCCGCAATTATTGCCGCAGGTCCGGTTGCGAACTTCATTTTTGCTATCTTTGCTTACTGGCTGGTCTTTATCATCGGCGTCCCTGGCGTTCGTCCGGTCATTGGCGAAATAACGCCCAACTCGATTGCTGCGCAGGCGCAAATTGCGCCTGGTACGGAACTTAAAGCCGTTGATGGTATCGAAACCCCTGATTGGGATGCCGTGCGTTTACAACTGGTGTCCAAAATTGGCGATCAGCAGACGACGGTGAGCGTCGCGCCGTTTGGCAGCGACCAGCGGCAGGACAAAACGCTTGATTTACGTCACTGGGCATTTGAGCCTGATAAGCAAGATCCTGTATCTTCTTTAGGGATTCGGCCCCGCGGGCCACAGATTGAACCGGTACTGTCAGAAGTGCAGGCGAATTCCGCAGCCAGTAAAGCGGGTTTGCAAGCAGGCGACAGGATCGTTAAAGTCGATGGTCAGCCGTTAACGCAGTGGATGAAATTCGTGACGTTTGTACGTGATAATCCCGGTAAGCCGTTAGCGTTAGAGATTGAAAGGCAGGGGAGCGCCTTGTCGTTGACGTTAACGCCGGATACGAAATCGGTTAACGGAAAGGCGGAAGGGTTTGCAGGCGTGGTGCCTAAAATTATTCCTCTGCCGGAAGAGTACAAGACTATACGCCAGTATGGGCCTTTTAGCGCCATCCTCGAAGCCACGGATAAGACGTGGCAGTTGATGAAGCTGACGGTCAGTATGCTGGGTAAATTGATAACCGGTGATGTGAAACTGAACAACCTCAGTGGGCCGATTTCTATCGCTCAGGGGGCTGGGATGTCAGCGGAGTTCGGGGTGATTTATTACCTGATGTTCCTTGCGCTAATCAGCGTGAACTTAGGGATAATTAACCTGTTTCCGCTGCCCGTTCTTGACGGGGGTCATCTGCTGTTCCTGGCGATTGAAAAGCTTAAGGGCGGGCCGGTATCCGAGCGGGTTCAAGACTTTAGTTATCGCATTGGCTCGATTTTGCTGGTGTTGTTAATGGGGCTTGCACTTTTCAATGATTTCTCTCGGTTGTAAGAGAGTTAGTTAGGAAGAACGCATAATAACGATGGCGATGAAAAAGTTGCTCATAGCGTCGCTGCTGTTCAGCAGCGCCACCGTATACGGTGCTGAAGGGTTCGTAGTGAAGGACATTCATTTCGAAGGCCTGCAGCGAGTCGCCGTTGGTGCGGCTCTCCTCAGTATGCCGGTGCGCACAGGCGACACGGTTAATGATGAAGATATCAGTAACACCATTCGCGCTCTGTTCGCCACCGGCAACTTTGAGGACGTCCGCGTCCTGCGCGATGGTAATACCCTTCTGGTTCAGGTAAAAGAACGTCCGACCATTGCCAGCATCACTTTCTCCGGGAACAAGTCGGTGAAAGATGACATGCTCAAGCAAAACCTCGAAGCGTCTGGCGTACGTGTTGGCGAGTCTCTGGATCGCACCACGTTGTCTGATATCGAAAAAGGTCTGGAAGACTTTTACTATAGCGTAGGTAAATACAGCGCCAGCGTTAAGGCGGTCGTCACGCCGCTACCGCGCAACCGTGTTGATCTTAAACTGGTGTTCCAGGAGGGCGTATCGGCGAAGATCCAACAGATCAACATCGTCGGTAACCATGCCTTTAGCACCGAAGAACTCATTTCTCATTTCCAGTTGCGTGACGAAGTGCCGTGGTGGAACGTCGTCGGCGATCGTAAATACCAGAAACAGAAGCTGGCGGGCGACCTTGAAACCTTGCGCAGCTACTATCTGGATCGCGGCTACGCGCGTTTCAATATTGACTCCACGCAAGTGAGTCTGACGCCGGATAAGAAAGGGATCTACATCACCGTCAATATCACCGAAGGCGATCAGTACAAGCTTTCCGGGGTTCAGGTGAGCGGTAACCTGGCCGGACATTCCGCTGAAATTGAGAAACTGACGAAAATTGAACCGGGCGAGCTCTATAACGGCACCAAAGTGACCAAAATGGAAGATGACATCAAAAAGCTTCTGGGTCGCTATGGTTACGCCTATCCGCGCGTGCAGTCACAGCCTGAAATTAACGATGCTGACAAAACCGTAAAACTGCGCGTAAACGTCGATGCGGGCAACCGTTTCTACGTGCGTAAGATCCGCTTTGAAGGCAACGACACCTCAAAAGATTCCGTTCTGCGCCGTGAAATGCGCCAGATGGAAGGGGCGTGGCTGGGCAGCGACCTGGTTGACCAGGGGAAAGAGCGTTTGAACCGTCTCGGCTTCTTTGAAACCGTCGACACCGACACGCAGCGTGTTCCGGGTAGCCCGGATCAGGTTGATGTTGTGTACAAGGTGAAAGAGCGCAACACCGGTAGCTTTAACTTCGGTATCGGTTACGGTACAGAAAGCGGCGTTAGCTTCCAGGCCGGCGTTCAGCAGGACAACTGGTTAGGTACCGGTTATTCCGTGGGGATTAACGGTACCAAAAACGACTACCAGACCTACAGCGAACTGTCCGTTACTAACCCATACTTTACCGTTGACGGCGTGAGCCTCGGTGGTCGTATCTTCTATAACGACTTTGAAGCGGATGATGCCGACCTGTCCGACTATACCAACAAGAGTTACGGTACGGATGTGACGCTTGGCTTCCCCATCAACGAGTACAACACGTTGCGTGCTGGTCTGGGTTATGTCCATAACAAACTGTCCAACATGCAGCCGCAGATCGCGATGGATCGTTATCTTGAATCGATGGGCGACCCTGATGCCAGCGATTTTGCTGCCGACGACTTCACCTTTAACTACGGCTGGACCTATAACAAGCTTGACCGTGGGTATTTCCCGACGGACGGCTCGCGAGTCAACCTGACGGGTAAGGTGACGATTCCAGGTTCCGACAACGAATACTACAAAGTGTCGCTGGATACCGCGACCTATGTGCCTATCGATAACGATCACAAGTGGGTGGTTTTGGGGCGTACTCGTTGGGGTTATGGCGATGGTTTAGGCGGCAAGGAAATGCCGTTCTATGAGAACTTCTATGCCGGTGGTTCCAGTACCGTGCGTGGTTTCCAGTCGAATACTATCGGCCCGAAAGCGGTCTATAAAAATGGCGCCCACACTAGTTGGGACGATAATGATGATTACGAAGATTGTACTCAGGAATCAGGCTGTAAATCAGATGATGCGGTAGGTGGTAATGCCATGGCTGTCGCCAGCCTGGAATTTATTACCCCGACGCCGTTCATCAGCGAAAAGTATGCCAACTCGGTTCGTACCTCCTTCTTCTGGGATATGGGTACCGTTTGGGATACGAACTGGGATCCGTCATCTGCGCCGTCAGATGTACCGGATTACAGCGATCCAGGCAACATCCGTATGTCCGCGGGTATCGCATTACAATGGATGTCCCCATTGGGGCCGTTGGTCTTCTCCTACGCCCAGCCGTTTAAAAAGTACGATGGAGACAAAGCCGAGCAGTTCCAGTTTAACATTGGTAAAACCTGGTAATTGTTCACTGCAAAGGAATGCATTGGTAGTGTAGCGATGACTTTTGGCGATGCCCCCAGGGATCGCCAGGCCACGCAAAGAGCTGTACCTTCGGGTGCAAATGGGATGGTAAGGAGTTTATTGTGAAAAAGTGGTTATTAGCTGCAGGTCTTGGTTTGGCGATGGTAACGTCCGCACAGGCTGCTGACAAAATTGCAATCGTCAACATGGGCAATCTGTTCCAACAGGTTGCGCAGAAGACGGGTGTATCCAATACACTGGAAAACGAATTTAAAGGCCGTGCGGCTGAACTGCAAAAAATGGAAACCGATCTGCAATCTAAAATGCAGCGTCTGCAATCCATGAAAGCAGGTAGCGATCG
This sequence comes from Salmonella sp. 32100201201700099SM, assembly GCF_017572645.1. Classification (NCBI taxonomy): domain Bacteria; kingdom Pseudomonadati; phylum Pseudomonadota; class Gammaproteobacteria; order Enterobacterales; family Enterobacteriaceae; genus Salmonella; species Salmonella sp. 32100201201700099SM. The sequence continues at coordinate 24,069 of NZ_JAGERQ010000009.1, read as the reverse complement.
TACTAAGCTGGAAAAAGACGTGATGTCTCAGCGCCAGACTTTCGCACAAAAAGCGCAGGCTTTTGAGAAAGATCGCGCTCGTCGTTCCAACGAAGAACGCAACAAACTGGTGACTCGTATCCAGACTGCGGTGAAAAAAGTGGCTAACGACCAGAGCATCGATCTGGTGGTAGACGCAAACACCGTTGCTTACAACAGCAGCGATGTGAAAGACATCACCGCTGACGTACTGAAACAGGTTAAATAAGTAATGCCTTCAATTCGACTGGCTGACTTAGCAGAACAGTTGGATGCAGAATTACACGGTGATGGCGATATCGTCATCACCGGCGTTGCGTCCATGCAATCTGCAACAACAGGCCACATTACGTTTATGGTAAATCCTAAGTACCGTGAACACTTAGGTTTATGCCAGGCTTCTGCGGTTGTCATGACGCAGGACGATCTTCCTTTTGCCAAGAGCGCGGCGCTGGTAGTTAAAAATCCCTACCTGACCTACGCGCGCATGGCGCAAATTTTAGATACTACGCCGCAGCCCGCGCAGAATATCGCGCCAAGCGCCGTGATTGATGCGACGGCAACGCTGGGTAGCAATGTTTCAGTCGGCGCGAATGCGGTGATTGAATCTGGCGTACAACTGGGCGATAACGTGGTTATCGGCGCAGGCTGTTTCGTCGGAAAAAATAGCAAAATCGGGGCGGGTTCACGCTTGTGGGCGAACGTAACGATTTACCACGACATTCAGATCGGTGAGAATTGCCTGATCCAGTCCAGTACGGTGATCGGCGCGGACGGTTTTGGCTACGCTAACGATCGTGGCAACTGGGTGAAGATCCCACAACTGGGCCGGGTCATTATTGGCGATCGTGTCGAGATCGGCGCTTGTACCACCATTGACCGTGGCGCGTTGGATGATACTGTTATTGGCAATGGCGTGATTATTGATAATCAGTGCCAGATTGCACATAACGTCGTGATTGGCGACAATACGGCAGTTGCCGGTGGCGTCATTATGGCGGGTAGCCTGAAGATTGGCCGTTACTGCATGATTGGCGGCGCCAGCGTGATCAATGGGCATATGGAAATATGCGACAAAGTCACGGTAACTGGCATGGGTATGGTGATGCGTCCCATCACGGAACCGGGCGTCTACTCCTCAGGCATTCCGCTGCAACCCAACAAAGTATGGCGTAAAACTGCTGCACTGGTGATGAACATTGATGATATGAGCAAGCGTCTCAAAGCGATTGAGCGCAAGGTTAATCAACAAGACTAACGTTCCGCCTTGTAGTTGCCATTCTTTTCCGGCCTGTCACATTCATACGATTGCGGCAGGCCGTGTTATTATTGCCTTTTTGTATATTTGGACAGGAAGAGTATTTTGACTACTAACACTCATACTCTGCAGATTGAAGAGATTTTAGAGCTTCTGCCGCACCGTTTTCCGTTTTTACTGGTCGATCGCGTGCTGGACTTTGAAGAAGGTCGTTTTCTGCGTGCAGTGAAAAATGTCTCCGTCAACGAGCCGTTTTTCCAGGGGCATTTCCCGGGCAAACCGATTTTGCCAGGCGTGCTGATTCTGGAAGCGATGGCGCAGGCAACCGGTATTCTGGCGTTTAAAAGCGTTGGTAAACTGGAACCTGGCGAACTGTATTATTTCGCGGGTATTGATGAAGCGCGCTTTAAGCGTCCGGTGGTGCCAGGCGATCAGATGATCATGGAAGTCACTTTCGAGAAAACGCGCCGTGGCCTGACCCGCTTTAAAGGGGTTGCGCTGGTCGACGGTAAAGTCGTGTGCGAAGCAACCATGATGTGTGCTCGTAGCCGGGAGGCCTGATTCGTGATTGATAAATCCGCCTTTATTCATCCTACCGCCATTGTGGAAGACGGCGCTGTAATTGGCGCTAATGCCCACATTGGTCCCTTTTGTATTGTTGGGCCGCAGGTCGAAATTGGTGAGGGAACCGTACTGAAGTCTCATGTGGTCGTGAATGGTCAAACCAAAATCGGCCGCGACAACGAGATTTATCAGTTTGCCTCCATCGGTGAAGTGAACCAGGATCTGAAATATGCGGGTGAGCCGACCCGTGTGGAAATTGGCGATCGTAACCGCATCCGCGAAAGCGTCACCATTCATCGTGGTACAGTGCAGGGCGGTGGGTTGACGAAGGTGGGTAGCGATAACCTGCTGATGATCAATGCGCATGTCGCACATGATTGTACGGTAGGTAATCGCTGTATCCTCGCCAACAACGCCACGCTGGCGGGGCACGTATCAGTCGATGATTTTGCGATTATCGGCGGTATGACGGCAGTTCATCAATTCTGCATTATCGGTGCGCATGTGATGGTCGGCGGCTGCTCCGGCGTGGCGCAGGATGTCCCTCCGTATGTGATTGCGCAGGGTAACCATGCGACGCCGTTCGGGGTAAATATCGAAGGGCTGAAGCGTCGCGGCTTTAGCCGTGAAGGGCTGGTGGCGATTCGTAATGCCTACAAACTGTTGTACCGCAGTGGTAAAACGCTCGACGAAGCGAAGCTGGAAATCGCTGAACTTGCTGAAAAGCATCCGGAAGTGAAGGCGTTTACCGAGTTCTTTGAGCGTTCAACGCGCGGTCCGATTCGTTAATGGCGGCACAGCGTCCTTTAACGATTGCCCTGGTCGCCGGTGAAACGTCCGGCGATATTCTTGGCGCAGGCTTAATTCGTGCGCTGAAAGCGCGCGTACCCAACGCCCGTTTTGTGGGCGTTGCGGGGCCGCGTATGCAGGCCGAAGGGTGTGAAGCTTGGTACGAAATGGAAGAGCTGGCGGTCATGGGCATTGTTGAAGTGCTCGGACGTTTACGCCGTTTGTTGCATATCCGCGCCGATCTGACCCGCCGTTTTACCGAACTCAAGCCCGATGTCTTTGTCGGGATTGATGCCCCTGATTTCAATATTACCCTCGAAGGTAATCTGAAAAAACAAGGGATTAAGACCATTCATTATGTCAGCCCGTCCGTTTGGGCCTGGCGACAGAAACGCGTTTTCAAAATAGGCAGATCCACCCATATGGTGTTGGCTTTTCTGCCTTTCGAAAAAGCGTTTTACGATAAATTTAACGTCCCGTGCCGCTTTATCGGTCACACCATGGCGGATGCCATGCCGCTGGACCCGGATAAAAATGCGGCGCGCGACGTGCTGGGTATCCCGCATGACGCCCATTGTCTGGCGCTACTGCCAGGCAGCCGTGGCGCGGAAGTGGAAATGCTCAGCGCCGATTTCCTGAAAACCGCACAATTGCTGCGACAGCGCTATCCCGATCTGGAAGTGGTAGTGCCGCTGGTGAACGCGAAACGCCGCGAGCAGTTTGAAAAAATTAAAGCGGAGGTTGCGCCGGATCTCGCCGTTCATTTGCTGGACGGCATGGCGCGCGAGGCGATGATCGCCAGCGACGCGGCTCTGCTGGCCTCGGGTACGGCGGCACTGGAGTGTATGCTGGCAAAATGCCCGATGGTAGTGGGATATCGTATGAAGTCCTTCACTTTCTGGCTGGCGAAACGTCTGGTGAAAACGGAGTATGTGTCTTTGCCTAACCTGCTGGCGGGAAGAGAATTAGTCAAAGAGCTGTTGCAGGAAGAGTGCGAACCGCAAAAACTCGCCGAAGCGCTGTTGCCGCTACTGGCGAACGGTAAAACCAGCCATGCGATGCACGACACCTTCCGTGAGCTGCATCAGCAGATCCGCTGTAATGCCGATGAGCAGGCGGCAGATGCCGTCCTGGAGTTAGCACAATGATCGAATTTGTTTATCCACACACCCATTTAGTGGCGGGTGTGGATGAAGTGGGCCGTGGCCCGCTGGTGGGCGCCGTAGTGACCGCCGCCGTGATCCTCGATCCGGCTCGTCCGATCGTCGGTCTGAATGATTCCAAAAAATTGTCTGAAAAGCGTCGTCTGTCATTGTATGACGAGATTAAAGAAAAGGCGTTAAGCTGGAGTCTGGGACGCGCGGAAGCGCATGAAATTGATGAGCTGAATATTTTGCACGCCACCATGCTCGCCATGCAGCGCGCTGTCGCTGGTCTGCATATTGCGCCAGAATATGTGCTGATCGACGGCAATCGCTGTCCGGAACTGCCTGTGCCGTCAATGGCCGTGGTGAAAGGCGACAGCCGCGTGGCGGAGATTAGTGCGGCGTCTATTCTGGCGAAAGTCACCCGCGATGCAGAAATGGCGGCGCTGGATATCGTTTTTCCTCAGTATGGCTTTGCGCAGCACAAAGGCTATCCAACCGCTTTTCATCTGGAAAAGTTGGCACAGTATGGCGCGACGGCGCACCACCGACGCAGTTTTGCGCCTGTTAAACGCGCTCTGGGACTTGTGTCCTGATTCTTGTATCGAGAAATCTGAAGATGTCTGAACCACGTTTCGTTCACCTGCGGGTGCACAGCGACTACTCTATGATCGATGGGCTGGCGAAGACCGGGCCGCTGGTGAAAAAGGCGGCCTCATTAGGTATGCCTGCGCTGGCGATCACCGATTTTACCAACCTCTGCGGTCTGGTGAAGTTCTACGGAGCGGGTCATGGCGCGGGCATTAAACCCATCGTCGGGGCGGACTTTAACGTTCACAACGAACTGCTGGGAGATGAGCTGACTCATCTGACGGTACTGGCGGCGAATAATACGGGATACCAGAACCTGACGTTGCTGATCTCGAAAGCGTATCAGCGCGGCTACGGCGCGGCAGGCCCGATTATCGAGCGCGACTGGCTGGTAGAGCTTAAAGATGGTTTGATCCTGCTTTCCGGCGGGCGCATGGGCGACGTAGGCCGCTGTCTGCTACGCGGCAACCAGGCGCTGGTGGAGGAGTGCGTTGCTTTCTATGAAGCGCATTTTCCCGATCGCTACTTCCTGGAACTGATCCGTACCGGCAGACAGGATGAAGAGACCTATCTCCATGCTGCGGTTGAACTGGCTGAGGCACGTGGTTTGCCGGTTGTCGCGACAAACGATGTCCGTTTTCTTGAAAGCGATGATTTTGACGCCCATGAGATTCGTGTCGCGATCCACGACGGTTTCACGCTCGACGATCCTAAACGTCCACGCAATTATTCACCGCAGCAGTATATGCGCAGTGAAGAAGAAATGTGCGAGCTGTTCTCCGATATTCCGGAGGCGCTGGAAAATACGGTGGAGATTGCCAAACGCTGCAACGTAACGGTGCGTCTGGGTGAATATTTCCTGCCGCAGTTCCCGACCGGCGATATGACCACCGAAGATTATCTGGTCAAAAAATCGAAAGAGGGGCTGGAAGAACGTCTGGCTTTCCTGTTTCCGGACGAAGAAGAGCGCAAAAAGCGTCGCCCGGAATATGACGAGCGTCTGGATATTGAACTACAGGTTATCAACCAGATGGGGTTCCCTGGCTACTTCCTCATCGTGATGGAGTTTATCCAGTGGTCAAAAGATAACGGCGTGCCGGTAGGGCCGGGACGTGGTTCCGGGGCCGGTTCGCTGGTGGCCTACGCGCTGAAAATTACCGACCTTGATCCGCTGGAATTTGACCTGCTGTTCGAACGTTTCCTGAACCCGGAACGTGTCTCGATGCCTGACTTCGACGTTGACTTCTGTATGGAGAAACGCGACCAGGTGATTGAGCACGTCGCAGACATGTACGGGCGTGATGCGGTATCGCAGATTATCACCTTCGGTACGATGGCGGCGAAAGCCGTTATCCGCGATGTGGGCCGCGTGCTGGGGCATCCGTACGGTTTTGTCGATCGTATCTCGAAGCTGGTGCCGCCCGATCCGGGCATGACGCTGGCAAAAGCCTTTGAAGCGGAACCGCAACTACCGGAAATTTACGAGGCGGACGAAGAGGTCAAAGCGCTGATCGATATGGCGCGTAAGCTCGAAGGTGTCACGCGTAACGCCGGTAAGCACGCTGGCGGCGTGGTCATCGCGCCGACCAAAATTACCGACTTTGCGCCGCTATACTGCGATGAAGAGGGCAAGCATCCGGTTACCCAGTTTGATAAAAGCGACGTGGAATATGCCGGGCTGGTGAAGTTCGACTTCCTCGGTTTGCGTACGCTGACTATCATCAACTGGGCGCTGGAGATGATCAACAAGCGGCGGGCGAAGAATGGCGAGCCACCGCTGGATATCGCCGCCATTCCGCTGGACGATAAAAAAAGCTTCGACATGCTGCAACGCTCGGAAACCACGGCGGTCTTCCAGCTTGAATCGCGCGGTATGAAAGACCTGATCAAGCGTCTGCAACCTGACTGCTTTGAAGATATGATCGCGCTGGTGGCCCTGTTCCGTCCCGGCCCGTTGCAGTCAGGGATGGTAGATAACTTTATCGACCGTAAGCACGGTCGTGAAGAACTCTCTTACCCGGACGTTCAGTGGCAGCATGAAAGCCTGAAGCCGGTACTGGAGCCGACCTACGGCATCATTCTGTATCAGGAACAGGTGATGCAGATTGCCCAGGTACTTTCCGGGTATACTCTCGGCGGCGCGGATATGCTGCGTCGTGCGATGGGTAAGAAAAAGCCGGAGGAGATGGCCAAACAGCGTTCCGTTTTTGAAGAGGGCGCGAAAAAGAACGGTATCGACGGCGAACTGGCGATGAAAATCTTTGACCTGGTGGAGAAATTCGCCGGTTACGGGTTTAACAAATCGCACTCCGCCGCTTATGCGCTGGTTTCTTACCAGACGCTATGGCTAAAGGCGCACTATCCGGCTGAATTTATGGCGGCGGTAATGACCGCCGATATGGACAACACCGAGAAGGTCGTCGGCCTGGTGGACGAGTGCTGGCGGATGGGACTGAAAATTCTGCCGCCGGATATTAACTCCGGATTGTACCATTTCCACGTTAACGATGAGGGCGAGATCGTCTACGGTATCGGCGCGATCAAAGGCGTCGGCGAAGGGCCGATCGAAGCGATCATCGACGCGCGTAATCAGGGCGGCTATTTCCGCGAACTGTTTGATCTGTGCGCGCGGACCGACACCAAAAGGCTCAACCGCCGGGTGCTGGAAAAGCTGATCATGTCCGGGGCGTTCGACCGCCTGGGGCCGCACCGCGCCGCGCTGATGAACTCATTGGGCGATGCGCTGAAAGCCGCCGACCAGCACGCCAAAGCGGAAGCTATCGGTCAGGCGGATATGTTCGGCGTACTGGCGGAAGAGCCGGAGCAAATCGAGCAATCCTATGCCAGCTGCCAGCCGTGGCCGGAGCAGGTGGTGTTAGATGGGGAACGTGAAACGTTGGGGCTGTACCTGACGGGCCACCCCATCAATCAGTATTTAAAAGAAATTGAGCGCTATGTCGGCGGGGTAAGGCTCAAAGACATGCATCCGACAGAACGTGGTAAAGTCACCACGGCTGCGGGGCTCGTGATTGCCGCAAGGGTTATGGTCACCAAGCGCGGCAATCGTATCGGCATCTGTACGCTGGATGACCGTTCCGGGCGTCTGGAAGTGATGTTATTTACCGACGCGCTGGATAAATACCAGCAGTTGCTGGAAAAAGACCGCATACTTATCGTCAGCGGACAGGTCAGCTTTGATGACTTCAGCGGGGGGCTTAAAATGACCGCCCGCGAAGTGATGGATATTGACGAAGCTCGCGAAAAATACGCTCGCGGGCTTGCTATCTCGCTGACGGACAGGCAAATTGATGACCAGCTTTTAAACCGACTCCGTCAGTCTCTGGAACCCCACCGCTCGGGGACCATTCCAGTACATCTCTACTATCAGAGGGCGGATGCGCGTGCGCGGCTGCGTTTTGGCGCAACGTGGCGTGTCTCTCCGAGCGATCGTTTACTTAACGATCTGCGTGGCCTCATTGGTTCGGAGCAGGTGGAACTGGAGTTTGACTAATACAGGAATACTATGAGTCTGAATTTCCTTGATTTTGAACAGCCGATAGCAGAGCTGGAAGCGAAAATCGATTCTCTGACTGCGGTAAGCCGCCAGGATGAGAAACTGGATATTAATATCGATGAAGAAGTCCATCGCCTGCGCGAAAAAAGCGTAGAACTGACGCGCAAAATCTTCGCCGATCTCGGCGCATGGCAGGTAGCCCAACTGGCGCGCCATCCGCAGCGTCCGTACACCCTGGATTATGTCCGTCTGGCGTTTGATGAGTTTGATGAGCTGGCGGGCGATCGCGCCTATGCTGATGACAAAGCCATCGTCGGCGGTATCGCGCGTCTGGAAGGGCGACCGGTGATGATCATTGGTCATCAGAAAGGTCGTGAAACCAAAGAAAAAATTCGTCGTAACTTTGGCATGCCAGCGCCGGAAGGCTACCGCAAAGCGCTGCGCCTGATGGAAATGGCTGAACGCTTCAACATGCCGATTATCACCTTCATCGACACCCCGGGCGCTTACCCTGGCGTGGGCGCGGAAGAGCGTGGTCAGTCTGAAGCCATCGCCCGCAACCTGCGTGAGATGTCTCGTCTGAACGTACCGGTCATCTGCACCGTGATTGGCGAAGGCGGCTCCGGCGGCGCATTGGCGATTGGCGTGGGTGATAAAGTGAATATGCTGCAATACAGCACCTATTCCGTTATCTCCCCGGAAGGTTGCGCCTCTATTTTGTGGAAGAGCGCCGACAAAGCGCCATTGGCTGCTGAAGCAATGGGCATCATCGCGCCGCGTCTGAAAGAGCTGAAGCTAATCGATTCCATCATTCCGGAGCCGCTGGGCGGCGCGCACCGTAATCCGGAAGCGATGGCGGCATCGCTAAAAGCGCAGTTGCTGGAAGATTTAGCCGATCTCGATGTGTTAAGCACCGATGATTTAAAAAACCGTCGTTACCAGCGTTTGATGAGCTACGGTTACGCCTAATCATTTACCTCATTTTTCCCAGGAGGCCGGATAATCCGGCCTCTTTTTTTGGACGAGGAAAAATGAGATGCCGATGAGTTGATGTGATTAAACGCAACGGCATGTTCTCCCTGACACTGTATCAACTGCCAGGCGTGTGGCCAGGGCAGGCAGTGAACTACCCTTCAAGGAGAAAATTATGGGATTGCAAAAAACACTGGCGCTCAGCGCCGTAGCGGCAGGGATCATGTTGAGCTTATCCGGTGCGCAGGCCGCGCCGCTGCTTAGCAGTAGTGAGCCAATGACCATTAACGCCAGCGATCTGGCGGTGAAAGAGAAAGCGCTAACGGATTTTCCGTTAATGGAGGCCGTGAAATCCTCTATTCAGACGTTGGATAACAGCGCGGTTGAACAAATCGAACCGGGGCGCGCCGCTAACCCGGCAAACGTAAAACGCGTTGAAAGTATTCTGAAGGAGGCCGACTGGGATTATCTGTTCCCGATGCGCGCGCCGGAATACACTTACTCTAACTTCCTGAAAGCGATAGGTAAATTCCCGGCGGTTTGTGGTACCTACACCGATGGACGCGATAGCGACGCTATCTGCCGTAAAACCCTGGCTACTATGTTTGCGCATTTTGCTCAGGAGACGGGCGGTCACGAAAGCTGGCGTGACATTCCGGAATGGCGTCAGGCGCTGGTCTATCTGCGCGAAGTCGGCTGGACTGAAGGGCAGAAAGGCGGCTACAACGGCGAATGTAACCCGGATGTATGGCAGGGCCAGACCTGGCCGTGCGGTAAAGATAAGGACGGCGATTTCCTCAGCTATTTTGGTCGCGGGGCAAAACAGCTTTCTTATAACTACAACTATGGGCCTTTCTCTGACGCGATGTATGGCGACGTTCGCCCTCTGCTGGATAAACCCGAGCTGGTGGCGGATACCTGGATGAACCTGGCGAGCGCCGTCTTCTTCTTTGTGTATCCGCAGCCGCCGAAGCCGTCTATGCTACATGTGATTGACGGTACCTGGCAGCCAAACGATCGCGATAAAGCAAACGGCCTGGTATCAGGTTTCGGCGTCACTATTCAGATCATCAATGGCGGCGTGGAGTGCGGCGGCGCAGATGAGAATGCGCAGTCGCTTAACCGTATCGCCTACTACAAAGAGTTTGCCAACTACCTGAAAGTGCCGGTGCCGGCTGACGAAGTGTTGGGCTGTAAAAAGATGAAGCAGTTCGATGAAGGCGGCGCTGGCGCGTTACCGATCTATTGGGAACAAGACTGGGGCTGGAGCGCCGATACTGCGGACGGTAAAACCTATTCCTGCCAGTTAGTTGGATATCAGACGCCGTATACCGCCTTTAAAGAGGGCGACTACACGAAATGTGTACAGCATTATTTCAACGTTAATGTCGTCGATGATAACGGAACCACTGAACCGGATGTCACGCCAACTCCGGCGCCAGTGACGGATGAAAACGTGGCGCCAGTCGCGCGCATTGCCGGGCCGGTCGGGGCAGTGGAAGCCGGTAGCCCGGTTTCACTCAGCGCGGAAGGATCGACCGACGCGAATGGCGACAAGCTCACCTGTACCTGGATGTCTCAGGATGGCAAAACGCTGAGCGGCCAGGATAAAGCCGTTGTCATTTTCAACGCGCCGGATGTCGCTCAGAACACCCAGTATGTGGTGAATCTGACCGTTAGCGACGGTACGCTCTCCAGTACAGCGGTTTATACGCTGAATGTGAAAGCGAAGGCCGCCGCTGCGGATGACGAAGATAAGACCACCAGCTATCCTGCCTGGAGCAGCAGCCAGAAATGGAATCCGGGCGACATCGTCAACAGTAATGGCGCGTTGTACCAGTGCAAACCGTTCCCGGAAGGCTCATGGTGTAATGTTGCGCCTGCCTATTATGAGCCCGGTGTAGGGATTGCCTGGGCCGATGCATGGAACGCATTGTAATAAGATAAATCCTGTCGGTGCTTTGCATCGGCAGGATTGTTACTATGCTTATCTCAGGTTTTTTCAGGAGAAAGCATGAACATCATCGCCATTATGGGGCCGCACGGGGTTTATTATAAAGATGAACCCATCAAGGAGCTTGAGCGTGCATTACAATCCCTGGGATTTCAAATTATCTGGCCGCAAAATAGCGTTGACTTGTTGAAGTTTATTGAACATAACCCGCGCATCTGCGGCGTTATTTTTGACTGGGATGAATACAGTCTCGACCTTTGTAGCGAAATCAACCAGCTAAATGAACACCTTCCTCTCTACGCCTTTATCAATACCAACTCCACGCTGGACGTTAGCGTTCACGATATGCGCATGGCGCTGTGGTTTTTTGAGTATGCGTTGGGGCTGGCTGAAGATATCGCGACGCGCATTCATCAATATACAAACGAATATCTCGATAATATTACGCCGCCGTTTACCAAAGCGCTGTTTACCTACGCCAAAGAAGGAAAATATACCTTTTGTACGCCGGGTCATATGGCGGGAACGGCGTATCAGAAAAGCCCGCCAGGCTGCCTGTTTTATGACTTTTTTGGCGGCAATACCTTAAAAGCTGATGTGTCGATTTCGGTGACTGAGCTGGGATCGCTGCTGGATCACACCGGGCCGCATCTGGAAGCGGAAGAGTATATCGCCCGTACTTTTGGCGCCGAGCAGAGCTATATGGTGACGAACGGTACGTCGACTTCGAATAAAATTGTCGGTATGTATGCCGCGCCTGCGGGAAGTACGCTACTCATTGATCGTAATTGTCATAAATCGCTGGCGCATTTGCTGATGATGAGCGATGTGGTGCCTCTCTGGTTGAAGCCGACGCGCAATGCGCTCGGCATTCTCGGCGGTATTCCCCGAAGGGAATTTACCCGTGCAAGCATCGAAAGCAAGATAGAGGAGACCCCTCAGGCGCAATGGCCGGTTCATGCGGTTATCACCAATTCGACTTACGATGGTCTGCTGTATAACACTAACTGGATCAAGCAGATGCTGGACGTTCCCTCGATCCATTTTGATTCCGCCTGGGTACCCTATACCCATTTCCATCCGATCTACCAGGGGAAAAGCGGGATGAGCGGCGATCGGGTGCCCGGAAAAGTGATTTTCGAAACGCAATCCACCCATAAAATGCTGGCGGCTTTTTCGCAGGCGTCGCTTATTCATATCAAAGGGGAATATGACGAAGAGACGTTTAACGAAGCGTTTATGATGCACACTTCCACATCGCCGAGCTATCCCATTGTCGCCTCTATCGAGACCGCGGCGGCGATGCTGCGCGGCAATCCAGGGAAAAGATTGATTAATCGTTCGGTGGAACGGGCGCTCCATTTTCGTAAAGAAGTACAGCGGTTACGTGAAGAGTCCGATAGCTGGTTCTTTGATATCTGGCAGCCGGAAGAGGTTGATGAGGCCGAATGCTGGCCGGTCACGCCGGGAGAAACCTGGCATGGCTTCACCGATGCCGATGACGATCATATGTTCCTCGATCCGGTTAAGGTGACAATCCTGACGCTGGGGATGGATGAACAGGGCAACATGAGCGAAGAGGGGATACCCGCCGCGCTGGTGGCGAAGTTCCTCGATGAGCGAGGCGTGGTGGTGGAAAAAACCGGGCCGTATAATCTGCTGTTTTTGTTCAGCATAGGGATTGATAAGACCCGTGCGATGGGGCTGCTGCGCGGACTGACGGAATTTAAACGCGCCTATGATCTTAACCTGCGCGTCAAAAATATGTTGCCGGATCTGTATGCGGAAGATCCGGATTTTTATCGCAATATGCGCATTCAGGATCTGGCGCAGGGGATCCATAAACTGATCCGCCAGCACGATCTTCCGGGGCTGATGTCGCGGGCGTTCGAGGTTTTACCGGAGATGATCATGACCCCGCACCAGGCCTGGCAGCGTCAGATCAAAGGCGAGGTGGAAACCGTGGCGCTCGATCAACTGCCAGGGCGCGTTTCCGCGAATATGATCCTGCCTTATCCGCCAGGCGTTCCGCTGTTGATGCCCGGCGAGAGGATCACGCAACAGAGTCGGGCCGTGCTCGATTTTCTGCTGATGCTCTGCTCGATTGGCCAGCATTATCCCGGTTTTGAAACGGATATTCACGGCGCGAAACGGAATGAAGACGGGGTGTACCAGGTACGAGTCTTAAAACACGCCTGCTAGCTTGCCTGACGGGAATGTGACGAGTAACGTACTGATAATCAATAAAGGAGACGCTATGCTGGGATTAAAACAGGTTCATCACATCGCGATCATTGCGACAGACTATGCGGTGAGCAAGGCGTTTTATTGCGATATTCTGGGGTTCGATCTGCTAAGCGAAGTCTGGCGGGAAGAGCGTGACTCGTGGAAGGGCGATTTGGCGCTAAACGGGCAGTATGTGATTGAGCTTTTCTCTTTTCCCTTCCCTCCGGCGCGTCCAAGCCGACCTGAAGCCTGTGGCCTGCGCCATCTGGCTTTCAGCGTGGAAAATGTGGAAAACGCCGTTGCGCATCTGGAAAAGCATCAGGTTAAGTGCGAACCGATACGCATCGATCCGTATACCGGGAAGCGCTTTACTTTTTTCAACGATCCGGACGGTTTACCGCTTGAGCTGTATGAGCAGTAAGGCTTGTCATTAAGACGCTCGCCAGGTAACGTTGCCGGGCTAAGTCACTATAAGCATGGATCATGACCACTCTCACGTTGAATACCTCGTTACTCTCTTCTTGCCGTATTCTGGCTGCCTTTAGCGGCGGCCTGGATTCTACGGTGCTTCTGCATCAACTGGTGTTGTGGCGAGAACGCCATCCTGACGTCACGCTGCGTGCTATCCATATTCATCACGGTTTAAGCCCTCATGCTGATAGCTGGGTGCGGCATTGCGAAACCGTATGCGAACGCTGGCAGGTTCCGCTGGTAGTGGAGCGGATGACGCTGGCAGATAATGGCCTGGGTATCGAGGCCCATGCGCGTGAAGCGCGCTACCGGGCGTTCGCACAGACGCTATTGCCTGGCGAAGTGCTGGCAACCGCGCAGCACCTTGACGATCAGTGTGAAACATTCCTGCTGGCGTTAAAGCGTGGCAGCGGTCCGGCCGGACTTTCCGCGATGGGAGAACGCTCGCCTTTTGCCGGAACTCTGCTTCTTCGCCCGCTGTTGAGAGAAACGCGGAAGACGCTGGAACAGTGGGCTGTGCGTCATGGCTTATGCTGGATTGAAGATGAAAGCAATCAGGATGACGCCTACGATCGCAATTTTTTACGCCTGCGCGCGCTTCCGCTCTTACAGCGGCGCTGGCCGCATTTTCCTGCGGCGGTAGCCCGTAGCGCGACGCTCTGCGCCGAGCAAGAAAGGCTGCTGGATGAGCTTCTGGCCAGCGATCTTACGGACTGTATCACGGCGGAGGGAACATTGCGGCTCTCTCCATTGATGTTGATGAGCGATGTACGGCGGGCAGCGATTTTGCGTCGCTGGCTGGCGATGCGTAATGCGCCGATGCCCTCTCGCGACGCGCTGGAACGTATCTGGCAGGAAGTGGCGCTGGCGCGCGACGATGCCTCTCCCTGTTTACGCTTTGGCGATCACGAGATTCGCCGTTATCAGTCGCAACTGTGGTGGATTAAATCCGTGGCCGGACAACACGAAACGACGGTCGTCTGGCCCGTCTGGCAAACACCGCTGGCGCTGCCTGCCGGCTTAGGGACGGTACAGCTCGTTCCTGGCGGCGAACTGCGCCGACCGCGAGAGGAAGAATCCGTCAGCATTCGGTTTAAAGCGCCAGGCGTATTACATATTGTCGGGCGTAACGGTGGACGTAAGTTAAAGAAAATCTGGCAGGAGCAGGGGATCCCGCCCTGGCGACGAGATACCACGCCGTTGTTGTTTTACGGCGAAACGCTGATTGCGGCTGCGGGTGTTTTTGTGACGCGTGAGGGAGCAGCAGAAGATAAAGAAGGGGTGAGTCTGGTTTGGCATGCCTGATGGCGCTGCGCTTATCAGGCCTGCGTATCGCATGGAACGTAGGCCGGATAAGGTGCTTGCACCACCATCCGGCAACAAAATACTCAGGATTCGCTAACTACCACGGTACCAATTTCCGGGTGGCTGAAACTGGCGATTTTATCGAGACGAAGCTCACAAGACTCGCCGGAAACTTCGGCAAGCAGATATTCTACGTTTTTACGTAAGATCAAATCGTTCGCTTTTGCCTGCAAAACCTCGCCATTTTTTAACGTTAGCGTCAGTATTAAATGATGCATGCAGGCAAGCTCAAGACTATCGTAGTCATCGCAATTAATGGGTTGATACGTTTCATTCATTGACATAATCGCTCACCAGTAAGTTCGCGGCAGCATAAGCTGCCTTTTCCCTGACCGACTCTGAAAGGGCGCTATCTGCCGCCACTTCATTAAGCACTTTCAATACACAACCCAGCGCATCCGGGACATACCCTAAGTCTCCGCTGGCGATTTCCGCATACCGCTTGCGTACTAACTCACAATATTTTTCCACATGCCCTCCTGTCAGCATTCTGACTTAACCGTGGATGCAAGTCTAAGCCTACGAAGTTAAATCTTGTTTAGCAAGGTGACTATACCATACTCATTTGCGCAATATCAGCGCCTGACGCGAGTGGATAAAAGATTCGTTAACAGCCTTTTAGCGCGGTTTTCGCTACAATGGGCGCCTGATTCGAAAGGAGTTTTCTCATGGCGCTTAAAGCGACAATTTATAAAGCCGTCGTCAATGTGGCTGACCTTGATCGCAACCGGTTTCTGGATGCGGCATTGACGCTGGCGCGTCACCCTTCTGAAACGCAGGAGCGCATGATGCTGCGCCTGTTGGCATGGATAAAATATGCTGATGAACGGTTGCAGTTTACACGTGGGCCCAGCGCGGAAGATGAGCCGGAGGCCTGGCTGCGTAACGATCATCTGGGCATCGATCTCTGGATAGAGCTGGGGCTGCCGGATGAGCGCCGTATTAAGAAAGCCTGTACTCAGGCGAGCGACGTCGCGCTCTTTGCTTATAACTCCCGGGCGGCGCAAATCTGGTGGCAGCAGCATCAAAGCAAGTGCGCGCAGTTCGCTAACCTGTCCGTCTGGTATCTGGATGACGGGCAGCTGGCGCAGCTCAGTGAATTTGCCGATCGTACCATGACGCTACAGGCGACGATTCAGGACGGCGCAATCTGGCTTTCTGATGCTCGGAATAATCTGGAAATACAGCTAACCGCCTGGCAACAGCCCTCATGATTGCCATCTCCCGGACGGTCTCCATAGCCGATAATGAGCTGGAAATTACGGCCATTCGCGCGCAGGGCGCGGGTGGTCAGCACGTAAATAAGACCTCTGGCGCGATTCATTTGCGCTTTGACATTCGGGCCTCTGGCCTGCCAGAGTATTATAAACAGCGTTTGCTGACGGCCAGCCACCATCTGATAAGCGATGATGGCGTCATTATCATTAAGGCGCAGGAGTTCCGGAGCCAGGAGCTCAACCGGGAAGCGGCTATCGCCAGGCTGGTTGCCGTCATAAAAGAATTAACCGCGGAGCAGAAAAGCCGTCGCGCAACCCGTCCGACGCGTGCCTCGAAAGAGCGCCGCTTGTCCTCAAAGGCGCAAAAATCTTCTGTAAAGGTGCTTCGCGGCAAAGTTCGTCGTCCACTGGATTGACGGGCAGGAATAGCAATTTCATAAGGATTTTATGGTGAGAACAGCAATATTGTCAGTAGCGGCAGCCTGTACGCTATTTGCATTGATAGGGTGTAATAACCGTGCGGAAGTTGACGCCCTGCAACCTGCGCAGGCGGCGGAATTAAAACCCATGCAGCAAAGCTGGCGCGGCGTGCTGCCCTGTGCGGATTGTGAAGGTATTGAAACGTCACTGTTTCTGGAAAAAGACGGCACATGGGTGATGAACGAGCGCTATCAGGGCGTGCGCGAAGAACCTTCCTCTTTTGCGTCATACGGTACCTGGGCGCGGACGGCGGATAAACTGGTGTTAACCGACAGCAATGGCGAGAAATCGTATTATCGCGCGAAAGGCAATGCGCTGGAGATGCTCGACAGAGAAGGCAATCCGGTGGCTTCGCAGCTTAATTATACGCTGGTGCCTGTTACCGCCAGCCTGCCGGTAACGCCAATGCCGCTGCGTGGTATGTATGTATACAGGGCCGATGCGGCGACCTTTACCGATTGCGCGACCGGAAAACGGCTGCCGGTCGCCAGTAACGCCCAGCTTGAGCGCGGCTATCTGGCGGCGAAAGGTGAAGCGGAAAAACCGGTGCTGCTGACGGTCGAAGGGCATTTTGTGTTTGCCGCGAATCCGGACACGGGCGAGCCGGTAAAAACGCTAATAGCTGATAAAAATGTGAAGTTTGCGCCGGGTAAAGATTGCACTCACTAATAAAAGGCCTCGCAGGGTGCGAGGCCTTTACATATCTGCCGGATGGCGCCGGGCAATCCCAACAAAATGTCGTTTAGCCTTTAATCGCCTTGACCAGATAATCAACGATATCGCCGGTTTTAATCAGCGATTTTTCACCGCTACGACGGTATTTATACTCAATATCGTCGTTATCCAGGTTGCGATCGCCAATCACGATAGTATGTGGAATACCAATCAGCTCCATATCGGCAAACATCACGCCCGGGCGCTCTTTACGATCGTCCATCAGCACTTCAATACCCTGCGCGCGCAATTCGCTGTACAGCTTTTCCGCCAGCTCCTGCACACGGAAGGATTTGTGCATATTCATCGGCAGAATAGCGACCTGGAAAGGTGCAATGGCGTCAGGCCATACAATGCCGCGCTCGTCAAAGTTCTGCTCGATAGCCGCGGCAACGACACGTGTTACGCCGATACCATAGCAGCCCATTGTCAGGATCTGGTTACGGCCATCTTCACCCTGAACGGAGGCTTTCAGCGCTTCTGAGTACTTGGTACCTAACTGGAAGATGTGACCCACTTCGATACCGCGTTTGATAAGCAACGTTCCCTGACCATCCGGACTCGGATCGCCGGCGACTACGTTACGGATGTCGGCAACAACAGGCGTCGCCACATCGCGATCCCAGTTAATACCAAAGTAGTGTTTACCGTCGATGTTAGCGCCAGCGGCAAAATCGCTCATGGCGGCAACGGTACGATCGATGATGACCGGAATCGGCATATTGACCGGGCCGAGGGAGCCAGGGCCGGCATTAATTACGGCGCGAATCTCTTCTTCAGTAGCGAAGGTCAGCGGGCTGGCAACGTGCGGCAGTTTTTCCGCTTTAACTTCATTCAGTTCATGATCGCCGCGAACCAGCAGAGCCACCAGCGGAGACTTGCTGTCTTTCACCGCTTTCACCAGCAGCGTTTTTACCGTTTTTTCAATTGGCAGGTTGAATTGTTCCACCAGCTCCGCGATGGTTTTGGCATTTGGCGTATCGACCAGAGTCATTTCCTGCGTCGCCGCTGCGCGCGGCGTTTGCGGCGCGATAGCTTCTGCCAGTTCAATGTTAGCCGCGTAATCAGAAACATCAGAGAAAACGATATCGTCTTCGCCGCTTTGCGCCAGCACCTGGAATTCATGCGAGGCGTTGCCGCCGATAGAACCGGTATCGGCCTGTACCGCGCGGAAATCCAGCCCCATACGGCTGAAGATACGGCTATACGCGGCGTACATGGCGTCATAGGTTTCCTGCAACGATTCCTGAGAGGTATGGAAAGAGTAAGCATCTTTCATCAGGAATTCGCGCGAACGCATCACGCCAAAGCGCGGACGCACTTCATCACGGAATTTGGTCTGGATTTGGAAGAAGTTCAGCGGCAACTGCTTATAAGAGCTGAGTTCATTACGCACCAGGTCGGTGATAACTTCTTCGTGGGTCGGGCCGAGTACGAACGGACGCTCGCCACGGTCGACAAAACGCAGCAGTTCCGGACCGTACTGTTCCCAACGACCACTCTCTTGCCACAGGTCGGCTGGCTGAACGACTGGCATCGACACCTCGATAGCACCGGCGTTGTTCATCTCTTCACGCACGATGTTTTCGACTTTTTTCAGGACGCGCAGGCCGGTCGGCAGCCAGGTATATAACCCGGAGGCGAGCTTGCGGATCATCCCGGCGCGCAGCATCAGCTGGTGGCTGATAACCTCGGCGTCGGCAGGTGTCTCCTTCAGAGTGGAGAGCAGGTATTGGCTAGTACGCATGTTGTTACGGTTCCAGTTGAACGATCGAACAGGCTCAATGTGAGCCTGATACAAAAAAAGTGATTTAGTTTACCAGCGTGCAAGAGATGTCAAAAGAGAAGGGCGTGAAATTACCGTGGTTCCAGCGCAAACACTTCAAATCCGGTGTTAACCACACGCCAGCGCACGTTAAAATCATGCAGCCAGACGGCATAGGTTTTGCCCGTCTCTTCACCCTTACGATAAGCCGGGCGAGGATCTTGCGCCAGCACATCGCAAATAAATGTCCGTAGCTGCGGATAACGCCTTTCCAGCGTCGTAAGCTGTTGAGCCACTTCAGCGGTAAAACTCACAGGCATTTCAGCTATCGGCGCCTGTTGCGCATAGCTGGCGGCGGCGTCCGGTAAGGCCTCGGCAAACGGTAAATACGGTTTGATATCCACCACCGGCGTGCCATCCACCAGATCCAGACTGCCTAATTTCAGAATTACGCTCTCTTTCCGGCACTCGATACTTTTTAGCGCAACGAGCGACATGCCAATCGGATTGGGGCGGAACGTGGAGCGCGTGGCAAAAACGCCCATTCTGGCGTTACCGCCAAGACGGGGCGGGCGAACTGTTGGCCGCCAGCCGCCGTCCATCGTCTGATGAAAAACGAAAAGTACCCACAAATGGCTGAACGCTTCCAGGCCGCGAACGGCATCGGCCTGGTTGTAAGGCGCTATCAGATGCAGTTCGCCGCAGGCGCTTTTGACCAGACCAGGCTGGCGCGGAACGGCGAATTTTTCTTTATAGGGGGAGCGAATAACGCCGATTTGTTCAAACTGAAAGCTGCTCATTTCGCCGAAATATTCAGGGCGGACCCGATACAAACCGCCTGACGATAGCAGCCTGGCGTGCCGCTGGTAATTTCACAGCTGTGCAGCAGGACGGCGTTGGCTTTCATTTTAGATGCATTAATCTGCATACGCTTGCGCGCAGTTGGAATGTTAGGCGGAGAGTCTTGATTTGTCGCCTGGCAGGATTCGCCGCTAACCTCGCCAAGATCGCGGAAAGGTTTGCCGACTAAGTCTTCAGCATTGGTGTAAATCCTGACGGGAGCGGCACGCGGCGCTTTAGGTTTCTCCGGCTCCGCTTTTGGCGGGGTTGCGGTGCTTTGAACGGGTTCAACAGGGGATCTGCTTAGCATGGAACAACCGCCCAGCATGAGTGCCAATAAACAGATCGGTAAAGCACGCATAATATTTCCTCAATGAATGTTCTAATTGCCAGATATTGAATCAGGAGCTTGCATAAATGACAAGACGGGCAATAGCCCGTCCTGAATAATATTACAGATTGTGGAATCAGCCTAAAACTTACCAGCCTTTCACCGCGCCGCCATTAAAAATTTTATTTGCGGCTTCGTACACTTCATCAGACTGGTAAGCCTGAACGAATTTTTTCACATTCTCGGCGTCTTTGTTATCTTCACGTGTCACGATCAGGTTAACGTACGGAGAATCTTTATCTTCAACGAAGATACCGTCTTTCGCTGGCGTCAGGCCAATCTGGCTGGCGTATGTCGTATTGATGACTGCTAACGCGATCTGCGCGTCATCCAGCGAACGCGGCAACTGCGGCGCTTCCAGCTCAACAATTTTCAGATTTTTCGGGTTTTCGACGATATCCAGCGAGGTAGGAAGCAGACCGACGCCGTCTTTCAGTTTAATCAGCCCTACTTTTTGCAGCAGCAACAGGGAACGACCAAGGTTGGTCGGGTCGTTAGGCACAGCGACCTGGGAACCGTCCTTGAGCTCATCCAGAGATTTGATTTTTTTGGAATATCCTGCAATGGGATAGACAAAAGTCTTACCAACGGAAACCAGTTTGTAGCCTCGATCTTTGATTTGCTGATCCAGATACGGTTTGTGCTGGAAGGCATTGGCATCGATGTCGCCTTTGCTCAGCGCTTCATTAGGCAGAACATAATCATTAAAGGTCACCAATTCCACGTCCAGGCCGTATTTTTCTTTCGCGACTTTCTGCGCAACTTCGGCAACTTGCTGCTCTGCGCCAACGATTACGCCGACTTTAATATGATTTGGATCTTTTTCATCCTGACCGCAACCCGCAAGTGCCAGAGAACCAATCAGAGCACCCACTGCCGCAAAGGTTTTGAATTTGAACGCCATGCTTATTTCCTTAATGAGTATTTGTGTTGTGTTTAACGTTACTTATGCGTGACAGCCCTGACGATGCGATCGCCGGATAACTGAATTAAATAAACCAGAACGACAAGTAATACCAGCACCGTATTCATCACGGTAGCATTGTATCCAATATAACCGTACTGATAGCCGATTTGACCGAGGCCGCCTGCGCCGACGGCGCCGCCCATTGCGGAGTAACCGACCAGGGTGATCAGTGTAATGGTTGCCGCATTTACCAGACCAGGCAGCGCTTCCGGTAAAAGGATTTTACGTACAATTTGCAGCGGCGTGGCGCCCATCGCTCGCGAGGCTTCAATCAGCCCGGCAGGGATCTCTAACAACGCATTTTCCACCATACGGGCGATAAAAGGCGCGGCGCCGACGGTCAGCGGTACAATCGCGGCCTGCAAACCAATGGAGGTGCCGACAATTATTCGGGTAAAAGGAATCATCCACACCAGCAGGATGATAAAGGGAATCGAGCGGAAAATATTGACCACCGCAGAGAGGGAGCGATACAGCCTGGCGTTCTCCATAATCTGCCCCGGGCGCGTAACATACAGCAATACGCCAACCGGCAGGCCAATCACGAAACCGAAGAAACCGGAGACAAAGGTCATCGCCAACGTTTCCCAAACGCCACGAACCAGTAACCACATCATTGCCTCAGACATAACCCAGTACCTCTACTTTCACATGGTGATCCTGCAGCCAGGCAATTGCGGCTTGCGTCTCTTCTTGTGTGCCGTGCATTTCCGTTAGCATAATGCCGAACTTCACACCGCCCGCGTAATCCATCTGCGCGCTAATAATATTATTGTTCACGTTGAAACGACGCGCGGTTTCAGAAAGCAGCGGGGCATCCACAGACTGTCCGGTGAACTCCATGCGCAGCATCGGCACGCTGTCAGTTTCCGGCGACGCTTTCAAACGCGCCTGGTAATCTTCCGGAATGTCCAGGTGCAGAGTGGACTGAATAAACTTCTGCGCCAGCGGCGTTTTAGGATGCGAGAAGACTTCGCTGACCGTATCCTGCTCAATAAGCTCGCCATTACTGATGACGGCAACGCAGTCGCAGATACGTTTTACGACATCCATTTCATGAGTGATAAGCAGAATCGTCAACCCCAGACGACGGTTGATATCTTTCAGCAATTCCAGAATCGAACGGGTCGTCGCGGGATCAAGCGCGCTGGTGGCTTCATCGCACAGCAACACTTTTGGATTACTGGCTAACGCGCGGGCAATCGCGACACGCTGTTTCTGACCGCCGGAAAGATTTGCCGGATAGCTGTCGTGCTTGTCGCCAAGACCGACTAAATCCAGCAGCTCTGTGACACGGCGTTTGATCTCTTCCTTTGGTGTGTTATCCAGTTCCAGCGGCAACGCGACGTTGCCAAACACGGTACGGGAAGAGAGCAGGTTAAAATGTTGGAAAATCATGCCGATTTGACGGCGAGCTTTGGTCAACTCAGACTCTGAAAGCGTTGTCAGCTCCTGACCGCCTACCATTACGCTTCCTTCAGTAGGACGTTCAAGTAAGTTTACGCAGCGAATGAGCGTACTTTTACCGGCGCCGGAGGCGCCAATGACGCCGTAAATTTGTCCGGCAGGCACGTGCAGGCTGACATTGTTCAGCGCCTGAATGGTGCGCGCCCCCTGCTGGAACACTTTGGTAATATTCGAAAGTTTAATCATTGATTCTTTATTATCGTAATGAAATGAGCGGAGGCATTTTCGTCTGCCTAATACGGTCAACGCCGTCAACAGAATGGATGTTAAGGCATCCAGACGTCTAAATCAATCAGGCTTTATACGATGAGCACTTTCTTGCCTGCTGAAACATGCGATACTAGCGCCACTTGCTTTACTCAGGAGCTATAAAAGGTGGCAAAGTCTGTACCCGCAATTTTTCTCGACCGTGACGGCACCATTAATGTGGATCACGGCTACGTACATGAAATCGATGCATTTGAGTTTATAGACGGCGTTATTGACGCTATGCGCGAGCTAAAAAAAATGGGCTATGCGCTGGTGGTGGTGACGAACCAGTCCGGAATCGCGCGCGGCAAATTCACTGAGGCGCAGTTTGAAACGTTAACCGAATGGATGGACTGGTCGTTGGCGGATCGCGATGTTGATTTGGACGGCATCTATTATTGTCCTCACCATCCGCAGGGCAGTATAGAAGAGTTCCGTCAGGTATGTGATTGTCGCAAGCCGCATCCAGGAATGCTTATCTCGGCGCGTGATTTCCTGCATATCGATATGGCGGCTTCTTATATGGTGGGGGACAAGCTGGAAGATATGCAGGCGGCAGCGGCGGCAAATGTCGGGACAAAAGTGCTGGTGCGTACGGGCAAACCGGTCACGGCAGAAGCAGAAAACGCGGCGGACTGGGTGTTAAACAGCCTTGCTGACCTGCCATCAGCGATAAAAAAGCAGCAAAAATAAGCGTTATGGATAAAAGATGAGCGGTTAAAACAAAAATGCATTTTTCCGCTTGTCTTCCTGAACCGACTCCCTATAATGCGCCTCCATCGACACGGCGGATGTGAATCACTTCACACAAACAGCCGGTCGGTTGAAGAGAAAAATCCTGAAAATCAGGGTTGACTCTGAAAGAGGAAAGCGTAATATACGCCACCTCGCGACGGTGAGCTGAAAGCCGCGTCGCACCTGCTCTTTAACAATTTATCAGACAATCTGTGTGGGCACTCGAAGATACGGATTCTTGACGTCCTCGGACGAAAAATGAATACCAAGTCTCAAGAGTGAACACGTAATTCATTACGAAGTTTAATTCATTGAGCATCAAACTTTTAAATTGAAGAGTTTGATCATGGCTCAGATTGAACGCTGGCGGCAGGCCT
>NZ_JAGERQ010000008.1:0-229844 GCF_017572645.1 Salmonella sp. 32100201201700099SM | reverse complement strand
TTAGCGAATAACTTCAACATTATGAAAATCAGCGGATTCGGAAAGGTCTGGAGTGTAGCACTACAAATTGCCTTGATCGATATAAACGATCAATAATGTAATCTTTGATAGTTTAAAGTTATTGTTTGCGCGTTAATTGATCGTTGTTACCGATCAATTTTTATTGCTGATTGCTAAGTGGTTTGGGACAAAAACGGGACACACAAAGCTTTGCATCGGCTTGCAAGGCTTTGCATGTTTTTCGAAGATGGGACGTGTGAGCGCAGGTATGACGCGGTATGTTGTTGACTTAAAAGGTAGTTCTTATAATTCGTAATGCGAAGGTCGTAGGTTCGACTCCTATTATCGGCACCATTTCAATCAAGCGGTTACAAACTTTCCTTTCATAACAATCTTCTCATTTTCTTTCTCGCGTACTTGTTTGGCATGGTATGGATGCCTGTGAGGACGTCAGTCCGGAAAGCATTCGTTCTGCATGGTATGCCTTTCGCTATTCTCAGGGGCGTGAAATGAAAGGGTGAGTTAACAGAAGAACAAGTGAAATGAAAGTTTTCTTTGACGGAGTCTATATAATAATATGAAATTGATAATAATTCTCCTTCTCGCGCTATTCCCGTTATGTTCATCTGCCAGCAATCATTATGCCCTTGTTTTTGAAAATAACACGATACTGCTTGTTTTAAATCTTAAATGTTCTGCCTGTGATTTAAACTGCGCAAATATTCAATATCAGCTTTTCAATAAAGAGATAGAGTCTGTTATTTCAGGGGCTGCCAAGCCTGTGACAACGGGCATCGAAAATAATTTTCGCGGTTATATGATGCGTAATAATAATACGTTCTACACATTAATTGAATCAGATAATGAAAACGTATGGGATATGTCTGTTGAGGAGAAGGGAACTCAACAGAACAAAGATGCCGTGCGAAAAGTAAAATATCAGCTTAATGCTATTTTTGACAATGGTACATGCTGAGTCTGGCTTGCCTCAGGGATACGATTGTATCCCTGAATATTTCCCATCAAAACACAGGAACAAAATCACTCTCACTAATATATTTTTCCAGTATGGCGGTATATTGTCGCCAGTTCCCGGAGTCATTGATTACTGCATAATTTATCGATGCCCCCGGCGTTGGCGAGCGTGTTAGCAGCACATCAAGTGCTGTTTTCGGCGCAACCATGATATCGCCGATACTTTTCTTGTCATCCATCGTTAGTGTTAAACTCATATACCACGAGGTGGGGTTAACTATCCGTATAGTATTCTCTTTAGCAATAAAGCGTAATTTTTTCTCCTCCGCTTCCGTTGGCGCTTTTAATCCGGTCGGGCGAATTAAAATTTTTAGCCGCAAACGAAGCGGTAATACCAGTTTTCGCGGGTGGTTTTTAATGTCCTGGGTGACTGGCGGTATCTGATAAATGTTTAGCCAGAAGAGACTCTCCCGGTCCGTTGCCAGCTGCTGGCGGGAACTCAGGAGCAGGCGAAGCGTTCTCAGTTCTCCTGGCTGCATTTTAAATACCGGCGGCAGCGCCACCAGCGGCGTTTTGCTATTATCCGGAGAGGCGTCAATGTTTCCGGCGTCGGTCCATACCTGTAACAGCATCGGCGTTGTATTATCGTTGGATAATGTCAACGATTGAGCGACATCATCTGAAGCAAAAATAATTCGGGTTCTGTCAATATTAACGGCGGCTTGTGCCGGGCCATACCATCCCGTCAACCCGAGTAGCGTTAATATGACTTTACTGAAAACTAACCACTGCCTGTAATTGCGCATTCACGCTTCCTGCCGTTACTGTTTGTCCGCCGATCGCCTCAAGCGAGGCAGTAAAATCACCGCTGTAGGTTTCTACTGAACCGGATGATACCCGTGTGGTTAAATCTTTATAGCCATACCAGCCTCGGGCGTTGCCAGTGCCTGTCTTGATCCGATCGGGTAACAGGTTAATTGGCGTACCGGCATCGTTATAGATGCGGATACCCACTCCGGAGGCTACGCCAGGTTCGCCATAATGGGTGTCCAGTAGCCACGACAGACCGCCTGCGGATGTGGTTAGCCCCAGGCGACGCGCCGCCGCCACGGCGGTGGGTTGATTAACGACAAACCCCATTGCGACATTAGCGGCGCTGGTGGACGGGAGGGCACTGGACACGGCACCGGACTCACATTCCAGGCTGACGTGGAAAGGCGCCTGGCTATTGCCTCCGGCGGCTAATATGCCGACGGCGACAGGGGGAATTTTCACGATCGCAGGATAATCTGTGATTTTACATAACGCGCCGCGAACATAGGTGACGCTATTATATGTACTCCATGCCCCGGGCCAATAGCTGGGCCAGCCATAATAATCGCTGGCATGATCCAGTCCCGCTTTGATCCGCTCGGTAATCAAGCCTGGGCCTTTAAACGCGATATAACCCCGAGGCTGCGTCCAGGTATCTCGGTCCATTGGATTCTGGTAGGCAAAATATTTTCTTGAGTCAATTTTAAACATCTCATATAGCACGTTGCTAAACGCGCTGGCAGGAATATAAATATATTTGTCATCCTGAAACCAACTGTCTGCGGTAAGTTGGCGTTCTTTCCAGAAACGGCTGTAATATTCGCCGGTACTGAGGTTTGTCATACGGACAGCAACATTACGCTCCACATCATAATAGGCGCCTTCTACTTCGGGAGTAAAAAATGCCCCCGCAAAAGCGCTATCGCCATTTGTCGAATACATCTCATAGAGCTTCCCGGCATCGGCGGTATCGCAGCGGTAAAGTACCTGTTTACTGGAATAGGGCGTTCCGGTGGCGGCCGTCAGGAAGTTACCGATCCCACTGGCCAATAGTGTGCCGGAGGGTTGAAATGTTTCACTATTACTGACGCTAATCACCGTTGGCAAACCGATATTACCCGTATTCGTGTCAAGTGCGCCGATCCAGTTTTGCGCCGTGTAGCCCGCTTTTATCGCCGCGTCAGAGAGCGCGCTCTTATCGGTGACTTTGATACATGACGACCATGTTCCGGCGCTGACAAACAGACTGGTGATAAACAAGAGCGTTCGGAAACTAAAAAGCATTGTGCTATTCCTTCTCGCAGATTTTGTTCAGATAGAGAAACGGTTCTTTGGTGTGAAGATCGAGTTGGTAGGCAACCCGGCAACGCTGGTTTGCCCCTGTTCCCCAGCGCACCAGTAGAGAACCCGACGGATGGGCGATACGGGCATAAATCTGCCCACTCTGGCCGACCATGCCGATGTTTGTGCCTTCACCGTTGAAAACATCAGCGCCCATTGGCGGTATGCCGCCATCCGGCATCTTCACGGAGATCAGCACCGCTTTGCCGCTGATAGTGGCGAAATTGACACGCGCGATGGCGCCGGCATAGGGCACAATCTGCTGACTTCCTCCCGTCAGTTCGGCATCGCTGCGCATCTTACGGGTGTCGAGCGTAACGTTATTGATGCGGTAAGGAGATAACGAAGGCAGAATGGCGTAACCAAAGCGATCAACCACAGCGCCCTGGCCATTTTGTACGATCGCGCCCTGCGCGCCATCGGCATGAATAAGCGCAAAGGTATCGCTGGTATAGGGGCCAGCCGTCAGACCGCCAGGGTGGAGTACCAGGGTGCCGGACGCGCCCAGTCCTTCCTGACGATAGTTATCACCCTGGTCATAGTTGGCGCGAAGTGCGCCAAACCGGGTGTTTTGTTGTAGATTACCGCCAAACGTCGTTGGCGCGCTGCTATCGCTATTACTATTGCGATAACGCTCGTAGCCGCCATAAACCGACCATGACAGGTCGCTGTTTTCACCGCTACTGCCGGTCATGGATACGGTTGAGGAACGGCTTTGACTGGACTGGTTATAATTCATAGCGACAGACGTTCTGTTTTCGCCCCAATCCAGCGGTATAGAGACATTAAACGACATTGTGGTTTCGGTATATTTTTGTCGGCTACTCACGTCCAGTGGTTCGTTAACGCCGTGATAAAAGCGATCGTAATCCCAGGTGGTGCGCTGTCGCGCGATATTCACCCCGTAGCTTATATTCCGCCACTGGTTGCTATACCCCATTTGTAGCTGTGTTATACGCGATTGGTTATTGTAGTAGTCTGCGGTGCTGGCGCTGAGGTTAAGCGTGCCAAGCCGTCCTAACGGCTGGCTTACCGTCGCGGACAGGCGATTGCGTTGATGCAGCGTGTCGGAGTAGTAATCAATCCCCGTTTTTGCTTCCCGGCGTACGCCGAGCACGTCCTGAAGATCGCGAAAGCCGTTGGTTGAATAACGATAAGCCGCCAGTACCAGGTTAGTGCCGGTGGTAAACGTTTTGCTGTAACTGAGTTCTGCGCGCCAGCCTTGTTGGCGCTCGTTATGCTCTGCGCGCGCATTCGACCAGGTGGCGTTAAGGCCGAACGCGCCCATACCGGTGGCCCAGACGCCGCCCGCCAGCCATGCCTGGTAACGCTGCGCAATTCGTGAACCGAGGTTGAGGGTAATGGTGTTATTAACGCCGTGCTGGAACGTTCCCTCAAAGAAACGATTTTCAATATCGTAGTACTGACGAACCCTGCCGAAGGCCAGCGAATAGTGCCAGTTACCGGGACGTACCGAATCCGGCACGGAAGAATAAGGCACGGTGAAACGTGAGGTTTTACCGCTGGCCTCGATAACCTCTACCTCCAGATCGCCTTGATAACGGGTGTTGTACAGATCGTCAATATAAAATGGGCCCGGCGGAACGTTGGTTTCATAAATCACTTTCCCCAGTTGTTTTACTACCACGTGCGCGCTACTGGCCGCTACGCCCCGAACTTCCGGCGCATAACCGCGTTTGCCCTGAGGGCGCATCCGCTCGTCGGTGACAAGCTTAACTCCGTTAAAGGACAGACTGCCGAATAAGCTGGAGTCCGTATAGCTATCGCCCAGCGACAGGATACTGTTAATAGATGCGACAGGTCTTTGCACCCAGGTTCGAACGCTATTATAGCGCCAGGCGCTTCCGCTCTGGTTGCTATTGGCATAGCGCAGATTACTTTGATGACGGACCTGCCAAAGTCCGAGGTTAACGCCCATGTTTAAACCGCTCCATAAGTATTGGTAGCGATAATGGCTGTCGGTATTTTCGGTGTGGGTCCAGTTTGTGTTATGGCGTAAAAACAGCGCCAGCGCGCCGCTATCCCACTCTGAAGGGGAGATATAACCGCGCGGTTTGTGCGTAAGTTCGGTCATTGGAATCGTCAGCAACAGGCGAAGCGTGGCGCTATCAAATTGCCAGCCGGCATGAGGTACCCACTCCCTGAGCGGGCGACACTCGGTCGCAGCGTCGGTCTCGGGGAGTGATTTTATTTGTGCCGCTTTCATCACCGATAAGGGCAGGCAGGGTTCAGCCTGTTGACCCTCTTTTACAGCATTAAATCGAATATTAGTGCTCGCTGTTACCAGCGTGCCATTAACGTAAACGTCGGCAAGATAGTCTCCGGAAGGCGTTTGCTGTTCATTAAAACGGGCAATATTTTGTCCGTAAGTGGCCCCCTGAAGTAGCGCAGGATCAAAATAATACTCTTCACCCTGCGCGGAGCCTGAGCAAACTATGGCGATCAATAGCGCAAGGCTTTTGCGGTTCAAATTAATGGTGGGGGACATCGTAGCTCTCGCTTATCCTTGCGCCCAGGTCGTTAACCAAAGTAACGGTGACTGTACCGGAGAAGGATTTGAGTGACCGTTTGCCCGGCAGCCACCAGGTTTGACTGGAGAAAGGGGCAATCATGTCAGCATCCAGGTTATACGAAGCGCCGTTCACTTTTACATTCAGGTTACTTAAAGAGGCAAACCAGGGCTGCGGATTAACAATAACAATACCGCTTTTTCCGGAACCCTTATTTACCGTTTTAATCTGTAGTTTTTTCGCCAGATTATCAGGTTTACCTAGCCCGTCAGGACGATAGAAAAGTTTTATTCTTGAGCGCAGCATCACCAACATTTTATTTTGCCCGCTGTCGCTGCCAATATTCGTTGGTGGTACCTGTAATACGTTAAACCAGAATACTGATTCACGATCCTGCGGCAATTTTTTTGTGTTGTTATAAATTACGCGTACCACCTGGCCTGCTTTGGGTTGAATACGAAATACTGGCGGCGTGGCAATAAACGGCATCGCGCTGCTATTTTCCGGGCTGGTATTCATATCGCCATCATCAAACCAGGTTTGTACGATATAAGGTATTGCATCATTATTTTTTAACTGCACATCTACGGAGGAGGCTGTTGATGGGTAAATTATTCGGCTACCCAAAATAGTAACGCTCGCCCACGATGCTGTGGCGGGTAGGGCCAGGAATAGAAAAACTATTAAGTAATATAATGCGGAATGTCGGGTATCCATTTTCATCTCAACAACTCCCTGGCGATTGAAAATGGTCTGGCGTTTCAACGCCAGACCGTAGCGACAATTATTTATACGAAACGGCGTATTGAAGGGTGGCAGCGACTGTCCCAGCCTCTGCTTTCCCGGTAGAGTAATACCGCGCGGTATAAGTCGCGCTCGCTTCAGAAGCATTTGGTTCCAGCTGTAGGTCGCCGTCGCCAGTAAAGCCGCCGGTCAGATTGATTGGCTCCCCTGAAGTGTCGAGTAATTGGACTTCAACATTTTTCGCGCTGCCAGTATTACCCAGGTTACCGTTACTGGTGACCTGATTACCAACAAAGACAGTGGAAATTTTTGTTGTTTTGTCCTTAGAGCCGGTACACCCGGACAGCCCAATATCAAACGTTATTGGCCCCGCGGTTTTCCCTTGTTCTGATAACTCTTTAGTACTTACTGTTGGCAATAACACGACGGGTTTAGCCTGATTACCATTAATCACGACAGAGCACGTTTCATCAGAGACTTCCCCTTGAAAGGTGATGGTGTTATCAGAAACAGCCATCGCGCTGCTGGAGACAAGAAGCGAGCCTGTGATCATTGCTAAATATTTTTTCATAGACATATAATAATGTTCCTGTATTAATCTTTACTTTTTCAGGACGAGTGTAATTCGCCCGAATGTTTCGTGCTTATGGAGGAGTGGTAAAAATAACGATCATTAACTCTATTTTTGGATGTGAGCTATACCCTCCTGACTATTGATAATGCGATATAAAACAAACAGACTTATTTCTCTTATCATGAAATAGAGCGATAAGCGCTTTCGTCCATACATCTCATTAGTACAACTGATAGTGTTATCATTTGATTGAGTGTAATCCGATAACAATTCTCTCCGCGTCTGAATAGATAGACTATGTTGCAATACAAACCTGCACATTTTTGCTATGTAAAATCCGCATCAGTTAAACCTCCCGATGGATAATACGATGGTGAGATTAAGGTAAATTTTCTGAAATGTGCTTCTGAAACAGTATAATTAGTCTTACTTTTTTCTTACTTTTGGCCTTTCAGAAGTTTCCTGAGTTTGCGTTAAGGTAAAGAAAAGTGTTCAGATTTACCTATAACTGTTTGATTTGTAATGTGCAGGTAATACTTGTGTCAATTATTGTTTACTATAAGTGAGACTTATAAGTTAAACTCAGGTTAATTAGGGGGCTGAATTCTTTTTTGAGCATGATAATATGTCGTCTGAATGATGGATGCAGTTACCTTTAGGATTGTCATGAATGAAAGCATATTTTTACTTGATAAGCGTGTTGTATTTGATAGTACGAAGATGACCTTATCGCATGGTAATGAGATAATCAGAATATCAGAAGCTGAGACCCATCTGCTTCTTGCTTTTTGGCATGGTCTTTACAAAAAAGAAGATATTATTCATTTTGTTTGGGAAAATCGTGGAGGCTGCGTCTCAGAATCAAGTTACTATAAACTCATTAATCAAATGAGAAATGATTTTAGTAGCATCGGTCTACAGTCATCTGACATCGTAACTCGTCCTCGGGTGGGGGTGTCGCTGTCTGTTGCCATTGAACCTATAAAAAAAATCACCTCCCTAAAGGTGAGTGATGAAAACGTTAAAGGCACCCCGACTCGGGAGAACATATTTTACAAAATTAAACGTCACAGCGTATTTGTGGTATTAACAGGAGCCATTCTTCTGGCATTGCTCTATGGTGTATTTACTATATATAAAGCGCCTGTTCGTAACAGCCCTGATAGTTTTTTTACATATCTTGGTGAATATAACGATTATGCAATCTATAAAACAAAAGAGGATAAGGTCACATTAAGTGAAGTAGTTTTTGCTTTTAACTCTCTAAAAATTAAAATTTACCGGCAAAATGGACGCCATCTTTATTATATCAGGGAGCCAAATATGAATATTTTTCTGCAATGCTTAAATCCTGTTGAAATGGCGGTGCCAAAATGTATTACAGTAAAAGAACGTTACTGATTATATTTGTAATATTTATCGCCATTGTCGCAATCGGATCGGTAATAGCGCTTGAGTGGGTAAATCGTGACTCTTATAGAACCAATAATCTTATATGCACGACAAAATCAGAAGCGTATATTGAACCACGAAAATTGTACATGGATGGTGGACTTGTGCTGGATCTTAAATCCGGCAGGATTACCCTACACTACGATGTTACTACCGATACGAAAGAGAAGCGGCTTTTTTTTCGTGACATCTGCATCAGCAAACTGCGCAGAACGGGTATGAAAACATTTACTTTTAAAGTCAATTCAGTTAAGACCTTTGAGTCTGATACTGCTGGCGATTTATTTTCCTGGTTGAGGTTGTTACAACCCGGTACGATTAATGAGCTAAAGATGGTCAAAATTGGGAAAAACACCTACATGTTTTCGCTTAATCGGCATTTGTATAATGTGTGTACCACCAGTAGTAACGTTGAGTTGTAGCTAATAATCCCTGTATTGATGGGAATTCGTTCCGTGATGGTTATGCCTCATCAGGCAGCGAACCTGGCATCTGGCTAACATATTGAATTTAGATATCTGCTATCGCTTATTTTAACGATAGTATCCTGCACCTGTTGGATATTGATATTTTCTTGTCTATTTTCGGCACAGGGAGTGCCATCTTGCTATCATTAAGAACGTATAATCTATCTCTCAATATTGCTTTTCTCTATTAATGTTACTTTAGTTATCCTATAAAAGCGTACAGTGGCAAAAGGAAGGCCGGTAAGAGGGCAATGTTTTGAAAGTAAGAAAGCTATTTCTGATGTTGTTTATTGCCGTTCCACTGATCGTAATGATATTGGTGGGGTTACTCGCGGGTATCTTCCAGCTAAAACGAGATATCGCCGTCAGCGCCAATACGCTGCTGCGGTTTAGCGCGGATATATCCGCCGCCTCCTGGCAAGTCGCCGGAAAAGCCGCCAGACTGGCTGAGAGTTCCTGCACTGACACGCTGAAAGAACTGTCCAGAACGCGGGCCTTCACTCCTTATGTCCGTGACATTGGATTTCTGGAAAATGGTGATATCACTTGCTCCTTTGTCACAGGAACCGAACGCTATCATTTTTCCCGGCTGGCAGGGCTTTCTTTACCTGCTTCTTATCCGGAACGGTGGTTGCGATCTATCGGTAGTATGGCCGAAGGACCCGATCGCCTTGTTGTGGTTTATGTGAAAAAAGTAGCAGCGAATAAAGCGGCCTTCGTCATTGTGGATTCGCAGTATGTCCAGGAGCTCATGGAGATATTGGCAGCAGAGAGAGCATCAGCCTTTAGCCTGACATTCGGCGCAGGGGAGGCGATTACCAGCGCTGCGACGTTGCGCGGTAAGGCGTTTTTAACGCAGCGCTTCACCTCAACCGATCACACTATCCAGCTGATGGTGCGAACCCCTTTCTCAACGTTATCGGCATACTGGTTACAAAACCTTTTTATTTTTGTTCCGCTGTCATTGTGTTTTTCTGTAGGGATGATGTTGTTCTACAGGCGCTGGTATTTAAAACGTTTATCTCTGGCCCGGGAGATTGCCAGGGGAATAACGCACAATGAGTTTACGGTACATTATCAACCTGTTTTTAACGTTAAACACGGTGGTTGCGGCGGCGTGGAGGCGCTAATGCGCTGGCCGCAACCGGATGGCCGTTTTATAACTCCCGATATTTTTATTACCGCCGCAGAAAATGAAGGCATGATTATTCCACTCTCTCGTCATCTGTTCGAACTGATTGCTCATGACGTGATAAACTGGACTGTACCGGATGATTTCTATATCAGCGTAAATATATCGCCTGCGCATCTTATGGATGACGGTTTTATACAAGATATAGAGGCGCTCAGGACTCGTTTGGGAACGATAACGCTTATGTTGGAGCTCACCGAACGTAGCCTGATTGTAGAACCTTCACAGGTCGCGGAAAAACTTTCAACGCTCCGTGAAAAAGGCGTGTTAATAGCGATTGATGATTTTGGGACCGGCTATTGCTCCCTCTCCTATCTCCAGCAATTACCTGTAGACTATCTTAAAATAGACAGAACGTTTATCGATACCATTGATACCAGCAGCGATGATGTTCCTGTCCTGGATACTATCATTACGCTGAGTCAGCGACTGGGACTCAATGTGGTTGCTGAAGGGGTCAGTACCCAGCACCAATTGCGTTACATCTTAAGCCACGGGGTAGGATTCGTTCAGGGATTTCTTTATGCCAGGCCGATGGGGACTAATGACTTTATGAGTTGGCTTGGCAAGTCAGCCCAGCGGCAAAATGGTTTGCTCAAGGGGGAAAGCAGATCCGCGAGCGATCTGGTGGCTGAATAATGCAGGAACTCGCTACGGAAAAAAATTCAATAGCACGATATATCCTGGTAATATGTTTATGCCGTGAAGAAACGTGATAGCACTGGGGCGGATATTTTTATGAGTCAGAACAATTATCTGATTGACAAAAGGGTTATTCTTGATTGTGAACGAATGACGCTTTCCTGCGCCGGAGAGTCGATAACGATATCTGAATCGGAACGCAGTTTGCTTATCGCTTTTTATGAAGGCCTTTTTAAAAAAGATGATTTAATTAACTATGTCTGGGGGCGCAAAGGTGTCGTGGTCTCTGATGCCAGTTATTATAAACTGATTAACCAGCTACGAGGATCATTTGATAAAATTGGTCTTAAGGGGGCGTCTGTTGTGACTCGCCCTCGCGTGGGTGTTTTACTCTCAGTTTCCATTGAACCGTTGAGTGATGAGGCGCAAGATATGCCGTTGCCTGCTGTTGCTGAAACAGAATTATCGACGGTTGAAGTGCGGCGCGATGACACTATTATTCCCCCAATACCGGGCGCTGTGAATAGAAAAGATTGGCTCTACTTTTGCCTGGCCGCGCTTCTGATGTTTTTTATGATTTATAAAGTTAAGGGTGAAAATATTGATTATTTTACCCTCAATGGTTCGTATGATGGATACACTTTTTATAGTGTCGGGCATGATAAAACCCATCTGGCGGATATCATTGAAGCGTACTCTGAGATGAGTAATGAAATACATAAACAAAACGGAAAAATCATTTATTACATTCGCGTTCCTAATACAAATATTTTTGTCTAGTGTCTTAACCAACTTGATATAGCGGAGCCGAAATGCATTTCCATAAAAGAACGTTATTAAGCGTGGCGACGCTTGGTATGTTGGCTGTTTCAGTCGTACTGATGGTAGTTTGGGTACGAAACAGTAACCATAGTTCTATTAATACTAATGAATTTTTATGTACGACAAGAACGGTAACGACGATACAACCTAAAGATATCCATGCCGATGGCAGTCTTGTTCTTGATTTTAAGATGAAGAGAATTACGCTTCAATATGAAATAAAAACAAAAGATAACGGTGTAAAAATATTATACCGGGACGTGTATATGAAAAATTTACATCGAACAGCGCCTGGTGTTTATACGTTCGAAGTATCCCAGGTAAAAGTCTTTGCCACGGATACGGCTGGCGATCTGTTATCACATTTACGGGTTCTGCATCCGGAAGCGGCTAATGAGATTCGAATATCTAAAGTGGGTGAGAAAACCTTTTTCTATTCTCTTAATCGGCAGCTTTATAACGTTTGTACCGCGCAGTAGATCTGAATGTTGTCTGAATGCGTCAGAAAGCGAGTTGCGAAATTGCCCTCCGCAAGGGTAAAGGTTAACTCGATCACCAGTTAAAGTACATTAAAAACAATGGGTTATGTATTTTTACTCTTCAGGGAGGTGACTGATACTCGCTGATAACCTCTCGCAGTCCGCCTGACGGATGCGATGCCAGGATCGGGTCTGAAGCAACTATGAATCCGCTATTAATAAAAAAGTAAGAACTCTGTAAGACTGATTTCATATCCATTATCGAATATATCAGGTTATATTACTTCCGCAGTTGGCATGACTGGTAATAAGCGCATTAGGTGCTCTTAATCTAAATGCTATTTGTGTGCCATAAGTTCCGGTACCGCCTTAATTATATATCAAAAATGGAGTGGTTTTAATGAAAAGACGGTCTTCGTTCCTTGTTTTTTTAGGTTTATTATTAGCGTCACCTTTAGCTTTGGCTAACGATCAGCACACCGTATCGTTTGGTTATGCACAAACTCATCTCAGTTCATTGAAAAATAGTGATAGCAAAGATCTGCGAGGCTTTAATTTTAAATATCGTTACGAGTTCAATGAGACCTGGGGGATGTTAGGATCATTCACCGCGACGCGCAATGAAATGGAGAACTACACCTGGAAAGAGGGGAAATTGCATAAAAATGGTTCCGATTCTGTAGACTATGGTTCTTTGATGTTTGGACCAACATATCGTTTTAATGACTATGTGAGCCTGTACGGCAATGCGGGTATAGCGACGATGAAATTTAATAAACACTCAAAAGAAGACTCCTTTGCCTACGGCGCTGGCGTAATATTTAATCCAGTTAAGAGTATATCTATCGATGCATCATGGGAAGCCAGTCGTTTCTTCGCTGTGGATACCAATACATTTGGTGTCAGCGTAGGTTATCGCTTCTGACATTAAAATTATAAGCGTTACGTTTATGGCAAGGAATTAAAAATAATATGGCGCTGCTACAGAATAGGGATGGTTATAAGCGCTCAGGTAATCTTAAGAGGAAGATAAAACACTCACCGTAGCGTTATTCTATTGATGAAATTATGATAAATTCACTATCGGAACAACTTCCGTTAAAAACGATAGGTATAGTTTTAACGGATGATTATTATACTTATTTAGGCATCGCTTCACTCTTTGAGGATGGGAAGTGCTTTATGTTCCCACTCAATGGAGAATATAATTCGTGTCAGATATCAGCTAGCGAAGATATCATAATTATTATTGATGGACGAGTTTTGATTCAGGGGGTCTGGAAAGGTTTTAAGGCGCTCATGCAGCATTATCCGCATGCTCGTCGAATCTGGCTCACGCGCAGAGATATTGGAAAACTTTATCCACATGGCTGCGATAGAGATCCTGATATCGATCCCGATTTGGCAAAGCCTGTTTTTATTGAGCATTTCATTAAATACGCTTGTGCAAACGATGTAGCGGTCGGTGAAATTGCGCCGTTGACAAAAAAGGAGGAAGAGTTGTTATGGCACTTTTTATATAAAAAGTCGATGAGTCAGATCGCCAGTAGCTATGGCATTAGTCGTAAGACTTTGTACATTCATAGATTGCGTATCTGTCGTAAATATGGCTTCAAGCGCTTTTTCCATTTGCTATTTATTTACCAAAGAAGTCGCCATATCTTCGCATCTAAAATTTGCCGTGTAGACAAAAACGCCGATCAGGCTTGAAGCAAACAAGATGAAAAAGTTAACGATGAGAGAGTGTGAAAGCATCAATCCTACTATGCTGCTTGCCATTAAGATACTTATCTCGGCGCTTGACGAAAAAACAAAAATAAGACTCAGAGAGCATATTGAAAAAACTGAACAAGAAATAGCCTCAAGCATACATGATAGCATCATGACAGAGACTTTTCTTCAGCAAATGAAAGACATTCGTTACATCTTAAATATAGTTCCTTGACGGCGTTCAGAAGCAAGAACGCGTTATTATTTAATGATTAATAGACCAGGTATTAGTATGAAAAAGATCTTAGTATGTTTCGTCGGCTTGGCTTTAACCGCATGTAGCGCTAATTCGTTGAATTATGGCGCTGAACAGGTACGGGTGATGACCAGCGAGCCAGGTAAGGAATGCAGCTACTTAGGGGATATCACGGGCAGCCAGGGGAATTTCTTTACCGGTGGCTGGACTTCCAACAGTAACCTGGAAACGGGTGCCCGTAACGATCTGAAAAACAAAGCTTATAAAATGGGCGGAAATACGGTAGTCCTGTTAACCCAGCGTGCAGGCCAGACAGGAAGTTCATGGCACGGTTCTGGCTCAAGCAAACAAACGAATGTCACGTTAAGCGGGAACGTTTATCGTTGCCCTCGTTAACCTTATTTTGCAGGCAATATATGCCTGTTTAGCGCGCGCGCCGCACTGGCGACGCGCGCGCTATTTGGGCTAACCTTGCTTTTTCTCGCTGTATTCCCGCCAACCGCCGCCTAATGCTTTATACAGATTAATGATATTCAGCTGTTGCATGAGCCGTGTGCGCACCAGACGCTGCTGCGCGCCATAAAGCATACGATGGGTATCAAGCAGCGTAAGGTAGTCATCGACGCCTTCCTGAAAACGGAGTCCGGCCAGCTCATAGGCGATTTGGCTGGCTTCAACCGCGCGTTGTTCTGATTGCACCTGGTCATTCAGCGTACGTTGTCCCGCCAGACCATCCGCCACGTCGCGAAAGGCTTGCTGAATAACGTTTTCATACCTGGCGATTTCAATCTGTTTTTGGACATGCGCCCTATCCAGGTCAGCGCGTAATGCGCCGCCGTGAAAGAGAGGCAAGGTGATTTGCGGTAGAAAACGCCAGCTTCCCGATCCCGGTTCAAAGAGTCCGCTAAGAGACGCGCTGGCCGTTCCCGCCGTGCCTGTCAGGCTGATGGTCGGGAAGAAGGCGGCGCGCGCTGCGCCTATCCGGGCGTTTGCGCCGCGCAGCCTGTACTCGGAGGCGCGTACCGGAGCGGTGTTGCGCCGTCCTCGTCGTCATGGACTGACAAAGCGTCTGTAAGTCCTGAGATTACGCTTGACCTTCCAACACTGGCAAGGCCCAGACTGGCAACAGTTACCACACAAAAGGAGTTCACCATGCAGTTCCATATTGATGACATGACCTGCGGCGGCTGCGCCAGTACGGTAAAAAAGACGATTCTGACTCTCGATGCTAATGCGACGGTGAGAACTGACCCGGCGACGCGTCTGGTTGACGTTGAAACGTCGCTATCCGCGGAGCAGATTGCCGCCGCCCTGCAAAAGGCCGGTTTCCCGCCGCGCGAAAGGTAATCGTCAATGGCGATCGGTCTGGCGACAGGCCGGTCGCGATACGCTAGCCATGCTTCGCTTTTCTTTGCGTGAGATAATCCCCATAAAAAATGTGACAAATCATGTGTCAGTAAGCTTTGTTAATAATATGTAATGATTTGTCTATTTTTGCTAACATTTTACCTGCTATATACAAAAAGATAACAAATAAGTAGCGCAACGCTACCTTGTTACGTCGCTTTGACGACGGGGGCGCTCCAGCGTTTCGCCGCTTCAAAGCTTGATGTTATTTTTTGATGCAGGACACTACCTATGTACACCCCCCTGAACTGGACGACGACACAACGACATGTGGCGTTTGCCAGCTTTACCAGTTGGATGCTGGATGCGTTTGATTTCTTTATCCTTGTCTTTGTACTTAGCGATCTCGCCGAATGGTTTCACGCTTCCGTATCGGACGTTTCCATTGCGATTATGCTGACCCTGGCGGTACGTCCCATTGGCGCGCTGCTATTTGGCCGAATGGCGGAAAAGTACGGACGTCGACCGATACTGATGCTCAATATTCTGTTCTTTACGGTGTTTGAACTGCTTTCCGCCTGGTCGCCCACCTTCATGGCATTTCTGATTTTTAGGGTCATGTACGGCGTGGCGATGGGCGGGATATGGGGCGTCGCGTCATCACTGGCGATGGAAACCATTCCCGATCGTTCGCGTGGCCTGATGTCGGGCATTTTTCAGGCGGGCTATCCCTGCGGCTATCTGTTCGCCTCGGTTATTTTTGGCCTCTTCTACAGTATGGTAGGCTGGCGCGGCATGTTCCTGATTGGCGCCCTGCCTGTTGTCTTGCTGCCTTATATCTGGTTTAAAGTGCCGGAATCCCCCGTCTGGCTGGCGGCCAGAGCGCGTAAAGAGAATACCGCGCTGCTTCCTGTTCTGCGCAAACAGTGGAAGTTGTGTCTGTATCTGGTGCTGGTCATGGCGTTCTTTAACTTTTTCAGTCACGGCACGCAGGATCTCTATCCTACCTTCCTGAAGATGCAGCATAGTTTTGATCCGCATCTGATCAGTATCATTGCAATTTTTTATAACATTGCCGCCATGCTCGGCGGTATTTTCTACGGTACGCTATCGGAACGTATTGGGCGTAAAAAAGCGATCATGATCGCCGCCTTTCTTGCGCTTCCGGTACTCCCGCTATGGGCATTTTCCAGCGGATCATTCACGATTGGCCTGGGCGCGTTCCTGATGCAGTTTATGGTGCAGGGCGCCTGGGGAGTCGTGCCGACCTGGCTAAACGAGCTGGTTCCGGCGAATGCGCGCGCCGTGCTGCCAGGGTTTGTTTACCAACTCGGTAATTTACTGGCGTCGGTTAATGCGACGTTACAGGCCCGCATCGCGGAAACGCATGGTGGCAATTACGGGTTGGCAATGGCGATCGTGGCTGGCGCGGTGGCTATTTTAATCTGTGTATTTGTGGCATTTGGTCGCGAGACCCGGGGGGTCGTCATCTCCGGTACAGATAGCGACGCCCTCCCGGAGTCGGCCATCGGTCATCGCACGTAAACACTACGCTCCTGGCGCATACTGTCGCCGGGAGCGCTCCTTCCTCCTGTGGTTTTTACGCCCTTTCAACGAACAACAAAGGTTAATGATGGCATCTGCCTTTCGTGACCATTACAATCATCGCTTACTTTTTTCTTTATAAGAAATTGATTGTTGGACCTTAAAATTGTCAACGGAGCGAAGATATCATGTTGAAAGATAACCAAAA
Source organism: Salmonella sp. 32100201201700099SM (assembly GCF_017572645.1). NCBI lineage: Bacteria > Pseudomonadati > Pseudomonadota > Gammaproteobacteria > Enterobacterales > Enterobacteriaceae > Salmonella > Salmonella sp. 32100201201700099SM. The sequence goes on along the minus strand of NZ_JAGERQ010000008.1, from coordinate 212,746 downwards.
ACACAACGAGTCTGTTGCCCCGAATAGCGCCTTTCTGTCTGAGTTACAACGTGCATTACCGGAATTTTTTATCGCCGATCGCTATAACGAGCAGGGCGAACTGATCGCGAAAGGCGGATTTGATCTCGCCAAATTTGAGCGCGCGCTGAAAGCGCGTAATATTGATGAGCTGACTAGCGGTTATCAGATTGATTTTATTGGCAAAGATTACGCAAAAAAACAGGCGGGTGAAAAATCCGTTACCGTTATCGTTCCTGACGTGGAACACAATACTCTGGCAGAAAACAAAAACAGCCATAATCTTTTTCTGACCGGGGATAATCTGGATGTTTTACGCCATCTGCAAAATAATTACGCCGATACCGTCGATATGATCTATATCGATCCCCCTTATAACACCGGATCGGACGGGTTTGTCTATCCCGATCATTTTGAATATAGCGATCGGGCGTTGCAGGATATGTTTGGTCTTAATGATACTGAACTAGCACGTTTAAAATCCATTCAGGGTAAATCGACGCACTCCGCGTGGTTATCTTTCATGTATCCGCGTCTTTTCCTGGCCAGGAAGCTCCTGAAAGATACCGGATTTATTTTTATCTCTATCGACGATAATGAGTACGCCAATCTTAAATTAATGATGGATGAGATTTTTGGCGAAGGCGGATTTGTCACCAATGTGATGTGGAAGCGCAAAAAAGAGATTTCTAACGACTCTGATAACGTTTCCATCCAGGGGGAATACATTCTTGTTTATGCCAAAACCGGTCAGGGCGCTTTACGTTTAGAACCGCTTTCTAAAGAGTATATTCAGAAATCCTATAAAGAACCGACCGAACAGTTTCCTGAAGGGAAATGGCGCCCGGTGCCGTTAACGGTGTCAAAAGGGCTGAGCGGCGGCGGCTATACCTATAAAATTACCACGCCGAACGGTACGGTACACGAAAGACTATGGGCTTATCCTGAAGCCAGTTACCAAAAACTGGTGGCCGATAATCTGGTCTATTTTGGCAAAGATAACGGCGGTATTCCCCAGCGAGTCATGTACGCGCATCACAGTAAAGGGCAGCCAACGACCAATTACTGGGATAACGTAGCGTCGAATAAAGAGGGGAAAAAGGAGATTCTGGATCTCTTCGGCGACAACGTTTTTGATACGCCGAAACCGACCGCATTATTGAAGAAAATCATCAAGCTCGCTATCGATAAAGACGGCGTCGTTCTGGACTTTTTTGCCGGTTCCGGCACCACGGCCCATGCGGTAATGGCGCTGAATGAAGAAGATGGGGGGCAGCGCACGTTTATTCTGTGCACTATCGATCAGGCATTAAGCAATAACACTATCGCGAAAAAAGCAGGTTATAACACTATTGATGAAATCAGCCGCGAGCGAATTACACGCGTTGCGGCGAAGATCCGCGCCAACAATCCCGCGACCAATAGCGATCTCGGTTTTAAACATTATCGTTTTGCCACTCCGACACAGCAGACGCTGGACGATCTGGATAGCTTCGATATTGCTACCGGCCATTTTATCAATACCAGCGGTCAACTGGCCGCTTTCACCGAGTCAGGATTTACCGACATGATCAATCCTTTTTCCGCCAGAGGATTGGGCGTGCCGAGCGGCGCAAGCGGCGAAGAGACCTTATTAACGACATGGCTGGTCGCCGATGGTTATAAAATGGATATTGACGTACAGGCCATTGATTTTTCCGGCTATTGCGCTAGGTATGTTGATAATACGCGCCTGTATCTGATTGATGAACGATGGGGAACAGAGCAGACCCGCGATCTTCTCAACCACATTGGTACGCACCAGCTTCCGGTTCAGACCATTGTCATTTACGGCTACTCTTTCGACCTTGAATCCATTCGTGAACTGGAAATCGGCTTAAAACAGCTTGATCAAAAAGTGAACCTGGTGAAGCGTTATTAAGAGGGGATGATGATGAATATTTTACTGGAAGAACTTCCCCATCAGGAACAGGCGTTAGCGGCGATTCTGGCGAGTTTCACCGGTATCGATCACGCGCAGGCCGATCATAATCACTATGCTAATCCGCTGATTAAGGAACGTTACGACGATAAGGCCAATATTGACGTTAAAATGGAGACCGGGACGGGCAAAACCTATGTCTATACCCGGTTGATGTATGAACTGCATCAGAAGTATGGCCTCTTCAAATTTGTGCTGGTGGTGCCGACGCCAGCCATTAAAGAAGGCGCGCGGAACTTTATCACCAGCGATTACGCCAGACAGCATTTTTCACAGTTCTACGAAAATACGCGGATGGAACTTTGCACCATCAACGCCGGTGATTTTAAAGTAAAGTCGGGGCGTAAAAATTTTCCGGCCCAGTTATTAAGTTTTACTGATGCCAGCCGTCGTGATAGCCATACGATTCAGGTTTTGCTGATCAATGCGCAAATGCTCAATTCCGCCAGTATGACGCGAGACGATTACGATCAAACGCTACTGGGCGGGCTGACGTCGCCTGTTAAAGGGCTGCAAATGACGCGACCGGTGGTCATTATTGATGAACCGCATCGTTTTGCGCGAGATAACAAATTTTATCGAGCGATTCAGGCCATTCAGCCGCAAATGATCGTCCGCTTTGGCGCTACCTTCCCGGATATTGTCGAAGGTAAGGGTAAAAATAAATGTGTACGTAAAGATTACTATCGCCGGCAACCGCAGTTTGATCTCAACGCGGTGGACAGTTTTAACGATGGTTTGGTGAAAGGTATTGATATTTATTACCCGAATCTCCCCGAAGAACAGGCCAACAATCGTTATATCGTTGACAGCGTCACGGCAAAGAAATTAATCCTCCGACGGGGGAGCAAAATTGCCGAGGTTGGCGTGGGCGAAAATCTCGCCGATGTCGATGCAGGATTTGAAGGCAGTATCGAATATGCCGGCAGTAAAATGTTGTCGAACGATCTGGAGCTGGAGGCAGGGATGGCGCTGGTGCCAGGAACCTTTGGCGCGAGCTACCAGGAACTGATTATTCAGGACGCCATTGATAAGCATTTTGATACCGAGCAGGCAAATTTCTTACGCAGCAATGAGCCAGAAAATAATGCCCCGCGTATTAAGACCTTAAGCCTTTTCTTTATTGACAGTATTAAAAGCTATCGTGATGACGAAGGTTGGTTGAAACTGAAGTTTGAGTGTTTACTGAAAAAGAAACTGACGCAACTGATTGACGATTATCAGCGCAAGACCCTGCCGCGAGAAGTGGAGTATCTGTCGTTTCTGCAGGCCACGCTCGCCAGCCTGCACTCGGATAACCAAAACGTCCACGCTGGTTACTTTGGCGAAGACCGCGGAAGCGGCGATGAGGCGATCCAGGCTGAGGTAGATGATATTCTGAAAAATAAAGAGAAGTTGCTCAGTTTTTCAGACCATCACGGCAACTGGGAAACGCGCCGCTTTCTGTTTTCAAAATGGACGCTTCGCGAAGGCTGGGATAACCCGAATGTTTTTGTCATTGCTAAATTACGTTCTTCCGGTAGCGAGTCGAGCAAAATTCAAGAAGTGGGGCGCGGCCTGCGGCTACCGGTAGATGAAAACGGCCATCGCGTTCATCAGGAAGAGTGGCCGTCCCGACTGTCGTTTCTGATTGGTTATGATGAAAAAGCGTTTGCCAGTATGCTGGTTGATGAGATTAATCGCGACAGCAAAGTTCAGCTTAACGAGCAGAAACTGGATGAGGCGATGATCACACTCATCGTCACCGAGCGGCAAAAAGTCGATCCTGCGTTTACGGAGCTTCGTTTGCTGGAAGATCTGGATGATAAAAAACTGATCAACCGGAGTAATGAGTTTAAACCCAGCGTCACGCTTAACGGGGAAACCAAAAGTGGTTTTGCGTGGCTACTGAAGTTCTACCCTGAGCTGACGCAGGCGCGGGTGCGAGCGGATCGCATTCGTGACAATAAGCCCGCCTCCCGACTGCGAGTCAGGTTACGCAAAGAGAATTGGGAACAACTTAGCAGTATCTGGGAGCAGTTTTCCCGCCGTTATATGCTGCAATTCGAGCGTAGCGGCGCGTCTCTGGAACAGATTGCCGCCGAGGTGCTGCGCGATCCGGCGCTGTATATACGCCAGAAGCCAAGCCAGGTTCAACAACGGCTGGTATCGAATGAAGATAATGGCCGTTTTGAAGTGGCGCAGCGGGAAGGCGAATTAGCCGCCAGCGAATTTATGGCGGGCATGAAATATGGCCATTTTCTTAAGCAACTGGCGTTACGCACCAGTCTGCCGGTTAACGTCCTGCACCCGGTGTTAATGGCGATGCTGCGTGATGTTTTGCACGGAGATTCACGCTATTTAAGCGAGATCTCGTTGGACAATATGACCCGCGCATTACAGACGCGGATTAATGCGCATTTTGCGCAGCGCCACGATTATCTGCCTCTCGATTTTCAGGCTTCAACGTCGGTATTTGATTCCACGGCACGGCAGTTCAGAGAGGAGATTAGCGCTGAAATTGTGGGGAAAAATGTGGATGAGAATGCGATAGACGATCCTCGTTCTCTCTATCAAATACCGCCGTTGCGTTATGACAGCGTCGATCCAGAATTGCCGCTATTAAAATACGATTATCCGCAACAGGTTTCTGTGTTTGGCAAACTGCCTAAGCGGGCCATTCAGATCCCCAAATATACGGGGGGCTCTACTACGCCGGATTTTGTGTACCGTATTGAGCGTCAGGACGCCGACAGCGTTTATTTACTGGTTGAAACTAAAGCAGAAAATATGCGCGTAGGCGATCAGGTTATTCTTGATGCGCAACGTAAATTCTTCGATATGCTGCGTCGGCAAAATATCAATGTCGAGTTTGCGGAAGCGACCAGCGCGCCGGCGGTATTTTCTACCATCAATGGCTTGATTGAGGGGAAAGTAAACTAACGGGTTTGAATAGACCTTAACGGTTATCTTTTTGATAGACTATATAAAATGGCCGCCGCGCAGCGAGCGTTGCGGTCATTATCCCTGTGCTAATCCCCCGTCCCGTAAACCGCGTTGACTTGAAGGTTATCGTTTTACGTCTATTCTTAACTTTCAGCTAAGCGTATTTTGCTGAAATTGCAAATAGTCTTGAAGATGCTGTTTTTTTGTTTTGCCGTTATTTTTATAACGGCCAGGTAGATATTGCCAAGTGAATGTAACTAAGGGAGACATGTTATGCTAAATAGATACTACCGTTTCGCTGTCGAAAAAGACGACCCCTCCGAAGCGCCAGAGTCGGGCGATAAGCCTGACAGCCAGCCGCAAAAAAAATCGTAATTTATCTGGATATTCCCCGACGTTTTTACGTTTGGGGAAAATAACCGTTTCGTTTCAACCTGGTTGCGAACAGTGAATATTTTACACGAAGTGACTATATATAAACGGGAGGGAACATGGAGTTTGATGCCTTCTTTTTAGCGAGACTCCAGTTTGCCTTTACCGTCTCTTTTCATATTATTTTCCCCGCGATTACGATTGGCTTAGCCAGTTACCTGGTGGTACTGGAAGGTTTATGGCTAAAAACGCGTAATCCTGTCTGGCGCTCGCTCTATCAGTTCTGGCTCAAAATTTTTGCCGTCAACTTCGGGATGGGCGTGGTCTCCGGTCTGGTCATGGCTTACCAGTTCGGAACGAACTGGAGCGGTTTCTCCCAGTTCGCCGGCAGTATCACCGGGCCTTTATTAACCTATGAAGTGCTCACCGCATTCTTCCTGGAAGCGGGATTCTTAGGCGTGATGCTTTTTGGCTGGAACAAAGTCGGGCCGGGCCTGCATTTCTTGTCTACCTGTATGGTGGCGTTGGGCACGTTAATGTCGACGTTCTGGATTCTGGCGTCTAACAGCTGGATGCATACCCCGCAGGGATTTGAAATTCATAACGGTCAGGTGGTCCCGGTGGACTGGTTCGCGGTGATTTTCAACCCGTCGTTCCCGTATCGCCTGTTGCATATGTCCGTTGCGGCGTTTTTAAGTAGCGCGATGTTTGTCGGCGCGTCCGCAGCCTGGCATTTACTGAAAGGTAACGATACGCCGGCTATCCGCCGTATGTTCTCGATGGCGTTATGGATGGCGGTCGTGGTGGCGCCCGTTCAGGCATTGATTGGCGATATGCATGGCCTTAACACCCTGAAGCATCAGCCGGTCAAAATCGCCGCGATTGAGGGGCACTGGGAAAATACGCCCGGCGAGCCAACGCCGCTTACGCTGGTAGGCTGGCCGGATATGGAGGTGGAACGGACCCGCTATGCGCTTGAGATCCCGGCGTTGGGCAGTCTGATCCTGACGCATAGCCTGGACAAACAGGTGCCTGCGCTAAAAGATTATCCCAAAGAGGATCGCCCCAACTCTACCGTGGTGTTCTGGTCTTTCCGTCTGATGGTGGGCATGGGCGTACTGATGATCTTCCTGGGGCTGGCCAGCCTGTGGCTACGCTACCGACGCCGCCTGTATCATTCGCGGCCCTTTATGCACTTTGCGCTGTGGATGGGGCCGTCCGGGCTTATCGCCATCCTTGCCGGATGGGTGACGACTGAAGTAGGACGTCAGCCGTGGGTGGTCTATGGCCTGCTGCGAACGCGTGATGCGGTTTCCGCGCACAGCACCTTGCAGATGAGCATCAGTTTGCTGGCCTTCTTTGTGGTCTATTCCCTGGTCTTTGGGGTTGGCTATATTTATATGATTCGCCTTATCCAGAAAGGGCCGCAGCCGGCGGAGACACCGACCGCTGAAACCGATGGCAGACCCGCGCGTCCTATCTCTGCCGTGGGAGAATCGCTTGAGCAGGAGAAACGCGAATGACCATCGATCTTCCGGTTATCTGGTTTGCTATTATCGTGTTCGCCACGCTGATGTATATCGTAATGGATGGGTTCGATCTGGGCGTCGGTATCCTGTTTCCGTTTATTCGCGATAAACACGATCGCGATGTTATGGTGAACTCGGTCGCGCCGGTATGGGACGGGAACGAAACCTGGCTGGTGCTGGGCGGGGCCGGGCTTTTTGGCGCGTTCCCGTTGGCTTATGCCGTCATCACCGACGCGCTGACTATCCCGCTGGTGGTTATGCTGCTTGGTCTTATCTTTCGCGGCGTCGCTTTTGAATTCCGTTTTAAAGCCACCGAGTCGCATCGCGCGTTCTGGGATAAATCCTTTATCGTCGGGTCAATCCTGGCGACCTTTGCCCAGGGGGTTGTGGTGGGGGCGGTGGTGAGCGGTTTTCAGGTGGAAGGGCGAACCTTTAGCGGTTCGCAGCTTGACTGGCTGACGCCGTTTAATCTGTTCTGCGGTGTCGGTCTGGTTGTCACCTACGCGCTGCTGGGCGCTACCTGGCTGATTATGAAAAGCGAAGATCCGCTGCATAGCCGGATGTGCGCGCTGTCGCGCCCGTTGTTGATCGTCTTGTTGCTGGTGATGGGAGGCGTCAGCGTGTGGACGCCGCTCACCCACGACGACATCGCCGAGCGCTGGTTCACGCTGCCCAATTTATACTACTTCCTGCCGGTGCCTGTGCTGGTGTTGGCTTTTAGCGTCTGGCTATGGCGCAGCGTGAAAAAACCAGAATCCCATGCGCGTCCATTTATTCTCACGTTAGGGCTGATTTTTCTGGGGTTCAGCGGGTTAGGCATCAGTATTTGGCCGAATATTATTCCACCGGATATTTCGTTGTATGCCGCCGCCGCGCCGCCGCAAAGTCAAAGCTTTATGCTGGTTGGGGCGCTGATAATCATCCCGATTATTCTGGCTTATACCTTCTGGAGCTACTACGTCTTCCGTGGAAAAGTGCGACATGGAGAGGGATATCACTGATGGTTAAAGTGAAAAAATGGTCGCGGCGAGTCGTATGGATGGTCGCGATATGGTGCGCCAGCGTGCTTCTGCTGGCGGGCGTCGGAATGTTGTTCAGACTGCTCATGACCTCCGCAGGATTTCGCTCCTGACTGATACCCCCCCGGACGCGCTTTCGTCGCTGGCGAAAGTGCGTTTTTGTCGACAGATCGGCGTTTATCGATCACCTTTGTTCGCCTTATCTCTCCCCTCAATAGCGGTTGATAATTATTCTCATCTTTATTGTCGTTCCCGGGCCGCAGTGATATGGTTACACAGTGGCTAACGCTCTGGTATAACGCAGATAAACGGTATTGATAATGTCTCCGATCTCCTGTCACTCTTCCGCCGCCCCGGCGATGAAAAAGATCTTTTCCGTCAGCGACTTCATCGCGTTTGGCGAGCGTTATGGCATTGATTACCGCTTCCCTGCGTTACCGCAGTATACGCAGAGTAGTCCCGTACTTCATGGCGATATCGAAGAGATAGCGCTTCCCGGCGGGATTTGCATTACACGCTCGGATGTTCACGTGTTACAACCTTATGAAACCACCTCTCGCCATAGCAGTCCGCTGTATATGCTGGTGGTGCTGGAAGGTAACGTCGCGCTGGCTGTCAATGAGCAGACCTTTTTGCTGAGCGCGGGGATGGCGTTTTGCTCGCAACTGAGCGAGCAGCAGACGATACGCGCCCATCACGGCGCAGATAGTAAATTGCGCACCTTGTCGCTGGGAATGTACCCGGACGGCGGATGGCGGGAGCATTTGCCTGGCTCGCTGGCAGACGAGTGGGAAAATAGCGCAGCCTCGGCGAGGGTCTGGCAGGTGCCGGAGTTTCTGCTTTCAGGGCTACGCTATGCGCAGCAGCCCGGACATCATGCGGCGTCACGCCAGTTAATGCTGGAAGGCATCATGCTGCAATTACTGGGCTATGCGCTAAATCTATGTCAGCCCGCAACGCAAAAACGTGGACTTCCCGTCACCGGTGAATATCAGCGGCTGGAGCTCATTCGGCGTTTACTGGAGCAGACGCCGGAAAAAGCCTACACGCTGAACGAACTGGCGCGTCGGGCGGCAATGAGTCCAAGTAGCCTGCGGTGCAAGTTTCGCCATGCCTATGGGTGTACCGTGTTTGATTATCTGCGCGATTGCCGCCTGGCGCGCGCGCGTCGTTATCTGATGGAGGGATACAGCGTGCAGCAGGCCGCCTGGATGTCAGGCTATCAACATGCCACAAACTTTGCGACGGCATTTCGTCGGCGTTATGGCTGCTCGCCCGGCGAGCTGCGTGACGCGTCTCTGACGGCGTCCCGCCACTGTGCGTAACGCGCTCCGCCAGAGCGGTAATATTCGCCGCTAACCCGGTTTTCTGCCGCTTTGGGTGATTTTTTATCATTGCGCATAGGCAATCTGGCGTTACGCATAGTGGTCCGTCATCTCTAAAAGGTAATAATTCTTATTTACAATAAAGATACCTTTGGAGATGTTCATGTTTGCGACAACGCGTATGGCGCTATTGATAGGCGGAGCTATCGGCGGCGCGACTTTTCCTCTTTTTGCCCAGGAAATCACAAAAAATGATACCGTCATTGTCACCTCGCCCGTGCAGAGTGGCGCGACCAAGCTGGCGACGCCAGATATTGAAACGCCGCAGTCGGTATCCATTATTACCCGCCAGCAGTTTGAAGAGCAGGGCGCAACCAGCGTGCGTCAGGCGGTCAGCTACACCCCAGGCGTATACAGTAATCAGATAGGCGCCTCTAACCGCTTTGATTACATCGTATTGCGTGGTTTTTCGGACGGTAGTCTGGATAACGTCTATCTCGACGGGTTAAAAATGATGGGCGACACCAATTCGCACAGTTCGTTGGTGGTTGACCCCTGGTTTCTGGAAGATATCGAGGTGGTACGCGGCCCGGCGTCCGTTCTGTATGGACGTTCATCGCCAGGCGGCATTGTCTCGTTGACGTCGCGAAAACCGGCGTTTGATGCCGGAGGAGAAGTGAAGCTGTTTGCCGGCAATAACAACCAGCGCGGGGCGGCTTTTGATGTGACCGGCCCACTGGATGACAATGAACGTGTGGCGGCGCGTCTTAGCGGCATGACACGTTACGCCGATTCGCAGTTTACCCCCTTGAAAGAGGAACGTTATGCGCTGATGCCGAGCCTGACCTGGCGAATTACCGATCGGACGCGTCTTGATCTTATGGCCTATCTGCACCGTGATCCGCAGGGCGGTAGCCACTCCGGACTGCCTTATCAAGGCACGGTTGTACCTTATAACGGCGGAAAAATTTCTAACACTTTCTTTGAAGGTGAAGATGACTACGACAAATACGATCGCCGTGAAAATATGGTGGGTTATAACATTGAGCATCTGTTCGATAACGGCTGGTCGGTACGGCAAAAATTGCGTTATTTGCATACCAAAGTGACGTTGAATCAGGTCTATGCCGCAGGTTGGTTGAATGAAACGGCGCTGAATCGCGGCTATTCCGGCTCCGGGGAGAAAATGTCGGCTATCGCGCTGGATAATCAGCTCGACGGCAGCGTGGATACCGGGGCGATTAATCATCGTCTGCTGGTGGGGATCGATTATCAGGATCGCAGTAATCATACTACTGGCTATTATGGCGCGTTTCCGCCGATTGACGCTTTCAACCCTGTTTATGGCGCTCAGCCGGATTACATTACGTTGTATAGCCGTGAAAAACATAAGCTGCGGCAGACCGGATACTATTTACAGGATCAGATGTCATGGGATCGCTGGCGCTTTACGTTGGGCGGTCGTTACGATCGGGTCAGCGTGTCTAACATCGACAAATTTCATGATTCACGCAGCGATCTCGATAAAAACAACGTCAGCACCCGTGCTGCGTTGCTTTATCTGTTCGACAATGGCGTCGCCCCCTATCTCAGTTATTCTACCGCGTTTACGCCGACCAGCTTCGCCGACGAAAACGGCAATGTGCTGGAACCGATGAAAGGCAAGCAGTGGGAGGCGGGGGTAAAATACGAACCGCTGGGGGGGAATAGCCAGTTTAGCGCCGCCGTGTATCGTATTAACCAGACCAATATCGCGACCAAAGAAGAACCTACCGATCCGTACCGCTCGATTGGTGAAATTGAGTCTAAAGGGGTGGAACTGGAGGCCATTAGCCATTTGTCGGATAGCGTCCGTTTGCAGGCGGCGTATACCTATACTGATATCCGTTATAAGAAAAGTAGCCCGCAAGAGCAGGGTAAGCGCGCGGTTTATGCTCCACGGAACCAGGCCAGCGCCTGGCTAAGCTACGATGTGAAAAGCGGTCTGTTAGAGGGGCTGACTTTGGGCTCCGGCATCCGGTACGTCAACGGCGTGACCAGCGATCGCCTGAATACCCACACGTTGCCGTCCTATACATTGGTCGATATGGTGGTAGGGTATGATTTATCCAGCATTGGGTTAAATGGCTTGAGCGCCCAGCTCAACGTAAATAACCTGACGGACAAACGCTATGTCGCTGCCTGTAATTCGCTCTCTTATTGTTATTTTGGCGCCGAGCGTAGCATTGTAGGCAGCGTGTCATGGGCGTTTTGATAACGCTTATCGTCCGGTAGCAAAGGCTACCGGGCAAACATTAGCGGTGCGTCACGCCTTCATAGAGAAGTCTGAGCGCAAACATCCCGATAATGGCGCCGATAACACGGCTGGCAATGCGCTGTATTCGTCCATAAGCGCGGCGGACTGCGGGGAGCGAAAAGGCCTGGCTGAGAAAAATACGCCAGATAACGGATGACAGCACAATTCCGGCCCAGGCCATTAACCTTGCCCATGTGGGCGTTTCTGTGCTAAGCGTTACGGAAAAAATACTGATAAAAAACAGTACGGTTTGCGGATTGGATAAATCGGTCATTAATCCCCGGCGAAAGAAAATCGTCCACGGGGCGGCAATCGGCGTCTGGAGCGTGCTCATTTGCGGCGTCGCCTGGTGGCGAATACTGTTCCAGGCGAACCATAATAAATAGGCGCCGCCGACAATTTTGATAAGAGAAAATACCGCTTCGCATTGCGTAATGAGCGTCGCCAGACCGAAAAGCCCCAGCCCGGAATAAAAGGCGTCTCCCGTGGCGACGCCCAGGCCGGTGATGACCCCCGCCCGGCGTCCTGATGCGAGGCTGGTTTGCACCACCACAAACAGATTCGCGCCGGGATTAAAAAAGGTTAACACAAACAGACTGACGGTAAGCACAACGGCATGAAACGGCTCCATAGACAACTCTTCCCATAGCCTCAAGAAATAACGTTCATCTTATTAATAGTCAAACCAGATGATTGCGAGTGAGATCACAAAGCAGGGGCGTTTTAATCCGCGTTGTTACGCCGACTGAGCGGGGGCTGACTGGATTTTTCCAGCAATCTACACTACTTATTTAATCAGTCCGAACGGCCTTTTTGTTCTGATAAAGCGATGATGGCGTAATAATAAAACGAGGGTTTTGCTATGAAAACTGGCTACAAGGTTATGCTTGGCGCATTAGCGTTTGTCGTGACAAACGTTTATGCCGCAGAAATCATGAAAAAAACGGACTTTGATAAAGTCGCCTCCGAATACACGAAAATTGGCACGATTTCCACCACCGGGGAAATGTCGCCGCTGGACGCCAGAGAAGATTTAATCAAAAAGGCGGATGAAAAAGGGGCGGATGTGGTGGTGCTGACGTCCGGGCAGACAGAAAATAAAATTCATGGTACGGCTGATATTTATAAAAAGAAATAAAAGCGTTGCATCATAAAAATACCCGCCTGGGTTTCCGGCGGGTATATTTATTCCTGGCAACCGTCATCCGTTTTGCCGGATGACGGCCTGCAGTAAACGTAGCGCCATCAGGCATTCAGGACGCTGTCATTTGTCTTAATTATCCGACTGGTTTTTGGCACCAGCTTTTAAACGACGCCACAGAGTGGTGCGGCTAATCCCCAGATAACGCGCCGCGGCGCTCTTATCGCCCTTAAAGCGCGCCAGTACATCCTGTAACGTGTGCGCATCCACGGTTGAAGGCGTCAGCTCTGCTGTGTTCACCATAAGCTCAGGTAATAACTGCCGCATAAATTGCCTGTCCAGCGTTGGCGCGGGATCGACGCTTAAAAAAAGCGCCAGGCGCTCCATCATATTACGCAGTTCGCGAATATTACCGGGCCAGCGCCAGGCCAGCAAAAGCGGCTGACACTGTGTCAATCCATGACGTATCGATTCGGTAAACGGAATTTCCATCGCTGCCAGCGACTGTTTTAAAAAGCTTTCCGCCAGCGGCAAAATATCAGCCTGCCGCTCGCGCAAAGGAGGAAGCGTCAGGCGCAGAATACTCAGGCGATAAAAGAGATCGGGGCGAAAACGTCCTTGCATTATCTCCCGATCCAGATCGCAATGCGTAGCGCTGATCACCCGGACCTCCACCGGGATCGGCTGGTGTCCGCCGACGCGAGTGACGGCTTTTTCCTCCAGTACGCGCAAGAGTCGGGTTTGTAACGGCAAGGGCATTTCGCCGATTTCATCCAGAAACAGCGTGCCGCCGTGTGCGATTTCAAATAGCCCCGCCCGGCCTCCTCGTCGTGAACCGGTAAACGCACCCTCTTCATAACCAAACAGTTCCGCTTCCAGCAACGACTCGGTAATCGCGCCGCAATTGACGGCGACAAAGGGAGGGGATGGCTTATTCTGACGGTGAGGCTGGCGGTGAAAAAACGTCTGGTGAATCGCCTGCGCCGCCAGCTCTTTTCCGGTCCCTGTTTCCCCCTGAATCAGCACTGCCGCACGGGAGCGGGCATAGAGCGTAATCGTCTGGCGGAGCTGCTCCATTTGCGGCGACTGGCCGCGTATATCGCCCAGTTCATACCGGGTTTGTAATCCCTTGCCGGATGGGTAATCCACGCGCTGGCGCCGTGTCAGACGGGTCATATCCAGCGCATCATGAAAAGCCTGACGAACGGTCGCCGCGGAATAAATAAAGATGGCGGTCATTCCCGCTTCTTCCGCCAGATCGGTAATTAATCCCGCGCCGACGACGGCCTCAATACCGTTGGCCTTAAGTTCGTTAATTTGCCCGCGCGCGTCCTCTTCGGTGACATAGCTTCGCTGTTCAAGACAGAGGTGAAACGTTTTCTGAAAGGCAAGTAAAGCCGGAATGGTCTCCTGATAGGTCACGATACCGATAGACGAGGTGAGCTTTCCCGCTTTCGCCAGCGCCTGTAATACATCGAATCCGCTGGGCTTGATGAGGATCACCGGTATTGACAGGCGGCTTTTTAAATAGGCCCCATTCGAACCCGCCGCGATAATCGCGTCGCAGCGCTCGGTCGCCAGTTTTTTGCGAATGTAGGTCACCGCCTTTTCAAAGCCGAGTTGAATAGGCGTGATGGTCGCCAGATGATCGAATTCCAGGCTGATATCCCGAAACAGTTCGAACAGACGCGTTACGGAGACCGTCCAGATCACCGGTTTATCGCTATTATCGCGCGGAGCGCTGTGGGCAGTCGTCATCGCAGTAGGTTCATCTTTAAGGGGCGATTTTTTGTTTTAAACGTGTTTCATAAATGTTGCAATGAAACAGAGCGATTCGTTTCATGAAACGTTAGCTGACACGTTTTTCTTTTCCCTTAATCGCGCTTATTCATAACGGGAATGACTGTAATTACCTGTTTTTAAATCTCATTGTATTTAATTTTCTCGCAGCCTCTTTGCCTGGCATAGCCTTTGCTTTGGTGAATACATTCTGAGTAACAATTTACTAACATGAGGACGAGATATGTCTTTACATTCGCCGGGGCAGGCATTTCGCGCCGCGCTCGCTAAAGAGAATCCATTACAAATTGTCGGCGCTATTAATGCCAACCATGCTCTGTTGGCCCAACGGGCCGGGTATCAGGCTATCTATCTTTCTGGCGGCGGCGTAGCGGCGGGCTCGCTCGGACTGCCGGATCTGGGGATTTCGACGCTGGATGATGTGTTAACCGATATCCGGCGCATCACGGATGTTTGCCCGCTGCCGCTGTTGGTGGATGCGGATATTGGCTTTGGTTCCTCCGCCTTTAATGTCGCGCGGACGGTAAAGTCCATAGCCAAAGCGGGCGCCGCCGTGCTGCATATTGAAGACCAGGTTGGCGCTAAGCGCTGTGGACACCGTCCAAACAAAGCGATCGTCTCGAAAGAGGAGATGGTAGACCGAATTCGGGCGGCAGTGGATGCGCGCACCGATCCGAACTTTGTGATCATGGCGCGTACCGATGCGCTGGCGGTGGAAGGGCTGGAGGCGGCTCTCGATCGCGCGCAGGCTTACGTGGATGCGGGGGCTGACATGCTGTTCCCGGAGGCGATCACCGAACTGTCGATGTACCGCCAGTTCGCCGACGTGGCGCAGGTGCCGATCCTCGCCAACATCACTGAGTTTGGCGCGACGCCGCTGTTTACGACCGACGAGTTGCGCAGCGCACACGTGGCGATGGCGCTCTATCCGCTGTCGGCGTTTCGCGCCATGAACCGCGCCGCAGAAAAAGTCTATACCGTGCTGCGCCAGGAAGGGACGCAAAAGAACGTGATCGACATCATGCAGACCCGTAACGAGCTGTACGAAAGCATCAATTACTACCAGTTCGAAGAGAAGCTGGACGCGCTGTACAGGAATAAAAAATCGTAGCCTGTAGGCCTGATAAGGCGAAGGCGCCATCAGGCAATGCCGGATGGCACTACGTTTAACCCGCCTACAGTACGGCCTACACGCCTCAATACCCTACACATTACAATAATGACGAGGACAATATGACAGACACGACGATCCTGCAAAACAACACGCATGTCATTAAGTCTAAAAAATCAGTCGCGCTTTCCGGCGTACCTGCCGGAAATACCGCTCTGTGTACCGTGGGAAAAAGCGGTAACGATCTGCACTATCGCGGTTACGACATTCTCGATCTGGCGGAGCACTGCGAATTTGAAGAAGTCGCGCATTTACTGATCCACGGAAAATTACCGACCCGCGACGAGCTGAACGCGTATAAAAGCAAATTAAAAGCGCTGCGCGGATTACCCGCCAATGTCCGTACCGTTCTGGAAGCGTTACCGGCGGCCTCGCACCCGATGGACGTGATGCGTACCGGCGTTTCCGCGCTGGGCTGCACCCTGCCGGAAAAAGAGGCACATACCGTCTCCGGCGCGCGCGATATTACCGATAAGCTGTTGGCCTCGCTCAGCTCTATCCTTCTTTACTGGTATCACTACAGCCACAACGGCGAACGTATTCAGCCGGAAACCGACGATGATTCCATCGGCGGCCATTTCCTGCATCTGCTGCACGGTGAAAAGCCAACCCAAAGCTGGGAAAAGGCGATGCATATTTCGCTGGTGCTGTATGCCGAGCATGAGTTCAACGCCTCGACGTTTACCAGCCGGGTGATTGCCGGAACCGGCTCGGATGTCTACTCCGCGATTATCGGCGCGATTGGCGCGCTGCGCGGCCCGAAACACGGCGGGGCGAATGAGGTGTCGCTGGAAATTCAACAGCGTTATGAAACGCCGGACGAGGCAGAGGCGGATATCCGTAAACGCGTGGAAAACAAAGAGGTGGTGATTGGCTTTGGACATCCGGTTTACACCATCGCCGACCCGCGCCATCAGGTGATCAAACGGGTGGCGAAACAGCTTTCAGAAGAAGGCGGCTCGCTGAAGATGTACCACATCGCCGACCGTCTGGAAACGGTGATGTGGGAGACCAAAAAGATGTTCCCGAATCTCGACTGGTTTTCGGCGGTCTCCTACAACATGATGGGCGTCCCTACCGAAATGTTCACCCCGCTGTTTGTCATCGCCCGCGTTACCGGCTGGGCGGCGCACATTATTGAACAGCGTCAGGACAACAAAATTATTCGTCCCTCTGCCAACTATACCGGGCCGGAAGATCGTCCGTTTGTCTCGATAGACGATCGTTGCTAACTCACTCTTATTAAAAATAAAACGCAGGAAACGTACCCTATGTCTACCCAAGAACTGAACATCCGCCCAGACTTTGACCGTGAAATCGTTGATATCGTTGATTACGTGATGAATTACGAGATCACCTCAAAGGTGGCGTACGACACCGCGCATTATTGCCTGCTCGACACGCTCGGCTGTGGTCTGGAAGCGCTGGAATACCCGGCCTGTAAAAAATTGCTTGGGCCGATCGTGCCAGGCACGGTGGTGCCCAACGGCGCACGCGTGCCGGGCACCCAGTTCCAGCTCGATCCGGTACAGGCAGCCTTTAACATTGGCGCGATGATCCGCTGGCTCGATTTTAATGATACCTGGCTTGCCGCCGAGTGGGGCCATCCTTCTGATAACCTGGGCGGTATTCTGGCGATTGCGGATTGGCTGTCACGCAACGCCGTCGCCGCCGGCAAAGCGCCGCTGACCATGAAACAGGTATTGAGCGGGATGATCAAAGCCCATGAAATTCAGGGTTGCATCGCGCTGGAAAACGCCTTCAACCGTGTCGGGCTTGACCATGTGCTGCTGGTGAAAGTGGCCTCGACCGCGGTGGTCGCTGAAATGCTGGGGCTGACGCGCGATGAGATCCTCAACGCGGTATCGTTGGCGTGGGTGGATGGGCAGTCGTTGCGCACTTATCGTCATGCGCCGAATACCGGTACGCGCAAATCCTGGGCGGCGGGCGACGCTACCTCACGCGCGGTACGTCTGGCGCTGATGGCGAAAACCGGCGAGATGGGCTATCCCTCGGCGCTCACCGCCAAAACCTGGGGCTTCTACGACGTTTCATTCAAAGGTGAAACGTTCCGTTTCCAGCGCCCTTACGGCTCCTACGTGATGGAAAACGTGCTATTCAAAATTTCTTTCCCGGCAGAATTCCACTCGCAAACCGCCGTCGAAGCGGCGATGACGCTGTACGAGCAGATGCAGGCCGCGGGCAAAACGGCAGCGGATATCGAGAAAGTGACTATCCGCACCCACGAAGCCTGTCTCCGCATTATCGATAAAAAAGGCCCGCTCAATAACCCGGCGGACCGCGATCACTGTATCCAGTATATGGTCGCCGTGCCGTTGCTGTTCGGACGGTTAACCGCGGCGGATTATGAAGACGAGGTGGCGCAGGACAAGCGTATTGACGCCCTGCGCGAGAAGATCGTGTGTTATGAGGACCCGGCTTTTACCGCCGACTATCACGACCCGGAAAAACGTGCTATCGGCAATGCGATCTCCGTAGAGTTTACTGATGGCTCACGCTTTGGCGAGGTTGTCGTGGAGTATCCGATTGGTCATGCGCGTCGCCGCGCCGACGGTATTCCGAAGCTTATCGAAAAATTTAAAATTAACCTGGCGCGTCAGTTCCCGACTCGCCAGCAGCAACGCATTCTGGATGTCTCCCTGGACAGATCCCGCCTGGAGCAGATGCCGGTTAACGAATACCTCGATTTATATGTCATCTGAGCCAGCCAGCAGTAAGGCGTAAGTTCAACAGGAGAGCGTGATGTCTTTTAGCGAATTTTATCAGCGTTCCATTAACGAACCGGAGGCGTTCTGGGCCGAGCAGGCCCGGCGTATCGACTGGCGACAGCCGTTTACGCAGACGCTGGATCATAGCCGTCCACCGTTTGCCCGCTGGTTTTGCGGCGGCACCACTAACTTATGTCATAACGCCGTCGACCGCTGGCTGGATAAACAGCCGGAGGCGCTGGCGCTGATTGCCGTCTCATCAGAGACCGATGAAGAGCGCACATTTACCTTCAGCCAGTTGCATGACGAGGTCAACATTGTGGCCGCTATGCTGCTGTCGCTGGGCGTGCAGCGTGGCGATCGCGTATTGGTCTATATGCCGATGATTGCCGAAGCGCAGATAACCCTGCTGGCCTGCGCGCGCATTGGCGCGATCCATTCGGTGGTCTTTGGCGGTTTTGCCTCGCACAGCGTGGCGGCGCGGATTGACGATGCCAGACCGGCGCTGATTGTGTCGGCGGATGCCGGAGCGCGGGGCGGTAAAATCCTGCCGTATAAAAAGCTGCTTGATGACGCTATTGCGCAGGCGCAGCATCAGCCGAAACACGTTCTGCTGGTGGACAGAGGGCTGGCGAAAATGGCGTGGGTGGATGGGCGCGATCTGGATTTTGCCACGTTGCGCCAGCAGCATCTCGGCGCGAGCGTGCCGGTGGCGTGGCTGGAATCCAATGAAACCTCGTGCATTCTTTACACCTCCGGCACTACCGGCAAACCGAAAGGCGTCCAGCGCGACGTCGGCGGTTATGCGGTGGCGCTGGCAACCTCGATGGACACCATTTTTGGCGGCAAGGTGGGCGGCGTATTCTTTTGCGCATCGGATATCGGCTGGGTCGTCGGCCACTCCTATATCGTTTACGCGCCGCTGCTGGCAGGCATGGCGACTATTGTTTACGAAGGACTGCCGACGTACCCGGACTGCGGGGTCTGGTGGAAAATTGTCGAGAAATACCAGGTTAACCGGATGTTTTCCGCCCCGACCGCGATTCGCGTGCTGAAAAAATTCCCAACGGCGCAAATCCGCAATCACGATCTCTCCTCGCTGGAGGCGCTTTATCTGGCCGGTGAGCCGCTGGACGAGCCGACGGCCAGTTGGGTGACGGAGACGCTGGGCGTACCGGTCATCGACAATTATTGGCAGACGGAGTCCGGCTGGCCGATCATGGCGCTGGCCCGCGCGCTGGACGACAGGCCGTCGCGTCTGGGAAGTCCCGGCGTGCCGATGTACGGTTATAACGTCCAGCTACTCAATGAAGTCACCGGCGAACCCTGCGGCATAAACGAAAAAGGCATGCTGGTGATCGAAGGGCCGCTGCCGCCGGGCTGTATTCAGACTATTTGGGGCGACGATGCGCGTTTTGTGAAGACTTACTGGTCGCTGTTTGCCCGTCAGGTTTATGCCACCTTCGACTGGGGAATTCGCGACGCCGAGGGGTATTACTTTATTCTGGGCCGTACCGATGATGTGATTAATATTGCGGGCCATCGGCTGGGAACGCGAGAAATAGAAGAAAGTATCTCCAGCTACCCGAACGTAGCGGAAGTGGCGGTAGTGGGGATAAAAGACGCTCTGAAAGGGCAGGTGGCGGTGGCGTTTGTCATTCCGAAGCAGAGCGATACGCTGGCGGATCGCGAGGCGGCGCGCGACGAGGAAAAAGCGATTATGGCGTTGGTAGACAATCAGATTGGTCACTTTGGTCGCCCGGCGCATGTCTGGTTTGTTTCGCAGCTCCCCAAAACGCGTTCCGGAAAGATGCTTCGCCGCACGATCCAGGCGATCTGCGAAGGCCGCGATCCGGGCGATCTGACAACCATTGACGATCCCGCGTCGTTGCAGCAAATTCGCCAGGCGATCGAGGAATAGCCGTAAGCCGGATAAGCCGCGTCCGGCAACGGGTCAGGCTCAGCGACTGAATAGTGGGGTGTAAAGTCGGGAAAGGGCGGCAGCGCGCCGCCCTGTAACAGAATTAACGCAGAATATTTTTCTCAGCCAGATCCAGCGCGAAGTAACTGAAAATCAAATCAGCGCCGGCGCGTTTAATCGAGCCCAGACTTTCCAGCACGACCTTTTCTTCATCTATGGCGCCAGCCATAGCAGCAAATTTAATCATGGCGTATTCACCGCTCACCTGGTAAGCGCCAAGCGGCAACTCTGTGCGTTCGCGGATTTCACGCAGCACGTCCAGATACGCGCCGGCCGGTTTCACCATTAAGCAATCCGCACCCTGGGCTTCGTCGAGCAGTGATTCGCGAATCGCTTCACGGCGGTTCATCGGATTCATTTGATACGTCTTGCGGTCGCCTTTTAACGCGGTACCCGCTGCTTCACGGAAGGGGCCGTAGAAAGAAGAGGCGAACTTGGTGGAGTAGGACATTATTGCCGTATCGGTAAAACCGGCGGCATCCAGCGCCTGGCGGATAGCCTGGACTTGTCCATCCATGGCCGCGGAGGGCGCAATAAAATCTGCTCCAGCCGCCGCCGCGATAACGGCCTGCTTGCCGAGGTTGGCCAGCGTCGCATCGTTATCCACACCGTGTTCGCACAATACGCCGCAGTGGCCGTGCGAGGTGTATTCGCAGAAGCAGGTGTCGGACATAACGATCATCTCCGGCACGGTTTGCTTACAGATGCGGGACATTCTTGCCACCAGGCCGTCTTCTTTCCAGGTATCGCTGCCGGTGTCATCAGTATGGTGAGAAATGCCGAAGGTCATAACGGAACGAATGCCAGCATTTGCGATACGTTCAATCTCTCGCGCCAGCTGCTTTTCCGGGATACGCATTACGCCGGGCATGGCATCAATAGCTTTGTAATCGTCGAGTTCTTCTTCAACAAAGATCGGCAACACCAGGTCGTTCAGGCTAAGTGTTGTCTCTTCAAACATAGCGCGCAGCGCAGCGGATTTGCGCAGGCGGCGAGGGCGATGGATAAGGTCTGTCATGGTCTGCCTGATGTTTGTGGAATCGAAGGCCCAGTATACCTGAATCTGCAGGCAGATGTTTTACGAAAACGGTCCTTAACGTAGCAGGCGCAGCCCCGGCGGCGGCGGAACATGGCGCTTCTTTTATATACCGAAGATTAATACCTCAGGCACTATATCATTTTAAATAAGAATTAGTTTTACGTTGTTTTTAGTTTTATTTCATTGTCATTTAAGTAAATGTGGATTTTGACATTATTCATATTTATTTTGTTTTTCTTTAATTCATATTTATCTTATATGTATTTTGTTTTTTTATTTTCTTGCAAGGTCATGAAAAAGAACGCTTTTTAATTATCAACTTTCCTTTTATTACGCCTTTTTAATTCATGTCCGAATCCGGACTGAGGATAAAGAATAATTGAACCTTTTAGCAATGACGCCGCATAATCCTCCTTGCTAAACATCTATATGTTTTTATGCATTGATAATTGATGGATCAACTATATTACGTCCCTGAGGAGGGATGACAAATGCACTCCTGGAAAAAGAAACTTGTAGTCTCACAATTAGCATTGGCTTGCACTCTGGCAATCACTTCTCAGGCGAATGCTACTACTTATAACACTTTTGGGTATCATGACGACGCAACTACCCAGTACGCTGGGATCAATACTGACACCGATTATGTAACTTACGGTGGTTATGTTTATTACAATCCTGCAACTACCGATTTCGATCAATCCTTTAACAACGATACTGTAAATGGTGTTATTTCTACGTATTATCTGAACAATGACTACACCGCAGATTCTACGAATACACTGAATATCACCAATTCTACCATCCATGGCATGATTACTTCCCAACATATGTGGGATGACACAGCATATGTTGATCATGACTGGGATGATGGCGATACATTTACCCTCAATATCGCTAACTCCACTATCGATGATGATTATGAATATTTCTACTTCACCGATGATTATAATAATGCTGATGGAAAAGTTACTACGGAAGATTGGCGTACTTCCGAATTAGCTTCTTTAGGCACTGCTGTAACGTTGGATGTCGAAAGTAATATTAATATCACCAATAACTCTCGTGTTGCAGGTATTACTCTGAGCCAGGGCGATACTTACGACGCAACATATGCTACTGGTGGTGATAGCGCTTATGTTCATACTTGGGACAACACTATTGTCGTTGACAATTCCACTGTTACATCAGGGGCTGTGACTCCGCTTGAGGGTAGCGGTTGGTTTGGTAACTCTTCAGAGCCAAGCGATTATTCTGGCAACGCTGTTTATGATACAACGACAGGAACCTGGTACCATAATCCGAATGACACTGCTTTATCGTTCTCAGATGATCCTGACTCATACTATTCGATGAAGAACAACGTTACATTCACCAACGGTTCAACGTTGATGGGTGATGTTGTGTTTACGAGTAACTTCAACAATGCTGACGACGCGAATGCTGATTCCAATGGCGATGGTGTTATCAGCGCCAGCGATGGTTTCAGCCCAATCGGTTATGACACCAACAATGATGGCGTAGAAGATACGAATGGCGGTTGGAGTCACGACAACGATAACGTTGATGAACTGAACCTCAAACTGGATAACGGTAGTAAGTGGGTAGGTGACGCATACTTTAGCTATGAGTATATCGCACCGGCTGATATGTACGATCTTGAAGATGGTACTAACAGCTTAGAACCAAGTTCTACTGTGGATAAATGGGGCAACGTTGTTGATGACAAGACCTTCCAGAGCGGTATCTTCACTGTAGCGCTGGATAACGGTTCTGAATGGGATACGGTAAACGCTTCTAACGTCGATACCCTAACTGTTAATAATGGTTCTCAGGTTAACGTAGCTGATAGTTCTTCTTTAATCGCAGACACCATCACATTGACCAATGGTTCAACGATGAACCTCAGTTCCTATGGTGAAGTTGATACCGATCACCTGACGGTTGATAGTTACAGTAAAGTTGATCTGACAAACGAAACTGCTTATCTGTATGCTAACACTATTACCGTATCAAACGGCGGTGAATTCAGCATCGGTGCTGGTGAATTTGATGCCGATTCTTTCGGTACGGATACTCTGGAACTGACCAACGCTGGTGTATTTAACATCAACAACAGCGACTATGTGCTGGATGCAGATTTGGTTAACGGCCACACCAACACAACCGATACATCAAATGCTACCTATGGTTACGGTGTCATCGCTATGACTTCTGACGGTCATTTGACCGTGAATGGTAATGGTGATTATTACAACGGTGATAACACTGCCGATACTACTTACAGTGCTAACGGTGAAGCGGATAATAGCTACACGGACAATGTTGTAGCGGCTACCGGTAACTATAAAGTGCGCATCGACAACGCTACTGGTGCGGGTTCTGTTGCGGATTACAAAGGCAACGAGCTGATTCGTGTCAATGACGTAAACACCGACGCAACCTTCTCTGCAGCAAACAAAGCTGACCTGGGTGCTTACACCTATCAGGCTAAGCAGGAAGGCAACACTGTCGTGCTGGAACAGATGGAACTGACCGACTACGCTAACATGGCGCTGAGTATTCCTTCTGCGAACACCAATATCTGGAACCTGGAACAAGACACCGTTGGTACTCGTCTGACCAATGCTCGTCATGGCCTGGCGGATAACGGCGGCGCATGGGTAAGCTACTTCGGCGGTAACTTCAACGGCGACAACGGCACCATTAACTACGATCAGGATGTTAATGGCATCATGGTCGGTGTTGATACCAAAGTTGACGGTAACAACGCTAAGTGGATCGTTGGTGCGGCAGCAGGCTTCGCGAAAGGCGATCTGAGCGATCGTACCGGTCAGGTGGATCAGGACAGCCAGTCTGCCTACATCTACTCTTCCGCTCGTTTCGCAAACAACATCTTTGTTGACGGTAACTTAAGCTACTCTCACTTCAACAACGATTTGTCTGCTAACATGAGCGACGGTACTTACGTTGACGGCAACACCTCTTCTGACGCCTGGGGCTTCGGCTTGAAACTGGGTTATGATCTGAAGCTGGGTGATGCAGGCTACGTAACGCCTTACGGCAGCGTATCCGGTCTGTTCCAGTCCGGCGACGACTACCAGCTGAGCAACGACATGAAAGTTGACGGTCAGTCTTACGACAGCATGCGTTATGAACTCGGTGTAGATGCAGGTTATACCTTCACTTACAGCGAAGATCAGGCGCTGACCCCGTACTTCAAACTGGCTTACGTTTACGACGACTCCAACAACGATGCTGACGTAAACGGCGACTCTATCGACAACGGCGTAGAAGGTTCTGCGGTACGTGTTGGTCTGGGTACTCAGTTCAGCTTCACGAAGAACTTCAGCGCCTACACCGATGCTAACTACCTCGGCGGCGGTGATGTTGATCAAGACTGGTCTGCAAACGTTGGTGTTAAATATACCTGGTAATCATTTTCTCTCAGGAGAAATAAAGGTAATTTAAACTGAAAAATGCCCGTCAAGGACTTGACGGGCATTATTGCAAGGAATGCATATGTTATCTTTAAACAAGCCACTACAAGAATTCAACAGACTCGATAAATGCCTTTCTAAGCATGGTACGCGTTTCGAGTTTGTTAACGATAAAGAGATTATCTGTTCACCTGATGAAAGTAATACCCATACCTTTGTTATTTTAGAGGGGGTTGTTTCGTTAGTTCGGGGTGATAAAGTTCTTATTGGTATTGTGCAGGCCCCCTTTATTTTCGGCTTAGCCGATGGTGTGGCGAAAAAAGAGGCACAATATAAATTAATTGCGGAGAGCGGTTGCATCGGTTATCGCCTCTCATCATCACAAACTCTCGCCATCATTGAGCAGAACCAACTGTGGCGTGAAGCCTTCTGTTGGATAGTATGGAAAAGTCAGGTACTGGAGCTTCGTGACAAGCAGCTCATT
This sequence comes from Salmonella sp. 32100201201700099SM, assembly GCF_017572645.1. Taxonomy (NCBI): domain Bacteria; kingdom Pseudomonadati; phylum Pseudomonadota; class Gammaproteobacteria; order Enterobacterales; family Enterobacteriaceae; genus Salmonella; species Salmonella sp. 32100201201700099SM. Next base: position 187,496 of record NZ_JAGERQ010000008.1, on the reverse strand, counting down.
GGTAATAATTCTTACGACCAGATTCGTGCGACGTTAATGACAATGATTGAGTGGGATGAAGAACTTCGCTCACGTATTGGTGTTATGAATTATATCCATCAACGAACGCGCGTATCGCGATCGGTGGTGGCGGAAGTCCTCGCGGCCCTGCGTAAGGGTAATTACATTGAAATGAATAAAGGCAAACTGATCAGTATTAACCGTTTGCCCTCCGAATATTAACAAAAAGGTTGCGCCTCGTCTGATATAGCGCGAGGCGCGACGACTCAGGATGCAGGAATAGCAATCGGTTTATTGCCGCTTAGCTCAGTAACCAAATCGTTAATCCCGTCGCTCATATTGGTAAAACGCGTGAGGGGGGAACGGGTTACGACCACAAAAGCGCCAATATTATATTGTGGGATCATCGCCATATAGGTAATAAAACCGCCGCCGCCTCCCGTTTTCTGGATAATGCCAGGACGTCCGTCTTTTGGCGCCATATAGACCCAGCCCAGACCGAGCGCGTCGGCTTTACCCGGTACGTCCATCCCGATGATTTTCTTTAACTGTGTGCGCTGATAAATCAACGTTTGCATACGATCGGCCTGTTGGCTACGGTGATAGAAATCTGACGACAGATACTGTTGCATCCAGCGCATCATATCTCCTGGCGTAGAATAGACCCCGCCGCTGCCAATGGCAGCCAGCGTATTATTACAGGGGCTTGCGCCTTTCTCTGCCACCATCAGACGTTTACACTGATCGGGAGAGGGGGTAAACGTGGTGTCTTTCATTCCCAGCGGGCGGGTAATCTTTTCTTCAAACAGTTGCGTATAAGGTTTGCCGGAGGCGGTCGCCAGCGCGTCGGCTAACAGGTCGAACGCCAGATTGGAATAGGCCGACTGCGAGCCTGGCGCGACTTTTAACGTTGCGGTAGAGAGCCAGTTCCAGCGTTGTTCGCGGGTTGGCCAGACAAATACCGGACGATGCGCCGCGCCGCCTGGCTGTTCTCGCGGAAGCGCGCTGGTATGGGTTGCTAAGTTGACCAACGTAATCGGCGTGCCTTGATACGTCGGGACATGCGCGCCGGGAGGCGCATATTTGCTGAGAGGATCGTTTAATTTTACCGTTCCCTGATCGAGCAATTTTACCAACATTTCACTGGTCATTAGCTTGGTGAGCGAAGCGATACGAATGACCGAATCAAGCTGTGGACGAACATTATTGCCCGGTCTGGTGTCACCGAAACTACGAAATACGCGTTGATTGCCGTCGATCACCACCAGCGCCATGCCCGTGGCGCCGCTACCATAAAAGATATGCTCGGCATAACGATCAACGATATCAGAGGCAAAAACCGGATCGGCAATCGGCTGAGCCGCCTGGACAGAAGTAAGTGATGCCGCAAACAGCATGGCAGTAAAAAGCAGACTACGTTTCAACGGTGATGTCCATAAGTGAAATAACGGTGGTTATGCGTATTTATACTACCCGGCGGCACATTGCAAAACGTTAAAGAGAAAAAAGTGGGTGAAAAAACGTAACGGCGGGGTTTCGTGATGGAGAATGTTTACTTTTGTGATAGAGCGCTTGTGATAACCTGATAGCGTCAGCGTGCCTGCTGAGGATGAAACTCGTCGAAACAATTCTGTTGAGCAGAAATGCGAACTAAGCGTCACAACGTAGGTCACAATGCCTGGTTTAGCCCTTTCATTTGCGTGGGCATGGCGTGCTATTGCCGCCGTCACAGCAGCCGTAATAAAGAGAAGAAGTTAGCAGGAGAGCATGATGTTTAAATCTTTTTTCCCAAAGCCAGGGCCGTTTTTCATGTCGGCGTTTGTTTGGGCGCTGATCGCCGTCATTTTCTGGCAGGCGGGAGGAGGAGATTGGGTGGCGCGACTGGTGGGGGCATCCGATGAAGTGCCTATCAGCGCAGCGCGCTTCTGGTCGCTGGACTATCTGATTTTTTATGCTTATTACCTGATTTGCGTGGGATTATTTGCAACGTTCTGGTTCATCTATAGCCCGCACCGCTGGCAGTACTGGTCGATAGTTGGCACCTCGCTCATTATTTTTGTCACCTGGTTTTTGGTGGAGGTTGGCGTCGCGGTTAACGCCTGGTACGCGCCATTCTATGATTTGATTCAAACGGCGCTCAGCTCGCCGCACAAGGTCACTCTTGGTCAATTTTATCATGAAGTGGGGGTGTTTCTCGGTATTGCGCTTATCGCCGTGGTGATCGGCGTGCTGAACAACTTCTTTGCCAGCCACTATGTATTTCGCTGGCGTACCGCAATGAATGAGCACTATATGGCGCACTGGCAGTACCTGCGCCATATCGAAGGGGCCGCCCAGCGTGTGCAGGAAGACACCATGCGTTTTGCCTCTACACTGGAGAACATGGGCGTGAGTTTTATCAATGCCATCATGACGCTGATCGCCTTTCTGCCGGTGTTAGTCACCCTGTCAGCGCATGTGCCGAATTTACCCATCGTAGGACATATCCCTTACGGCCTGGTCATTGCCGCCATAGTCTGGTCATTAATGGGGACGGGCCTGCTGGCGGTCGTCGGGATCAAATTGCCGGGGCTGGAATTTAAAAATCAGCGAGTGGAAGCAGCTTATCGTAAAGAGCTGGTCTACGGTGAAGATGACGCCAGCCGCGCCACGCCGCCCACCGTCCGTGAACTGTTTAGCGCGGTGCGCCATAACTACTTCCGTCTCTACTTTCACTATATGTATTTCAACATCGCGCGCATTCTCTATTTGCAGGTCGATAACGTTTTCGGTTTGTTCCTACTGTTTCCTTCCATTGTTGCCGGTACGATTACGCTGGGGCTGATGACGCAAATCACCAACGTGTTTGGTCAGGTGCGCGGTTCGTTCCAGTATTTGATTAACTCCTGGACGACTCTGGTGGAGCTGATGTCTATTTATAAACGTTTACGTAGCTTTGAACGCCAGTTGGATGGTCAGCCAGTTCAGGAAGTGACCCACTCTTTTAGCTAACAGAAGGAAACGTTATGTCGGCGGCGTCCCGTCTTTATCCTCTGCCTTTTCTGGCGGTCGCCATATTGGCTGGCTGTAGTAGTCAATCCGGGCAGCCGGTGAGCAAGGGCGAGAAGCCTGTCGACGTGGCAAGCGTAGTACGTCAGAAAATGCCGGCCAGTGTCAAAGACAGAGAGGCCTGGGCGAAAGATATCGCGACAACGTTTAAGAGCCAGGGGCTGGCGCCGACGGTAGAAAATATCTGTTCGGTGCTGGCTGTCGCCCAGCAGGAGTCCGGTTATCAGGCGGATCCTGTCGTGCCGGGGCTAAGTAAAATCGCCTGGCAGGAGATTGATCGCCGCGCTGAACGACTACACATTCCGCTGTTTCTGGTGCACACCGCGCTGAAAATTAACTCCCCCAACGGCAAGAGCTATAGCGAACGCCTGGACACGGTAAAAACCGAAAAACAGCTTAGCGCTATTTTTGACGATTTTATCAATATGGTTCCTATGGGGCAGACGCTATTTGGCTCATATAACCCGGTGCATACGGGCGGCCCGATGCAGGTCAGCATTGCCTTTGCCGAACAGCACGCGAAAGGCTATCCGTGGAAGATGACGGGTACGGTACGTCAGGAGGTCTTTACGCGCCGTGGCGGGTTGTGGTTTGGAACCTACCATTTGCTGAATTATCCGGCGAACTACAGCGCGCCTGTTTTCCGCTTCGCCGACTTCAACGCGGGATGGTACGCCAGCCGTAACGCTGCGTTCCAGAATGCCGTCAGTAAAGCCAGTGGGATAAAACTGGCGCTGGATGATGATCTGATTCGTTATAACAGCAAGGAACCGGGCAAAACAGAGTTAGCGGTGCGCAAACTGGCAGGGCAGTTGGGAATGAGTGAGCGCGAAATTCGCAGCCAACTGGAGAAAGGCGATAGCCTGGCGTTTGAAAAAACGGCGCTCTACAAGAAAGTCTATAAACTGGCCGAGGCCAAAACGGGCAAGACGCTTGCGCAGGAAATGTTGCCCGGTATTCAACTGGAAAGCCCGAAGATCACACGTAAGCTGACGACCGCCTGGTTTGCTAAGCGAGTTGATGAGCGGCGGGCGCGGTGTGTGGGGCGATAAATTTCGCGCTGGGATATTTTCTCCAGCGCGCTAAGGTTTATTGGTGACGGTGACGCCAGCGTAAAAACGCGGTGATAACGGCGAAAATGAGGCAGCCCGTGAGGAAGGGCACCAGGCCAAAAATCGTCCCGACGCCCAGCCCAATCTCTACCCGCGGTCGACCTGTATCCTGTACCTGCATCAGATGCTCATAGATGCCCGGCGCATGAACCAGCAGGTTTAAGAGTTGTGCTCCGGCCCAGAAGCAAAACAGTACAAATATGGCGTAAGCAATATTTCCGGGCGTAGAGGAGGTTTCTCGATGCTTCCCGCTGAACAGCGATTTTGAGAGAGTGAAATCAGTCATAAAGACCTCCAGGATGATCGGCTACGATCTGGCGTTATGCCATCGGCTTACTGTGAAGTCTGACAGGTCATTGTGTTTGTCAATATCAGAATCATGGTAATTTCACATATGGAATGTATCCATCGCGTAAATTTTTGTTAGTTGTCACAAAACGATCACTTTTATCAAAATCAATTAACATTTAAGAAATTCCGTATCCCCCACAGACTCGCTCGCCAGAAGTATGCAAAAATACGTTTTTGTTGCTGTTAATACGTCGGAGTCGTTATGCGTTTGCCTGTAAAAATTCGTCGTGACTGGCACTACTATGCCTTCTCTATTGGCCTTATCTTTATTTTGAATGGTGTCGTAGGATTGCTGGGTTTTGAGGCGAAAGGATGGCAAACCTATGGCGTTGGGCTGGTAACGTGGATTATTAGCTTCTGGCTGGCGGGGTTCATCATTCGCCGGCGCGAAGAGGATGAGGTAAAAGACGCCCGATAAACGTTGCGCTATCGGGCGTGCGCTATTACATCGTGGTTTTTAAGGCGTTATTCGCCGCATGGCGTTCCAGCGCCAGCTCAATCAGGCGGCTGATCAAATCGGTATAGCCCAGTCCGCTCGCCTGCCAGAGTTTTGGATACATACTGATATTGGTAAAACCTGGCAGCGTATTGATCTCGTTAATCACGGCCTCATTGTCTGCCGTTAAGAAGACATCGACACGCGCCATACCCGCGCATCCCAGCGTCTGATAAGCCTAGATCGCGCGGATCTTGTCATTCACCCCGGAAGGGAGCTGCGCAGGCACGACAACTTGTGCGCCGTTATCATCAATATACTTAGTATCGTAGGCGTAAAATTCGCTATTCAGTACGATTTCGCCGCAGGTACTGGCCTGTGGGTTATCGTTACCTAATACAGCGCATTCGATCTCGCGCCCTTTGATCCCTTGCTCCACCACCACTTTATGATCGAATTCGAAAGCCAGCGCGACCGCCTGCTGATATTGCGCTTCGTTAGCGACTTTACTGACGCCGACCGAAGAGCCCTGATTGGCGGGCTTAACGAACAGCGGCAGTCCCAGACGGGATTCAACCTCGGCAAAACTAAACGCGTGACGATTCGTTCGGGTGAGTGTAATAAACGGGGCGATATTCAGTCCTGCATCGCGTAGCAGTCGTTTGGCGACGTCTTTATCCATGCAGGCTGCGGAGCTCAGCACGTCTGAACCGACAAACGGTAAGTTTGCGACGCGCAGCATCCCCTGCAATGAGCCGTCTTCGCCCAGCGTACCGTGGACGATAGGAAAAATAACATCTACCGTCGGTAGCGGCTGCCCGTTCTGGGCGTTAATCAATTGGTGTTGATGTTTGCCAGGCACCTGGGCCAGACTGATTGCCGAAGGACGTAGCGCGATATGTGCCGGATCGTCTGCATTCTGCAAATAATTTTCCGCATCGTTAACATGCCATTGTCCTGCCTTATCTATCCCTAACAGCACCACGTCGAAGCGGGTTTTATCGATCGCATCAACGATATTTTTCGCTGATTGCAAAGACACTTCATGTTCCGCCGACTTACCGCCAAATACTATTCCTACCCGCAATTTCGCCATCTTAAAAACCCATTCCATCGAATGCAAAGCGTATACATTACCACGACAAAACGCGGGTTTCGCGGGGTTCTGCCATAATGTTTATGGGATGTGAGAACGGAGGCCGCGTGAGAGGTAAGGGTTTTCTGATTATTGTGCTGTTGGGCGGTATTGGCGGGCTGGGATATCGTTATCTTCCCTCTTATTATAATCCTTTTGCTCCGCTACAACTTGCCGATCCGCCAGGCTGGATCACGACCTTCAAACTACAGCGCCTGACGCCGTCGCAGTGCCGGGAGCTGTTGACGGCGGCCAATCAGCAGGGATTAATTTCATCACAACCTGTTGCGGATAGCGCTGGTGAATGTCCCTTGTCCCATGTTGTGCGCGTCAGAGATTTTGGCCAGGTCAAACTGAGCAGCAGTTTTTTAGCCTCCTGCCCGTTGGCGCTGCGCTCCGCGCTGTTTGTCGAACAGCAGGCAAAACCTTTAACAGAAACGTGGATGAAGCGCCGCCTGACCCGCATCGAACATCTGGGTAGCTATGCCTGCCGTAATATTTATCACCGCCCGGATGCGCGTCGCAGTGAACATGCCAGCGCAGAAGCGCTGGATGTCAGCGGGTTTCAGCTATCGGATGGCCGAAAAATCACTGTTCTGCGCGGCTGGGGGCGTCAGGAGACGGGGCCCTGGTTACGCGCTATGTTAAACGCCAGTTGCCATTATTATGGCAATGGGCTCGGGCCTGACTATAACGCTGCGCATGCTAACCATTTTCATCTTGGAATGCGGGGCTACGGCGTGTGTCGTTAAAGCATAAACGTCTGCCTTGCGCGGCTATATAATGTGACATGTTTCACAAAAATGATGAACGGGGAGACAAAATAGCAAAGTGTGACGTATCGCACCTCTGGAACCACCAGGAAAAAGAGAACTTGCTAAGCTAACGCGTATTTTCAGCTACTTACCGTTACGAGTCTTATGGAATCCTGGAAAGTTAATCTAATTTCCGTTTGGTTTGGATGTTTTTTTACCGGGCTGGCAATCAGCCAAATCCTGCCATTCTTACCCCTTTATATTTCCCAGCTTGGCGTCTCTTCCCATGAAGCGTTATCAATGTGGTCCGGGTTAACGTTTAGCATCACGTTTCTTATTTCCGCCATTGTGTCGCCGATGTGGGGCAGTCTTGCCGATCGTAAAGGGTGTAAACTGATGCTATTGCGCGCGTCGCTCGGGATGGCGATAGCTATTCTACTGCAGGCATTTGCGACCCATGTCTGGCAACTTTTCCTGCTGCGCGGAATCATGGGGTTAACGTCAGGCTATATCCCCAATGCCATGGCGCTGGTAGCCTCTCAGGTACCGCGCGAACGTAGCGGCTGGGCGCTCAGTACGCTTTCTACCGCGCAGATCAGCGGCGTTATCGGCGGGCCGTTAATGGGCGGCTTTGTCGCGGATCATATCGGGCTGCGGGCGGTATTTCTGATTACCGCCATGCTGTTGGTGGTGAGCTTTCTGGTCACGCTATTTTTAATTAAAGAAGGCGTGCGTCCGGTCATCAAGAAAAGCGAACGCCTGAGCGGTAAAGCCGTTTTTGCGTCGTTACCTTATCCTGCGCTGGTGATCAGTTTGTTTTTTACCACGATGGTCATTCAACTCTGTAATGGTTCCATCAGTCCAATCCTGGCGCTGTTTATCAAATCAATGATGCCGGACAGTAATAACATCGCCTTTCTTAGCGGGTTAATCGCCTCGGTGCCCGGTATCTCCGCGCTTATCTCCGCGCCTCGCCTGGGAAAACTTGGCGACAGAATCGGCACGGAAAGAATTCTGATGGCCACGCTTATCTGCGCAGTGCTGCTTTTCTTCGCGATGTCCTGGGTCACCACGCCGTTCCAGTTGGGGCTGTTGCGTTTCTTGTTGGGCTTTGCCGATGGCGCGATGTTACCCGCCGTACAAACGTTATTGGTGAAATACTCCAGCGACCAAATTACCGGACGTATTTTTGGCTACAACCAGTCATTTATGTATCTGGGCAACGTGGTTGGGCCGTTGATGGGCGCGACGGTATCGGCGATGGCCGGTTTCCGCTGGGTTTTTATCGCTACGGCGGCGATCGTGTTGATCAATATCGGGCAACTGACCCTGGCGTTACGTCGTCGGCGTAACGCGCAAAAAGCGAAAGGCCAATAGCGGTGCATCGTAACGGCGCTTCTGCCGTTACGATATGGTTTAAATTAAAAGATATATTCTTTATCCGTGAAGTTTTTCTATAGATGGCATAACCTTAAATTATGATATAGCGTGATTATTGTTTTTTGATGGTTTATTATCGTCTCGTTTACGGCCTGAGAAACGTTTCGCTGCGGCGACAGTGATAATTATTTGTGTAAAGTTCTTCCTGTATCATAAAAATAGTACTTTCAGCCTCTAGGCAGTGGTTCTTCATAGTGATAACGTCACCCTGGAACTAATAAGGAAATATGGTCATGAAAAATCTCATAGCAGAGTTGTTGCTTAAGCTAGCCCAAAAAGAAGAAGAGTCGAAAGAACTGGTTGCTCAGGTAGAAGCGTTAGAGATTATCGTCACAGCAATGTTACGTAACATGGCGCAAAACGAGCAGGAGATGTTGATACGTCAGGTAGAGGGGGCACTTGAAGGCGTAAAGCCGGATGCCAGCGTTCCTGATCACGATACGGAATTGCTGCGCCAATATGTAAAAAAGTTGCTGAGACACCCCCGGCACTAATCGTATTTAAAACAACACAGTTGTTATAACGTTACTTTTATAAAATAGCCCTGGCCGCTTCGTTTTTATTTTGCTCTGTATTAACCAGAAGAAAATAAAAACGAAGCGGCTATGGTAATAACAGTGTAACGTTATGCGTTGTTCTTCTGCATCCTGCGTGACTGTGGATAATCGAGTTGCACATTAGCCTACGGTTTGTCAATCAATAAAACATATATTGCTAACGGTAAGTAATACTTTTACTGCCGGGTGGTATTTTTGCCAGTAACAGCCAGACTTATATAAAGTCCCTGGGATATTTCCCAAAGGGACAACGTGTAATGCGTACACTGACAAAAGGATGGTGCTATGAAAATAACATTACTGGTGACTTTACTTTTTGGCCTGGTCTTTTTAACCGCCGTCGGCGCAACCGAGAAACCGTTAACGCCGCAACAGCAGCGCATGACGACCTGTAATCAGCAGGCGACAGCGCAAGCGTTGAAAGGCGATGCGCGTAAAACTTACCTTAGCGACTGTCTGAAAAACAGTAAGTCAGCCCCTGGCGAGAAAAGCCTGACGCCGCAACAGCAGAAAATGCGTGAATGCAATGTTCAGGCGACGGAACAATCACTGAAAGGCGATGACCGTAGCAAGTTTATGAGCGCCTGCCTGAAAAAAGCGGCGTAGTGCTATCGGGTGAGCCCTGAAAAACACTCACCCGAAATTTCATACTTCCTCCATGCGCTCTGTTTCTATAATTTGGGAAAATTGTTTCTAAATGTTCCCAAAAATAATGAATGATGAAAATTTTTACCGAAAAGCGGTTGAACAGGCGGTAGCGCCGCCTGACCCTCCTGATGATCGTCAGCGCTCCGGGTTGCGCTTCGCCCGGCGCATCAGGCTACCGCGTGCGGTGGGGTTAGGGGGGATGTTTTTACCGGTGGCCGCCGTGTTAGTGACGCAACCTGTCTTTGGCGGCTGGTGGTTATTACTGGTCGGCTGGTCTTTTGTCTGGCCGCATCTGGCGTGGCAGTGGTCGGCGAAAGCCCTTGATCCGCTACGCCAGGAAATTTACAACCTGAAAGTGGATGCGATCCTCTCCGGCATGTGGATCGCGTTGATGGGCGTCAATATGTTGCCTGCCGCCGCGCTGTTTATGATGATGAGCATGAATCTGATGGGGGCTGGCGGGCGGCGGCTATTCACTGCCGGAATGGGGCTTTTGCTGGCGTCATGTCTGGTGACGTTGCAGCTTACCGGGCTACCCGTCGCTATGCGAAGCTCGTCGCTGGAAGTCACGCTCTCTTTGCCCGTCATTATGTTGTATCCGCTGCTGTTCGCCTGGGTAAGTTACCAAACGGCCATTAAATTAGCGGAACATAAGCGACGCTTGCAGGCGATGAGCTCGCGGGATGGCATGACCGGCGTCTATAACCGACGCCACTGGGAAATTTTATTACGTAATGAATTCGATCACAGCCGACGCCACCATCGGGAGGCGACATTGTTGATTATCGACATCGATCATTTTAAGAGCATTAACGACACCTGGGGACATGATGTTGGGGATGAGGCTATTATCGCCCTGACGCGTCAATTACAGATAACGCTACGCGGGAGTGATATTATCGGGCGCTTTGGCGGCGACGAATTTGCGGTGATTATGTGCGGAACGCCGGCAGACAGCGCGATTACCGCCATGTCGCGAGTGCATGAACGGCTAAATACCTTACGCTTGCCGGGCGCGCCGCAGGTCATGTTACGTATCAGCGTGGGCGTGGCGCCGTTAACGCCACAAATCGGTCATTATCGGGAATGGCTAAAGTCTGCGGATATGGCGCTTTATAAAGCAAAGAATGCCGGACGTAACCGCACCGAAGTGGCGGCATGACGTCCAGCCGGGCTTCAGGATTTACTGAGCGCCTCTGATTTTTCCATACACTTCGTCATCGCTTCTATTACCGCAGCGCGGAAGCCACGTTCTTCCAGAACGCGTACGGCTTCAATCGTCGTTCCGCCAGGCGAGCACACCATATCTTTCAGTTCGCCGGGATGCTTTCCGGTTTCGAGTACCATTTTCGCCGATCCCATAACGGCCTGCGCGGCGAATTTATAAGCCTGAGCGCGAGGCATACCTCCCAGAACGGCAGCGTCCGCCATCGCCTCGATAAACATAAAGACATAGGCCGGCGAAGATCCGCTCACGCCAACCACCGGATGGATCATCGGCTCAGCAATTACTTCCGCCTCGCCAAAGCAGCGGAAAATATTCAGCACATCAGCCGTATCTTCCGGTGTGACCAGCGCGTTGGGCGTGACGGAGGTCATTCCTGCGTTGACCAGCGACGGCGTATTCGGCATAGCGCGAATGATTTTACGGTCGTGTCCCAGCGCGCGCGCGAGCTGATCAAGCGTTATGCCTGCGGCGATAGAGACCACCAGCGAGTCTTTGTTCAGGCTGGAGGAGATTTCACTGAGCACTTTCACCATAATGCCCGGTTTTACCGCGCCGAAAACGATATCCGCGACCTGAGCGACCTCCTGCGCGCTTTGCGCTGCATTAATGCCGTACTGGTCATGCAGGGCGGCAACTTTATCGGGGGAGGGGGTGTAGACCCAGATCTGACCGGGAAGTACCTGACCGCTGGCAATCAGTCCGCCGAGAATAGCCTTGCCCATATTACCGCAGCCAATAAAACCGATTTTCTTCTCCATCTCGTCACTCCCTATGTTTGTGTGTTATGGGGAATAGTTAGCTTAACGCGGATTGAAAACGGGCAGAAGGAGAAACAGCACTTTGATGAAAGACAAAAGCGCGAGACAATAAAAGATTGTATACCGTACGGGAGACATTATGACCATCTGGGTGGATGCGGATGCGTGTCCGAATGTCATTAAAGAAATTTTGTACCGCGCCGCCGAGCGGATGCAGTTGCCGCTTATTCTGGTTGCCAATCAGGCCTTGCGCGTGCCGCCTTCGCGTTTTATCCGCACGCTTCGCGTGGCCGCCGGGTTTGACGTGGCGGACAATGAAATTGTGCGTCAATGCGAAGCGGGCGATCTGGTGATTACCGCGGATATTCCGCTGGCGGCTGAAGTGCTGGAAAAAGGCGCTGCGGCTCTTAATCCCCGGGGAGAACGCTATAGCGACGCCACGATTCGCGAACGTCTGACGATGCGTGACTTTATGGACACGCTACGCGCCAGCGGCGTACAAACGGGAGGACCAAACACTCTCTCGCCGCGCGATCGTCAGCATTTTGCCGCCGAGCTGGATAAGTGGTGGCTGGAAAGCCAGCGTAAAAAATAAATCCTGTAATGAAAAATTTACAGTTTATTCATTTCTGATTCTTGCTATAGTACTAATATTGTGACTTTAGCACCTTTGTGTAAATTATTATTTACATTTATGCGTTGTACTAGTTAGATGATATGATTATAATATTGCTGATATCAAATCCTGCGTATGCGCAGTTCCTGGGGGAACGCCTGCTATGATGCAACCTCTTTATCTTGTTGGCCCGCGGGGCTGTGGGAAAACCACCATCGGTATGGCGCTGGCGCAGGCAACCGGTTTCCGGTTTGCAGATACCGACCGCTGGCTGCAATCGCACGTGCAGATGAGCGTCGCTGATATCGTTGAAAAAGAAGGCTGGGGAGGGTTCCGCGCCCGGGAAACCGCGGCTCTGGAAGCGGTAAGCGCGCCTTCGACTGTCGTGGCGACAGGAGGCGGTATTATTCTCACGGAGTATAACCGACGTTATATGCACCGTGTTGGCGTAGTGATTTATCTGTGCGCGCCGGTATCCACGCTGGTTAACCGGCTTGAGGCTGAACCTGAAGCGGATCTGCGCCCGACCCTCACCGGCAAGCCGTTGAGCGAAGAGGTTCGGGAAGTGCTTGAGCAGCGTGACGCGTTGTATCGCGAAACGGCGCATTACATTATTGACGCGACGAAAGCGCCGGCCCAGGTCGTTTCTGAAATTATTGCGGCGCTGCCGCCGTCGACGCAACGGTTACAGGGAGATGTCTATACTTAACGCTCACCCAGAATAAAGGAAACGCTATGCCAACCAGACCACCTTATCCGCGGGAAGCTTATATCGTCACCATTGAAAAAGGCACGCCGGGCCAGACGGTGACGTGGTATCAGCTACGGGCTGACCATCCAAAACCTGATTCGCTCATCAGCGAGCATCCGACCGCAGAAGAAGCGATGGATGCGAAAAAACGTTACGAAGATCCGGATAAATCATAGACGCATGAACCACTCGGAAGGGATTCCGGGTATCCCTAAATTGTATCTCCATCACATTCTTGAAACATTTATACTGGCAACTAAAACCGTAAATTAAGCGATAACAATACAATATTGGAGTTATTTGGAATCTTTACACAATACGTTGCTCATCTGCTGCTACGCTTTCTGAGATTTGTAGGGCAGGTAGCGCGGTGAGCGTGTGAATATTTGCCCGGGAATTACGACGAAGTAATAAGGTGGAATAAAAATGAGTGCGTCGTTGGCAATCCTCACAATCGGCGTTGTGCCAATGAGCGAAGTGTTACCGCTTCTGACGGAATACATCGACGAACAACACATCACCCATCATAGCCTGCTGGGAAAAATGAGCCGGGAAGACGTTATGGCGGATTACGCTGTAGAGCCTGGCGATGATCCGCTTTTGACGTTGCTGAATGATAACCAGATAGCCCATGTTTCCCGCCAGAAGGTGGAGCGAGATTTACAGAGCGTTGTCGAGGTGCTGGATAACCAGGGTTACGATGTCATTATACTGATGAGCACCGCGGCGATTAAAAGTATGGCTGCCCGTAATTCTATTTTGCTTGAACCGCTGCGTATTATTCCACCGCTTGTCGCCTCTATTGTGGATGGGCATCAGGTGGGCGTGATTGTGCCTGTTGCAGAACTTCTGGCGGCCCAGGAGAAAAAATGGCAGGTATTGCAAATGCCGCCGGTGTATTCGCTGGCGAATCCGGTTCACGGTTCTGAGCAACAGTTAATTGATGCCGGGCAGGCGCTACTGGATCAAGGCGCGGACGTCATTATGCTGGATTGTCTGGGTTTTCATCAGCGTCATCGGGATATTTTACAGCAGGCGCTGGATGTGCCGGTTTTACTCTCTAATGTTTTGATTGCGCGGTTAGCTTCAGAACTGCTTGTCTAATTTTACGTGACAGGCCGAACGTCAGGACTCTATATTGGGTGTTAATTTAATAATGAGACGGGGCCTGATTATGCTACAAAGCAATGAATACTTTTCCGGGAAAGTGAAGTCTATTGGATTTACCAGCAGTAGCACCGGCCGGGCCAGCGTTGGTGTGATGGCGGAAGGGGAGTATACATTTGGCACCGCCGAACCCGAAGAGATGACGGTTGTGAGCGGCGCGTTGAAGGTACTGTTGCCGGGAACTGTCGAATGGAAAGTGTATACAGCCGGTGAGGTGTTTAACGTGCCTGGCCACAGCGAGTTTCATCTCCAGGTTGCTGAGCCCACCTCGTATCTGTGCCGCTATTTGTAACGGAACGGTGAGTCCCCTCTCCGGCGGAGAGGGACCCTCTGGTTAGCGCTGCGCTTCGCCGCCTAATCCTTCCACCAGGCTTTGAATCAGCGCCGCCAGCTCGCCGGTCATCAGGATAAAGTCCGCGTCAAAACGTTGGGCAAAATCTTCCCGGTCGATATCTTCGTTCTGATCGCGCAGCTCATCGCAGAATTTCAGACGCTTAATGGAGCCGTCGTCGCACATGACGAATTGAATACGCTGCTGCCAGTCGAGCGCCAGCTTCGTGACCACTTTACCCGCTTCAATATGAACGGCGATCTCGTCGCTGACCAGATCCTGCTTTTTCGCGCGGATCACGCCGCCATCTTCCAGCATCGCTTTCAATTCGGCTTCGTCCAGCAACTGGAAACCCTGAGCGACCGTACCGGAGCGCACCCACTCGGTGAGCGTCAGCTCAATCGGATTTTCCAGCGCCAGCGGGACGACCGGCAGCGAGCCAAGACTTTTACGCAGTAGCGCCAAAGTATCTTCCGCTTTTTTCGCGCTGGCGCAGTCAACCATAATCAGGCCGTTAACGGTATCAATCCACATCATTGTCTGACTGAAGCGGCTAAACGCGCGCGGCAGCAACGAATGCAACACTTCATCCTTCAGGGAATCTTTTTCCGTCTTCTTCAGCTTGCGTCCCTGATCGGCTTCCAGTTTCTGGATTTTCGCCTCCAGAGCCTGTTTGATCACTGGCGATGGCAGGATTTTCTCTTCTTTGCGCGCGCAAATAATAATTTGGCCATTGGCGGTGTGCGTTAACGCATCGCTGTGAGAGCCCATCGGCGGAACCCAGCCCATTTTGGCCATATCCTGGCTACCGCATGGGGTAAACGTCATTGAGGCGAGCTGTTTCTCCATCTCTTCGGCGCGTAATGTGATATCGCGGCTAAGACGGTAAACCATTAAATTTTTGAACCACAGCATGATAATTTCCACGGCCTTGTCGTTAAATCCAGGCGGTATAGTAACGAATTGTCGGCAGGCTTGCATTGCCAATCAGAACGGTGAATTCTACCCTGTTGATATTCCCAAAAAATGAGGAGCGGTATGTGCGTATTGGTATCGATTTAGGCGGCACAAAAACGGAAGTCATTGCGCTTGATGATGCAGGAGAGCAGCGGTTTCGCCATCGTCTGCCTACGCCGCGGGAGGATTATCAGCAAACGATAGAAACCATCGCTACGCTGGTCGACATGGCGGAACAGGCGACCGGCCAGACCGGTAGCGTTGGCATTGGCATTCCCGGTTCTCTCTCGCCTTACACCGGCGTGGTAAAAAACGCTAACTCTACGTGGCTTAACGGCCAGCCGTTCGATAGCGATGTGAGCCGTCGTCTGAAGCGTGAAGTGCGGTTAGCCAACGATGCCAATTGCCTGGCGGTATCAGAGGCGGTAGATGGCGCGGCGGCGGGGGCGCAAACGGTATTTGCGGTGATTATCGGTACCGGGTGCGGCGCGGGCGTAGCGCTAAATGGCCGGGCGCACATCGGCGGCAACGGTACGGCAGGCGAATGGGGCCACAATCCGTTGCCGTGGATGGATGACGATGAGTTGCGTTACCGCGAAGAAATTCCCTGTTATTGCGGTAAACAAGGCTGTATCGAAACCTTTATTTCCGGTACGGGATTTGCCACGGATTACCAGCGTTTGAGCGGTAAAGCGCTAAAAGGCGATGAGATTATTCGTCTGGTCGACGCGCAGGACGCCGTGGCGGAACTGGCGTTAAGCCGTTATGAGCTGCGGCTGGCGAAAGCATTATCTCATGTCGTGAATATTCTGGATCCGGATGTCATTGTGCTGGGCGGCGGTATGAGCAATGTTGAGCGCCTGTACAAGACGGTTCCGTCGCTGATGAAATCGTTTGTTTTTGGCGGCGAGTGCGAGACGCCGGTACGTAAGGCGCGGCATGGCGATTCAAGCGGCGTGCGCGGCGCGGCCTGGCTGTGGCCGCTGGCGTAACGTTTCTAGCCGGATGGCGTCATCCGGCAACCGGCGTGACCGATGGCTGCTTGTGTTTTAGACGTCCGTATACCAGCAACGACGACATGGCGGAAAACGAGAGCAGGGCGGCGGGAAGCGCCACGTAGTGGTACGCAAAACCTAGCGTCAGCATCAGCCCGCCGCACCAGGCGCCAATCGCGCTACCGAGATTAAACGCGATTTGTCCTCCCGCCGCGCCCAGCAGTTCGCCGCCTTTGGCGTTTTGCAGCAGCAGGATTTGCAGCGGCGCAGAGAGCGCAAACAGACCAGCGCAGCAGATAAACGCGAAAGTCAGCGATGCCGTTTTGTATCCGCTGAAGAAAAAGAGCGCCATGAGAGAGAGCACGATAACGAGGTCAGTCACTACCGCGATGCGCAGCGGCGTATATCTACCGGAGAGTTTGCCGCTTAACAGATTGCCTAACACCATCCCCAGCCCGACCAGCATCATAATAAACGTCATGCTCGTCTCCGAAAAACCGGAGATGTACATCATAAATGGCTTGATATAGCTGAACCAGGCAAAAACGCCCGCATTGCCGAACATCGTGGCGGCGAAAATGAGCCACGGCGCGGGGCTACGCAAGAAGTGGAACTGCTCGTGCAGGCTGCCTTGGGCTTTGTCGCGAATATCCGGCACCCAGAAGAAAATCGCGGTGAGCACGGCGATGTTGAAAACCGCGATCAATAAAAAGGTGTAGCGCCAGCTAAATTCCTGGCTCAGGTAAGTGCCGAACGGAATGCCCACCAGATTCGCCACCGTCATCCCTGAAACCATACCCGCGACGGCGGCGGTGACCTTCCCGGGGCGGATAATCTTTGACAGGACAATGGCGCCGACGCCAAAAAAGGCGCCGTGCGGAAAGCCGGAAACCAGTCTGCCGACGGCGAGCATCAGATATGACGAGGAAAAGGTAAATATGGCATTGCCCATCACGCACAGCATGACCAGAAACAGCAGTATATGTTTAAGCGAAAAGCGGCTGGAAAAGAGCGCCATTACAGGCGCGCCCAGCACGACGCCGAAGGCGTAAAACGAGATCATATGCCCGGCGGCGGGAATCGTTATCCCGACATCGCGTGCCAGCTCCGTCAGCACGCCCATAATGCCAAACTCGGCCATCCCCAGTCCGAACGTACCCAGCGCCAAAGAAAAAATAACTTTTTTCATACCACCTGCCGAAAATAAAGGCGCATGTTGCGCGCTGTGGCTGTGAATTGTCACAGCCAATCAACGTATAGCTTGCGGATAAGCGCGAGGTAATACCATTCCTTATTCGTCTTTGTGTATTCATTATTATGCTATGTCATGACGGTATGCTGTGTGCAGGATGACATTCGCGTTACTCCACGGCAAACGCTTTGTCCAGTTTGCTATAACCAAGCCCATTGATTTTTTTCACTTTTATCTGCACAGGGATACGTTCTTTCATGGCTTCCACGTGGCTAATCACACCGATGGTCTTCCCGCTGGCATTCAGCGCGTCGAGCGCATCCAGCGCGGCGTCCAGCGTTTCGCTATCAAGCGTGCCGAAGCCTTCGTCGAGGAACAAAGAATCAATGCGCGTTTTATGGCTGACCAAATCTGATAACGCCAGCGCCAGCGCCAGGCTGACTAGGAAGCTTTCGCCGCCTGATAACGTTCGCGTATCGCGCACGGCGTCGGCCTGCCAGGTATCGACAACCTCCAGTTCCAGCGCGTCGCTGGCTTTGCGCTGCAATAAATAGCGGCCATGCAGGCGGGTGAGCTGATGATTCGCCAGCCAGACCAGATTATCCAGCGTCAGTCCCTGGGCGAATTTGCGGAACTTATCACCTTCTTTAGAGCCGATCAGCGCATTGAGATAGCCCCAGTCTTCCACTTGCTGAGAGGCGTGTTTCATTTCCGCCATCAGCGCCCGTTGGCGCTGCCGATTATCTGCATCCTGTTTAATTTGCTGGCGGATTTCCCCCTGGCGTGTCGTGTTTTCACGCAGTTGTTGCGCCAACTGCGCCAGCCGCTGCGCGAGCTGCTCCGCCGTACACGTTGGGTCCAGACCGGCGGGCGGCTGTTGCTGATGGTCAGCCAGCGCCTGCGTGGACTGCGCGCTTAACGCCTTCGCTTGTTGTAGCTGACTTTCCAGCGTTTGTTGTTGTTTTTCCAGACGGGTCACGGTCTCTTCATCCAGCAACGCCGCCAGGAACGTTGCCTGGCTGTCAAACGGGCTATTTTTTAACGCCGCATCAAAGTGCGCTATCGCCTCGGCGGCGCGCTGTTGCTCCTGCGTCGTTTGTTCCTGCAGGGTTTGCAACTGGCTTTGTAATGACACGCACTCATCATGCGCCTGCCGCCAGTTATCCAGCGGCACGTCGTCGTCGGAATCCGCGGTATCCGTTTGCGGTAGCGTCTCCAGCAACGGGGCAAGCCTGTCGATCTGCGTTTGCAAATCCGCGAACTCGGTCTGACGCTGTTGCCATATTTTCGCTTCGTCGGCGCGCTCATTCAGCCACGAAGCCTCGTCTTCTGGCGCTGGAAGGGAAAGCGTATACTGCGCCAAATCAGCCGTCAGCGACGCCTGACGCTGCGCAATCTGCGCGGTAAAGCGCGCTACCTGTTCAGTATGCGCCGCGATTTGCGTTTGTAGAGCATGACGCTGGCTGAGCTGATCCAACTGTTGCTCATGCTCTTCCGCGGCGGTCAGCCAGCCCGCGAGGTCTTCTTGCGGCTGGAGCTGAACGCCCAGCGTAGCGCACAGCGTTTGCCATTCCTCAGTAAGCGCTTGCTCCTCCTGCAACAACGACTGCGCCTCGCTTTCATCCCGCTGTAATTGTTGCGTTAAGGCATCTAACTGTCCTCGCAGCGCCGCGCCTTCTTCCGCCAGCGTTTTGACCTCTTTTTCCAGCGCGTCGCGGCGGGTTTGATTCGCGCTCAGTTCCAGCGCCTGATAGGCGGCGATGGCGGGGTGCGTCGTCGAGCCACAAAGCGGACACGGCTGGCCGGACTGTAAGTGCGCCCGCTGGCTTTCCAGATCTTTGATGCGCGCCTCCTGCTCGCAAATAGTGCGAACGTCCGCAAGCTCCTGCGCTTTAGTCTTATAACTCAGGCGTTTATCCGCCAGACGTTGGGTGTATTGCGTCTGCTCCTGATGATGACGCGCGATAGCTGCCTGTAGCTGCGCCTGACGCTTTTGTTTCGGGAGAATTTGCCCCTGAAGCGCGGCGAGACGATGGCGTAGCGGACGCTGTCGGGTATGCAATGCCCTGGCTTCCGCCAGCGCCTGTGGCGTGAGGTCGAGCGTGAGCGGCGGTAGCGCATCACGCTGACGCGTATCGCTCAGCAACTGCTGTTGCCATTGGCTCAGTTGCGCCCGGTCGTGGGATTGTTGTGTTAATAATGCTCGCCATCCCGCCAGTTCGCTGCGCCAGACGCGGATGCCGTCGTGTTCCGCCAGCCATGTCTTCAACCGCTGCCCTGTGGCGTTCAGTTGTGTGAATTGTCGATGCGCGCAGGCGCGGATACGCTGGCGCAGGCGATACGCGCTTTGTAAGCGAGCATTCACTTCATCACTGTGCTGGCGAACGCGCTCAACGGCGCGGGTTTGTTCCTGAATGCGCTCCCAGTGCGGGCGCAACTGGCGAGCAGGTTGCGCCAGTGTCAACGCCGCGAGCTGCGGCTGCGCTTTTTCTCGCGCCTCTTGCGCCGCGTACAGCGCCTGCTGCCGGGCGTGTAATTCAGTGTGGAGCTCGTTTTTTCGGGTCAGCCAGTGAAGGTGCTGCTGCTGTCCCTGCTGGTCGGCCAGCAGGCGTTTCTCTTCGTCAGTAAGCGCCTGCAAACTGGCTTCCAGTTGCTGTAACTGTTCGTCCGCCAATAGGGCGACGCCGCTGGCCTGCGCTTGTAACTTTTCCAGTTCGAGACGGGCTGATTTATGTTTTTCAAATACCTGTGCGGAGATCTGCCCGTAAATCTCAGTGCCGGTGAGCTCCTCCAGAAGCTCTGCGCGCTCTTTCGCTTTGGCGTTAAGAAAGGCGGCGAACTGCCCCTGTGATAACAACATCGAACGGGTGAAGCGCCCGTAGTCCAGCCCGGTCAACGTGGCGATCATCTCCAGTTTATCCTTTACCTTATCGGCAAAGATCTTTCCGTCTGAACACCGCGCCAGCTCCACGCGTGGGGCCTGGAGATTGCCGTCAGGCTGATTTCGGGCTCGGTTCTGGCTCCAGAACGCGCGCCAGGCTTCGCCTTTTACCTCAAACTCCACTTCGGCCAGACATTCCGCCGTATCGCGCGTCATCAAATCGTTTTGCGATTGCGATACCGTATTCAGGCGCGGCGTTTCGTGGTACAGCGCCAGGCAGATGGCGTCAAGCAAGGTGGTTTTTCCCGCGCCGGTCGGGCCGGTAATGGCGAATAACCCGTTACTGGCAAACGGTTCGGCGGTAAAGTCGACCTTCCATTCTCCTTTCAGCGAGTTCAGGTTTTTCAGACGCAAACTGAGAATTTTCATGCCTCATGCTCCTCATTCAACGCGTAGAGCGTGCTGGAAAAGAGCTGATTCAGGCGCTCGCGCTGCGGGGTATCTAACGCTTCCAGCGCCAGACGCCGCGCAAAAACCTCTTCCACGCTAAGCTCGCTTAATGTTTCCCGCCGCTCGTTCGCCAGCGAGCGCTCACGCTGTTCGCGGCTACGGCGCACCAGTAATACCTCTACGGGGAGTGACTCCGTTAATGTCTGTATTCTGCGTTGGATATCATGCAGATAATCATCGGTGGTGATTTCAATATCCAGCCAGACGGGGGGCGATTGCTCAACGCCGCGCCACTGCTCAAGCTGTTCGGTAATTGACGCCAGGTCGCCTTTTAAAACCGCCAACGGTTGAGTTACGGGGACAGCCAGACTTTCGGTGCTTTGCCATTTCCCCTGGTCGAAGGTCACCAGATGCACGCATTTGCTTTTGCCGCACTCATCAAAGCTGAGGGCGATGGGCGAGCCGCAATAGCGGATATGCTCTGTGCCGCCGACACATTGCGCGCGGTGAATGTGTCCCAATGCGATATAATCCGCTGGAGGGAAATGCTGCGCCGGAAAGGCATCCAGCGTACCGATATAAATGTCGCGAACCGCATCGCTTTTGCTGGCGCCGACGGTGGTTAAATGCCCCGTCGCGATAACCGGCAGCTTTCGTTCGCCGCGTAGCTGGCATGCTTCCTGATACTGCTGTTGATAATAATCGGCAATTGCATGAAGAAGTTGCTGCTGTTTCTCGCTGCCGGATAACCCCGCCTGACTGGTAATAATGTCGCGCGGGCGCAAAAAGGGAATGGGGCACAGTACGGCGCCCGGAGACCCGTCGCGACGATGAAGTAGCCGCGGCGCATAGCCCGCGCTGGCGATCACGGTTGTATTGAGAAACGCCAGAATGTCGCGCGACTCGTTTATCGTGGCGACGGAATCATGATTACCGGCCAGCACCACCAGATGACAGCCCGTTTGCTGTAAATTAACGACGAAACGGTTATAAAGTTCTCGGGCATAGCTTGGCGGCGAACCGGTATCAAAAATATCGCCAGCGACAATAATGGCATCCACCTGATGGGCCTGCGCGGTCTCCAGCAGCCAGTCCAGAAAAGCCTGATGCTCCAAGGCGCGGCTTTTACTGTAGAAGTTTTGTCCCAGATGCCAGTCAGAGGTGTGGAGGATGCGCATAATTGTTCCATGCAAAAAAAGCGTGAACGGGATTATACACGTCATCCCCTCCATTTTTGGGTGCAATTTACCGCCGGTACACGGTAATGCACGGTTTCACCGGTGTCATAAATCATCAACATGCTGTCAATGCCGCCTTTTTTTTCATAAATCTGTCATAAATCTGACGCATAATGGCGCGGCATTGATAACTAACGACTAACAGGGCAAATTATGGCGAGACGTATTCTGGTCGTAGAAGATGAGGCGCCGATCCGTGAAATGGTGTGCTTCGTGCTCGAACAAAATGGCTTTCAGCCCGTAGAAGCCGAAGATTATGACAGTGCGGTGAATAAACTTAATGAACCCTGGCCGGATCTCATCCTTCTTGACTGGATGTTGCCCGGTGGGTCAGGGTTACAGTTTATTAAACATCTCAAACGTGAGGCCATGACCCGGGATATTCCTGTGGTTATGCTGACCGCGAGAGGTGAGGAAGAAGATCGTGTGCGCGGGCTGGAAACCGGCGCTGACGATTACATTACCAAGCCGTTTTCCCCCAAGGAGTTGGTGGCGCGCATTAAAGCCGTTATGCGGCGTATCTCGCCGATGGCGGTCGAAGAGGTGATCGAGATGCAGGGACTGAGCCTTGATCCTGGCTCTCACCGCGTGATGACCGGCGACAGCCCGCTGGATATGGGGCCGACCGAATTTAAATTACTCCATTTCTTTATGACGCACCCGGAACGGGTTTACAGCCGCGAACAGCTGCTCAATCATGTCTGGGGCACCAATGTGTACGTTGAAGACCGGACGGTCGACGTGCATATTCGCCGTTTGCGTAAGGCGCTGGAGCACAGCGGCCACGACCGGATGGTGCAAACGGTACGCGGGACAGGGTATCGTTTTTCGACCCGCTTTTAATGCCTTTTCCGCCAGTTGATCACAGGTTTCTGGCGGAGAAGGCTTTCCATTCTTGAGGGAGTATGACGCGTGCTGGAACGGCTGTCATGGAAAAGGCTGGTGCTGGAGCTGGTGCTCTGTTGCATCCCCGCGCTTATCCTTAGCGCTTTTTTTGGTTATCTGCCGTGGTTTTTACTGGCGGCGGTGACGGGACTGCTTGTCTGGCATTTCTGGAATTTGTTACGCCTCTCCTGGTGGCTTTGGGTCGACAGAAGTATGACGCCGCCGCCGGGGCGGGGAAGTTGGGAACCGCTGTTATACGGTTTACACCAGATGCAGTTGCGAAATAAGAAGCGTCGCCGCGAGCTGGGGAACCTGATTAAACGTTTTCGCAGCGGCGCGGAGTCGCTGCCTGATGCCGTGGTACTGACCACAGAAGAGGGCGGCATTTTTTGGTGTAACGGTTTGGCGCAACAGATACTGGGGCTACGCTGGCCGGATGACAACGGGCAGAATATTCTCAATCTACTGCGTTATCCGGAGTTTACCCAGTATTTAAAAACGCGTGATTTCACCCGTCCGCTTCATTTGGTGCTCAATACCGGGCGGCACCTGGAGATCCGCGTCATGCCTTATACCGATAAACAACTCCTGATGGTGGCGCGCGATGTGACGCAAATGCATCAGCTTGAAGGCGCCAGACGTAACTTTTTCGCCAACGTTAGCCATGAGTTGCGTACGCCCTTGACGGTATTGCAAGGCTATCTGGAAATGATGCAGGAACAGGCGCTGGAAGGGGCGATGCGAGAGAAAGCGCTGCATACGATGCGCGAGCAAACGTATCGTATGGAAGGGCTGGTAAAACAACTGCTTACGCTGTCTAAAATTGAGGCGGCTCCGGCGCTGTTATTAAATGAAAAAGTGGATGTACCGATGATGCTGCGGGTCGTGGAGCGTGAAGCGCAGACGCTCAGCCAGCAGAAACATACCTTTACGTTTGAGGTCGACGATAGTCTTAGCGTTCTGGGTAATGAAGAGCAGCTACGTAGCGCGATCTCAAACCTGGTGTATAACGCGGTAAACCATACGCCGGCGGGAACGCATATTACGGTGAGCTGGCGACGTGTCGCGCATGGCGCTGAGTTTTGCATTCAAGATAACGGTCCGGGGATTGCTGCCGAGCATATTCCTCGTCTGACCGAACGCTTCTACCGCGTCGATAAAGCGCGTTCGCGGCAAACGGGCGGCAGCGGCCTGGGATTGGCGATTGTGAAACATGCGTTGAATCACCATGAAAGCCGCCTTGAAATCGACAGTTCGCCTGGCAAAGGAACGCGATTTAGCTTTGTGCTGCCGGAACGTTTAATTGCCAAAAATAGCGATTAATTGCCTTTCGTAAGTATAACTTTCCATAAGCCAGCGGATGCTGGCTTATTTTCTTTGCAGTTAAGACGGGCTCGTTGAAACATTCAACGTTTGGTGATTTTTTGTTCGCATGATTAGCCATAACTTTTTCATGAGAATGGTGTTTTATTCTGGTTGTAAATTTCATATCGCTATATTCATCTGGTTTTTAGATCCCACCTTGCTTTAAAACGTTATAAGCGTTTAAATTGCGCTTCAGGTGCTGTCATTACGACTGCATTTGCGCGGTAAATCGAAAAACAATTCTTCGCCGCATCGGTCCGGGAGCTTTTCCCGCTGAAATTGATAAAAAGCGCCGCTTTATAATCCTCCGGGAAAGGCAAAAATTTTAATGTTTACAACATCACCATCCACAGGCAGTAAGACTTTATGACCCATCAGTTAAAATCACGCGATATCATCGCCCTGGGCTTTATGACATTTGCGCTGTTCGTTGGCGCAGGCAATATTATCTTTCCTCCTATGGTCGGTTTGCAGGCGGGTGAACACGTCTGGACAGCCGCTATTGGCTTTCTGATTACCGCCGTAGGGCTACCGGTTCTTACTGTTGTGGCGCTGGCGAAAGTCGGCGGCGGCGTAGACAGCCTCAGTACGCCGATTGGTAAAGTGGCGGGACTCCTGCTGGCGACCGTTTGCTATCTGGCCGTCGGGCCGTTATTTGCGACGCCGCGTACCGCGACTGTGTCGTTTGAGGTCGGTATCGCTCCGTTGACCGGCGATTCTGCAATGCCGTTGCTGATTTACAGCGTGGTCTATTTCGCTATCGTTATTCTGGTTTCCCTCTATCCGGGTAAGCTGCTGGATACGGTAGGGAATTTCCTGGCGCCGTTGAAAATTATTGCGCTGGTCATCCTGTCCGTCGCGGCTATCGTTTGGCCTGCCGGTCCAATCAGCAACGCCCTGGACGCTTATCAGAATGCGGCCTTTTCTAACGGATTTGTGAACGGCTATCTGACGATGGATACGCTGGGCGCGATGGTGTTTGGTATCGTTATTGTGAACGCGGCGCGTTCTCGCGGCGTGACCGAAGCGCGCCTGTTGACGCGTTACACGGTCTGGGCCGGCCTGATGGCGGGCGTGGGGCTGACGCTGCTTTACCTTGCCTTGTTCCGCTTAGGTTCTGACAGCGCGACGCTGGTCGATCAGTCAGCGAACGGCGCGGCGATTCTTCATGCCTACGTTCAGCATACCTTTGGCGGCGCGGGAAGCTTCCTGCTGGCGGCGCTGATCTTTATCGCGTGTCTGGTGACGGCGGTGGGGCTGACCTGCGCCTGCGCTGAGTTTTTCGCGCAGTATATTCCGCTGTCTTACCGCACGCTGGTCTTTATTCTCGGCGGCTTCTCTATGGTGGTGTCAAATCTCGGACTAAGCCATCTGATTCAAATCTCCATTCCGGTGCTGACGGCTATCTATCCGCCGTGTATCGCACTGGTTGTATTAAGTTTTACCCGCTCATGGTGGCATAATTCCACCCGTATCATCGCGCCGGCCATGTTTATCAGTCTGCTTTTTGGTATCCTTGACGGCATCAAAGCATCTGCCTTTGGCGATATGCTGCCAGCCTGGAGTCAGCGTTTGCCGCTGGCGGAACAGGGACTAGCGTGGTTGATGCCAACGGTGGTGATGGTGATCCTGGCGATTATCTGGGATCGCGCGGCGGGTCGGCAGGTGACCTCCAGCGCTCACTAAAATCGCTGACATATGTGTACACCACGGGGCTTAACGCCCCGTGGTTTTTTATTGTGTTGATAGGTCAGAAATTGATGGAAAGCAATAATAAGCTAAAGCGTGGGCTGAGCACCCGGCACATTCGCTTTATGGCATTAGGTTCGGCAATCGGCACCGGCCTGTTTTACGGCTCGGCGGACGCCATCAAAATGGCGGGGCCGAGCGTGCTGTTGGCCTATATTATTGGCGGGGTCGCGGCATATATCATTATGCGCGCATTGGGGGAAATGTCCGTTCACAACCCTGCCGCTAGCTCATTTTCGCGCTATGCGCAGGAAAACCTCGGCCCGCTTGCGGGCTATATTACCGGCTGGACCTACTGTTTTGAGATCCTGATCGTCGCCATTGCCGACGTGACCGCGTTCGGCATTTATATGGGGGTCTGGTTCCCCGCCGTGCCGCACTGGATTTGGGTACTTAGCGTGGTGCTGATCATTTGCGCCATCAACCTGATGAGCGTCAAGGTGTTCGGCGAGCTGGAGTTTTGGTTCTCCTTCTTCAAAGTCGCCACCATTATTATCATGATTGTCGCGGGTATCGGCATCATTGTGTGGGGAATTGGCAACGGCGGGCAGCCGACCGGCATTCATAACCTGTGGAGCAACGGCGGCTTCTTCAGCAATGGCTGGCTGGGAATGATCATGTCGCTGCAAATGGTGATGTTCGCTTATGGCGGGATTGAGATTATCGGTATCACCGCCGGGGAAGCGAAAGACCCGGAGAAATCCATTCCGCGCGCCATTAACTCAGTACCGATGCGTATCCTGGTATTTTATGTCGGCACGCTGTTCGTCATTATGTCTATCTATCCGTGGAATCAGGTCGGCACAAACGGCAGCCCATTTGTGCTGACGTTCCAGCATATGGGGATTACCTTTGCCGCCAGCATTCTGAACTTTGTGGTATTGACCGCCTCGCTTTCCGCTATCAACTCCGATGTGTTTGGCGTAGGCCGTATGCTGCATGGTATGGCGGAGCAGGGGAGCGCGCCGAAAATCTTTGCCAAAACGTCACGCCGTGGTATTCCGTGGGTCACTGTGCTGGTGATGACGATTGCGCTGCTGTTTGCGGTTTACCTGAACTACATCATGCCGGAAAACGTCTTCCTGGTGATTGCTTCGCTGGCGACGTTTGCGACGGTATGGGTATGGATTATGATCCTGCTGTCACAAATCGCCTTCCGCCGTCGTTTACCGCCGGAAGAGGTAAAAGCGCTGAAATTTAAGGTGCCGGGCGGTGTCGTAACGACGATAGCGGGTCTGATTTTCCTGGTCTTCATTATTGCGCTTATCGGCTACCATCCGGATACCCGCATCTCACTGTATGTGGGCTTCGCCTGGATAGTTCTGCTGTTGATTGGCTGGATATTTAAACGCCGTCGCGACCGTCAATTGGCGCAGGCGTAGTCGTTTTTCTCTGCCTTATCCGGTCTGCAGGCAACGGTAGACCGGATAAGCGGAGCCGCTTCTCCTCCTGGAGCCTCCTCCCCTAATAAACCCCTGGATGATGAGTTATCCTTTAAATCTCTGTGGCAAGGTGGCCCCATTTTCAGTAGAGGGG
This sequence comes from Salmonella sp. 32100201201700099SM, assembly GCF_017572645.1. Taxonomy (NCBI): domain Bacteria; kingdom Pseudomonadati; phylum Pseudomonadota; class Gammaproteobacteria; order Enterobacterales; family Enterobacteriaceae; genus Salmonella; species Salmonella sp. 32100201201700099SM. Next base: position 159,915 of record NZ_JAGERQ010000008.1, on the reverse strand, counting down.
ATACGAGATGTTGAATGCCTGGCACTTACCGGTTGCCCCATTTGTGAAGCAACATAACGATAAATTAACCATTACGCTGTGGCTGAGCGGAGAAAATCCGCCGTCTCGCGTGACGTTGCGCTCAGAATTCGATAATGAAGAAATCTCACTGGCGATGCGCAAACAGCGCCGCCAGCCGCAGCCGGGCGTGACGGCGTGGCGAGCGACGCTCAATATCGCGTTAGGGCAACCCTGTCGCCGTTACAGCTTTAAATTGCTTTGGCACGACCGCCAGCTTTGGTTTACGCCGCAGGGATTTAACCGCTTCCCACCGGCGCGTCTGGAACAATTTGCCGTTGATGTGCCGGATAGCGGACCGCAGTGGGTCGCCGATCAAATTTTTTATCAGATCTTCCCGGATCGTTTTGCCCGCAGCGCGACGCGTGAAGCCGATCAGGACCGGGTGTATTACCATCATGCCGCAGGTCAGGAGATTGTGCTGCGCGACTGGGACGATCCTTTAACCCCCCAGGCGGGCGGTTCCACCTTTTACGGCGGCTGTCTGAATGGCATTTGTGAGAAGCTGCCGTATCTGAAAACACTGGGCGTCACAGCGCTATATCTGAATCCGGTATTTACCGCGCCGAGCGTCCATAAGTACGACACGGAAGATTATCGCCATGTCGATCCGCAATTTGGCGGCGATCGGGCGCTGCTGCGCCTGCGGCGTGAAACCCAGGCGCAGGGCATGAGGCTGATGCTGGATGGCGTGTTTAATCATAGCGGCGACTCGCATGCGTGGTTTGACAGGCATAACCGCAGCACTGGCGGCGCGTGCCATCACCCAGACTCGCCGTGGCGCGACTGGTACTCCTTTTCACCACAAGGCGTGGCGCTGGACTGGCTGGGTTATCCGAGCCTGCCGAAACTCGATTATCAATCAGAAACGCTGGTGGATGAGATCTATCGCGGTGAGGACAGTATCGTTCGTCACTGGCTAAAGGCTCCGTGGAATATGGACGGCTGGCGGCTGGATGTCGTACATATGCTGGGCGAGGCGGGCGGGGCGCGCCACAATTTGCAGCACGTCGCCGGCATTACCCGGGCGGCAAAAGAGGCGCAGCCTGAAGCCTATATTGTAGGGGAACATTTCGGCGATGCGCGGCAGTGGCTACAGGCCGATGCGGAAGATGCCGCCATGAATTATCGCGGCTTCACCTTCCCGCTATGGGGATTTCTCGCCAATACTGATATCGCTTACGAACCACAGCATATTGATGCCCGGACCTGTATCGCGTGGATGGATAACTACCGCGCCGGGCTGTCACATCAGCAACAACTGCGCATGTTTAATCAACTCGACAGCCATGATACTGCGCGCTTTAAAACCCTGCTGGGTAAAGACGCGGCGCGCCTGCCGCTGGCGGTGGTCTGGCTGTTTACCTGGCCCGGCGTGCCATGTATTTATTACGGCGATGAAGTCGGCGTGGACGGCGCAAATGACCCCATGTGCCGCAAACCGTTCCCGTGGGATGAACGCAAGCAGGACGGCAACTTGCTGGCGCTGTACCAGCGTATGGCGAAACTGCGTCAGCGCAGTCTGGCGCTGCGTCGTGGCGGATGCCAGGCGCTGTATGCCGAAGGTGACGTAGTGGTATTCGTGCGAGTTTATCAGCAGCAGCGGGCGCTGGTGGCTATTAACCGGGGCGAGGCCTGTGAAGTGGCGCTGGAAGCGTTGCCGTTGCTGAACGTGGCCGGATGGCAATGTAAAACGGGAAGCGGTGACATCCGTGAGGGAAGACTTAGTTTACCCGCGATTTCCGCGACGGTATGGATGAATCGTTGAGGCGAGGTGGTTCGTAACACCTCACGCATAAAAAAGGCTCGCGATTGCGAGCCTTTTATCAATGCACTGACTTACAGGCTGGAAATGTTCTCAGCCAGGTATTTAGCCACGCCGTCCGGAGAGGCGTTCATGCCTTCTTTGCCTTTTTCCCACTGCGCCGGGCAGACATCGCCGTGCTCTTCGTGGAACTGCAGCGCGTCGACCATACGCAGCATTTCGTCGATGTTACGACCCAGCGGCAGATCGTTTACGACCTGGTGGCGAACAATACCGTTAGCATCAATCAGGAAAGAGCCGCGCAGCGCAACGCCTTCGTCCGGATGTTCGATACCGTAAGCTTTCTGAATTTCACGCTTCACGTCGGCGACCATTGCGTATTTCACCGGGCCAATACCGCCTTTATCGACAGGGGTGTTACGCCATGCGTTGTGGACGAACTCAGAGTCGAAAGAAACGCCGACCACTTCAACGCCGCGCTTCTGGAATTCTTCATAACGTTTATCAAAGGCGATCAGCTCAGACGGGCAAACAAAAGTGAAGTCCATCGGCCAGAAGAACAGAACGGTCGTTTTACCATTGGTGTGCTGTTTGAAGTTGAATTTATCAACAATCTCACCGCTACCCAGTACCGCCGCAGCGGTGAAATCCGGGGCCTGACGAGTAACCAGTACCATAATAATTCTCCTGCAATATTAAGGGTTTTAGAACGCAACGCGGGCAGTATAGGGAGGGCGAAGCGACAAAACAATGCGGTCTTGACAATCAATGAGACAGCTTTTGCCTATCGATCGGGTCATTATAAATCGTAATGATGACCCTTTTATGACAGCGAACGATCTTTCTGCCAACGGCGGATCTGACGCACGCCCTCGCTATCAGGCCGTCACAGCGCTTTGCGGGCGGCCTGTGCCATCATACGCGGATAAAAATGCCAGAAGCGCTCTTCTAACGCGTCGTAGTGCGCGTCCAGATCGTACCAGGAATCACGCAAGGCATCCAGCCGGGGACGGCGATTCGCCATGCCATTCAGCACGTTTTGAATGAAATCCATATCGCGATACCGCTCTAACCATTTTTCTGACCAAAGATAATCATTCAGGTTGACAAAGCGCGGCGGGAAGTCGGGCAGAATCGTCGCGACCTGCGCATGGGCGTAACCGACAAACGCCTGAAGTGGAAAATCAGGGGAGATTTGCGTCCAGTGGCGCGATAAAAAATGATCCCACATGACGTCCAGCGTAATGGGCGCCACGCGCCGCGTTTCATGGCGGAACCACTCTCGCGCCTCACGAGCTTCCGGCAGGTTGTCGGTCATGACGTCAATACGCCGATGCATATAAATACCCTCTACCACGTCAGGAGGATAATGCGTTGCCGGGTTACCGCGGACAAAATCGGCCAGAAGATTACCGGAAAGCGAGTTGTCGGCAAGGTGCGCCAGATGCAGGTGAGCAAGAAAATTCATTATTGATTCTCTGTCCAAAAAGCGGGTAACGGTTGCAGCGGGAACGCCCCGGCACTAGACTACCCGCCTCTTATTTTAGTCTGAGTCAGAGTCATGCGCGTTACCGATTTTTCCTTTGAACTACCCGAATCCCTGATTGCCCACTACCCACAGCCGGAACGCAGTCGCTGCCGTTTGCTGTCATTAGAGGGGCCGACGGGCGCGCTGACGCACGGTACTTTCACCGATCTGCTCGATAAGCTCAACCCTGGCGATTTGCTGGTTTTCAATAATACCCGCGTGATCCCGGCGCGGCTCTTTGGCCGTAAAGCCAGCGGCGGCAAGATAGAAGTGCTGGTCGAACGTATGCTCGATGATAAACGCATCCTGGCGCATATTCGCGCTTCTAAAGCGCCAAAACCGGGCACGGAACTGCTGCTGGGCGACGACGAAAGTATTCATGCGACTATGACTGCGCGTCACGGCGCTCTGTTTGAAGTTGAGTTTAATGACCCGCGTCCGGTGCTGGATATTCTCAACGCCATCGGCCATATGCCGTTGCCGCCGTACATCGACCGTCCGGACGAGGACGCCGACCGCGAACTGTACCAGACGGTCTACAGTGAAAAACCGGGCGCCGTCGCCGCGCCGACCGCCGGGCTGCACTTTGACGAGCCGCTGCTGGCGGCGCTTCGTGAGAAAGGTGTCGAAATGGCGTTTGTTACGCTACACGTCGGCGCGGGCACTTTCCAGCCGGTGCGTGTCGATACCATTGAAGATCACATCATGCACTCCGAATATGCTGAGGTGCCGCAAGAGGTGGTCGACGCGGTGCTGGCGGCGAAAGCGCGCGGCAACCGGGTGATTGCGGTCGGCACCACCTCGGTACGCTCACTGGAAAGCGCGGCGCAGGCGGCAAAAAGCGATTTGATAGAGCCGTTCTTCGGCGATACGCAAATATTTATTTATCCAGGTTATCAATACAAAGTGATTGATGCGCTGATCACCAACTTCCATCTGCCGGAATCGACGTTGATTATGCTGGTTTCCGCATTTGCCGGTTATCAACACACCATGAATGCCTATAAGACTGCGGTAGAACAAAAATATCGCTTTTTTAGCTACGGGGACGCGATGTTTATCACGTACAATCCGCGGGCTATTTCTGAGCGTCCGTAAGAAGGCTATCTCACTTGCCATTTTGACGCCGGGCAGTGCTCGCCATCCTCACGTACTGCGTGTACGCTCCGGTGGTTGTGCGCTGGTCGACCCCAAACTGGCTGCGCCGATGACGCCTTCGGGAATTTATTAGCTATGGAATCATTCCGTAGCGAATCGTTAAACGTCGGACTGTTTTTCTGACGCAGGAGTGATAATGAAATTTGAGTTAGATACCACCGATGGTCGTGCGCGTCGCGGTCGTCTGGTGTTTGATCGTGGCGTAGTGGAAACGCCTGCTTTTATGCCTGTGGGTACTTACGGTACCGTGAAAGGCATGACGCCGGAAGAAGTGGAAGCGACCGGCGCGCAGATTATTCTCGGCAACACTTTCCACCTGTGGCTGCGCCCGGGTCAGGAAATCATGAAGCTGCATGGCGATCTGCACGATTTTATGCAGTGGAAAGGGCCGATTCTCACCGATTCCGGCGGCTTCCAGGTCTTCAGCCTCGGCGATATTCGTAAGATTACCGAGCAAGGCGTGCACTTCCGTAACCCGATCAACGGCGATCCGATTTTCCTCGATCCGGAAAAGTCGATGGAGATCCAGTACGATCTCGGTTCCGATATCGTGATGATCTTTGATGAATGTACGCCGTATCCGGCAGACTGGGACTATGCTAAACGCTCGATGGAGATGTCGTTGCGTTGGGCGAAGCGTAGCCGCGACCGTTTTGATAGCCTTGGCAATAAGAATGCGCTTTTTGGCATCATTCAGGGCAGCGTTTACGAAGATTTACGCGATATCTCGGTGAAAGGTCTGGTAGAGATTGGCTTTGATGGCTACGCTGTCGGCGGTTTGGCTGTCGGTGAGCCGAAAGCAGATATGCACCGCATTCTGGAGCACGTTTGCCCGCAGCTCCCGGCTGACAAACCGCGTTACCTGATGGGCGTGGGTAAACCGGAAGATCTGGTGGAAGGGGTGCGTCGCGGTATTGATATGTTTGACTGTGTCATGCCAACGCGAAATGCCCGCAATGGTCATCTGTTTGTGACCGACGGCGTGGTGAAGATTCGTAATGCAAAGCATAAAAGCGACACCAGCCCGCTTGACGCCGAGTGCGATTGCTACACCTGTCGCAATTATTCACGCGCTTACTTGCATCATCTCGACCGTTGCAACGAAATATTAGGTGCGCGTCTCAATACCATTCATAACTTGCGTTACTACCAGCGTTTGATGGCGGGTTTACGCAAGGCTATTGAAGAGGGTAAATTAGAGAGCTTCGTAACCGAGTTTTACCAACGTCAGGGGCGACCCGTTCCACCTTTGAACGTTGATTAATTTTAATAATGAGGGAATTTGAATGAGCTTTTTTATTTCTGATGCGGTAGCGGCAACAGGTACTCCGGCGCAGGGCAGCCCGATGTCTCTGATTTTAATGCTGGTGGTGTTTGGTCTGATTTTCTATTTCATGATCCTGCGCCCGCAGCAGAAGCGCACCAAAGAGCACAAAAAGCTGATGGACTCCATTGCGAAAGGTGATGAAGTTCTGACGAATGGCGGTCTGGTCGGTCGAGTGACCAAAGTAGCGGAAGCCGGCTACATTGCCATCGCGCTGAATGACACCACGGAAGTGGTTATCAAACGTGACTTCGTAGCTGCCGTTCTGCCGAAAGGCACCATGAAGGCGCTGTAATATTTCGTTTTCCCAAAAGGAACTGCCGTGTTAAACCGTTATCCTTTGTGGAAGTACATCATGCTGGTCGTCGTGATTATCGTCGGCCTGCTTTACGCACTTCCCAACCTGTATGGTGAGGATCCGGCTGTTCAAATCACTGGCGTGCGCGGCGTCGCCGCCAGTGAGCAAACGCTGATCCAGGTCCAGAAAACGTTACAAGAAGAAAAAATTCCCGCTAAGTCTGTGGCACTGGAAGAGGGCGCTATTCTTGCGCGCTTCGACACCACCGATACCCAGCTACGCGCCCGTGAAGCGCTGATGAGCGTGCTGGGGGATAAATATGTCGTAGCGCTTAACCTTGCGCCGGCTACGCCGCGCTGGTTGGCGGCTATTCACGCCGATCCGATGAAGCTCGGTCTTGATCTGCGCGGCGGCGTTCACTTCCTGATGGAAGTGGATATGGATACCGCGTTAGGTAAACTCCAGGAACAAAATATCGATAGCCTGCGCAGCGATCTGCGTGAAAAAGGCATTCCTTATACCACCGTTCGTAAAGAAAATAATTATGGGTTGAGCATCACGTTCCGTGACAGCAAAGCGCGTGATGAGGCGATCGCCTATCTGACGCCGCGTCATCGTGACCTGGTGATTTCCAGCCAGAGCGGTAATCAACTTCGCGCGGTAATGACCGATGCGCGCCTGAGCGAAGCGCGTGAATACGCCGTTCAGCAGAACATTAATATTCTGCGTAACCGTGTTAACCAACTGGGCGTCGCGGAGCCTGTCGTACAACGCCAGGGCGCAGACCGTATTGTGGTTGAGCTGCCGGGTATCCAGGATACCGCTCGCGCGAAAGAAATTCTCGGTGCGACCGCGACGCTGGAATTCCGTCTGGTGAATACCAACGTTGACCAGGCCGCCGCTGCTGCCGGGCGCGTACCGGGCGATTCCGAAGTGAAACAGACCCGCGAAGGTCAGCCGGTGGTATTGTACAAACGCGTGATCCTCACGGGCGACCATATCACCGACTCGACGTCCAGCCAGGATGAATATAACCAACCGCAGGTTAACATCTCGCTGGATAGCGCAGGCGGCAATATCATGTCTAACTTCACTAAGGACAATATCGGCAAACCGATGGCGACCCTGTTTGTGGAGTATAAAGACAGCGGTAAGAAAGACGCTAACGGTCGCGCCGTACTGGTGAAACAGGAAGAGGTGATTAACATTGCCAACATCCAGTCCCGGCTGGGTAACAGCTTCCGTATTACCGGTATCAGCAACCCGAACGAAGCGCGTCAGCTCTCGTTGCTGCTGCGTGCGGGCGCCCTGATTGCGCCGATTCAGATCGTTGAAGAGCGCACCATTGGCCCGACTTTGGGTATGCAAAATATTAAGCAGGGCCTGGAAGCCTGTCTGGCCGGTCTGGTGGTCTCCATCCTGTTCATGATCTTCTTCTATAAGAAGTTTGGTCTGATTGCGACCAGCGCGTTAGTGGCTAACCTGGTGTTGATTGTCGGTATCATGTCGCTGTTGCCGGGGGCAACGCTCAGTATGCCGGGGATTGCGGGTATCGTGTTAACCCTTGCGGTGGCGGTCGACGCCAACGTTCTGATTAACGAACGTATCAAAGAAGAGTTGAGTAATGGCCGCACGGTACAGCAGGCGATAAACGAAGGCTATGCCGGCGCGTTCAGTTCCATCTTCGATGCGAACATCACGACGCTGATTAAAGTCATCATTCTGTATGCTGTCGGTACCGGGGCAATTAAAGGGTTCGCGATTACGACCGGTATCGGTGTGGCGACGTCGATGTTTACCGCGATTATCGGTACGCGTGCTATCGTAAACCTGCTATATGGCGGCAAGCGCGTCACTAAGCTGTCAATCTGAGGAGTGCGATGTGGCACAGGAATACACTGTTGAACAACTAAACCACGGCCGTAAAGTCTATGACTTTATGCGCTGGGACTTCTGGGCATTCGGCATCTCCGGGCTGTTGCTGATCGCGGCCATTGTCATTATGGGCGTACGCGGGTTTAACTGGGGGCTGGATTTCACCGGTGGCACGGTAATTGAAATCACGCTGGAAAAACCGGCTGAAATGGACGTGATGCGCGAAGCGCTGCAAAAAGCGGGCTATGAAGAGCCGCAGTTGCAGAACTTTGGCAGCAGTCACGACATTATGGTGCGTATGCCGCCAACCGAAGGTGAAACCGGCGGTCAGGTACTGGGTAGCAAAGTGGTGACGATCATTAATGAAGCCACCAACCAGAACGCGGCCGTGAAGCGTATTGAATTCGTGGGGCCAAGCGTGGGCGCCGATCTGGCGCAAACCGGCGCTATGGCGCTGCTGGTGGCGTTGATCTCTATCCTCGTTTATGTCGGTTTCCGCTTTGAGTGGCGACTGGCGGCAGGGGTGGTCATCGCTCTGGCGCACGACGTGATCATTACGCTGGGGATACTGTCGCTTTTCCATATCGAGATTGACCTGACCATTGTGGCATCGTTGATGTCGGTGATCGGTTACTCGCTGAACGACAGCATCGTGGTCTCCGACCGTATTCGTGAAAACTTCCGCAAAATCCGTCGCGGGACGCCTTACGAAATCTTTAACGTGTCGCTGACCCAGACGCTACACCGTACGTTGATTACCTCCGGTACGACGTTAGTGGTAATTCTGATGCTGTACCTCTTCGGCGGTCCGGTACTGGAAGGCTTCTCGCTGACGATGCTGATCGGTGTCTCTATTGGTACGGCATCTTCTATCTATGTCGCATCGGCGCTGGCGCTGAAACTCGGTATGAAGCGCGAGCATATGCTGCAGCAGAAAGTCGAAAAAGAAGGGGCGGATCAGCCGTCCATTCTGCCGTAAACGCGTATTTAAGTGTTATCTGAATCCCGGTCATGCGATCGGGATTTTTTTTATGTACCATGACGATAAACATTACTGACGGTATGCTGTCAGGAGCCCTGTCATACACTCCTCATGAATTAACCCACACACGCAGGAGGATGTATGAAAAACTTGATTAACTGGTTTGAAATTCCAGTTACTGATATGGCGCGTGCAATCGCCTTTTATGAGCAAGTGATGCAGATATCGTTACGTCGGGAAACCATGGATGGGGCGGACCTGGCCGTATTCCCGTATGCTGAACCCGGACCCGGCGGAGCGCTGATAAAGCAGGATGATGTCGCTCCAGTTGCGCAGGGAGTCGTTATTTATCTGCATACCGCCGATTTGTTAGCCTCGATTGAACGTGTCGTCCTTGCCGGTGGCAAGTGTGTTCTGGAACCCATGGTTCCCGGAGATGACATTGGAACTATCGCGTTGTTTATTGACAGCGAAAGTAACCGAATAGGTTTACATCAACCTGCGTGATATTTGCTAAATGTAGAGAGTCAATATGACCAGACGCGCTGACCGTTTGTTTCAGATCGTGCAAATTTTGCGGGGTAGACGACTGACGACGGCAGCGCTGTTGGCACAGCGGCTTGCGGTTTCTGAACGGACGATTTATCGCGATATTCGCGATCTGTCGTTATCCGGTGTGCCTGTCGAAGGTGAAGCGGGGAGCGGATACCGTTTAATGGCGGGTTTTGATCTGCCGCCCTTGATGCTTACCCATCGTGAATCGGAAGCACTGATGGTGGCTATACGGTTATTGAAAACCTGGGGCGGCGATTCGCTATCGCGCGAGCTTGAATCCGCCCAGGAAAAAGTGTTGGCTATTTTACCGGAAGAGAGCCGTCGTAAAGCGGAGCAGACACGGATTTACGCTCCGGATTTGGGTACATCTCCACATTCGCGCAGCGCGTTTGATCTTATCCATCAGGCTGTTTCGGCGCAGCAGGTGTTGGCGCTACATTATCGTGATGAAGCGGGGCATCTCTCTTCGCGGGATATACAACCTCTGGGATTGTTTTTCTGGGGAGAGCACTGGCTACTGGTTGCCTGGTGTGAGAGACGGGAAGACTATCGGTGTTTTCGCCTCGATCGCTGTTTACAAATTACTCCGCTTAACCGGCGATTTCGTGAAACAATCGACCGTTCTTTGCGTGATTTTTTGCGTAAAGTCGAGCACGAAAAAATGCCGTAAGATGTGATAGCGATACCTCCAACGCTTGTAAAACGGGTTGATTGGTCATCAGTTTGCCTGAAATAGCCTTCCTTACCTGGATATATAAGTTGCACAGAATCATTGCTAAAAGCCCGGCTTCGCGGGAAACTGCGCATAACCCTTTGTATTATTCAGGTACCTGTTGATTATGGCTATCATCCCCAAAAACTATGCGCGCCTGGAAAGCGGCTATCGTGAAAAAGCGCTGAAGCTGTTTCCGTGGGTGTGCGGACGTTGTTCTCGTGAGTTTGTGTATTCAAATCTGCGTGAGCTGACGGTGCATCATATCGATCATGACCACACCAATAACCCGGAAGACGGCAGCAACTGGGAGCTATTGTGCCTCTACTGCCACGATCACGAGCATTCTAAATATACCGAAGCCGATCAGTACGGTTCGACGGTCATTGCTGGGGAAGATGCGCAAAAAGATGTCGGCGAGGCGACTTATAACCCGTTTGCCGATCTGAAAGCGATGATGAACAAAAAGAAATAAGCAGGCTGCTGACAAAGTTGTTGGTGCTGTTGAATGTTAGGTTACGCTTCGCTCCACCCAACGGAATCCGCAATATAAATGAACTATTGGTTTTCGTAGGTCGGATGCAATCTGACATTTTTTCAGCCCCGGAGTTTGTCGCCAGCCCCAAACGTCCTGTAACGCATACATTGTCACTGGAATCCCGATCGCAAGGTTGGGATTTTTTTGTTTTTAAGTCCTGCCGATACTGGCGAGCAGAGTAGAATCAGCGGTAAGCCGGGGCAACCCGGTGAGGCGCAATGTTGCGGGGGCTTGATCCCCGGTGGCCTTGTCGCTGGAAAGAGAAAACCCCCGCACATTGCTCGGTATTCACCGGCAACATTACGGGGGCTAACTTGACCCTAGACAAGTTGAGGATAGCCGCGAACCGTTGCCATTGCAACAAAGGCGGCAATATGACGCTCACAGAGTTGAGCATTACTATCTGGCACGATCTGGCGGCACCAACGCTGGTCGGGATTGCGACAGGTCTGTTTTTAGGCTGGTGGCATCGCCGGAAGTAATGTGAAGTGGGCGCGACTCGCCGCCGGATGGCAGCATGCGCCCGAAACGGGCCAGAGGGCGACCTCTGGCCTTTTTTGCAGGTTTAGAAGTTGTAACCCACGACCAGGTAGCCGCCCCAGCCGGTAGATTTCGCGCTGAAATCGCCGTCGCCCCAGTTCAGTTTTGCGCCATTCTGCCACTGTCCGCCGTTATGGAAGTAACGCGCAACGACCGAGTAGTGCCAGTGATCGTAGTTCAGCGCCAGGATATGGCTGGAAGCGATGGAATTGCTGGTACGGTTTGGATCGTCGCCTAAATCAGATCCCCAGTCAAAGTTGGTAAAGCCGATATAGTTCAGTTTACCGCCCCACAGATCGGTGATGGGGACGAAGTATTTCACTTTGAAACGGTAGCCGTCCCATTCGTTTTCATTGGAAGCACCGTAGTTTTGCCACTGATATTTCGCATACACGTTCAGCGACAGGCCCATCGGCAGGCCGGTGTCGATATCGGTCCCCAGACCCATATACCACGTGCTCTGGCGGCTGGCTTTGTTATCGCCCATATCGTAGATGTAGTTGTTGGCGAAATACCACTCTTTAAACGGGCCGAAGCTCAGGTCTGCGCCGGTCAGCTTATCAATCGAGAAACGCGGTTCGATTTCCATGAACAGCGGAGAACCGTCGGACCAGATACCTTTATCGTTGCCGTTACCCCAATCAAAGGTTTTGGGAATATCGATATAGCCGTAGAAATCAAACCAGTCTTTTTTGGCAAAAGCTTCATATTCCAGATAGACGTCGTTGTTCAATTTTGGCGAGAAACGGGTATGGTAGCTGCCTACCACGTTTACGCTCTGGTGCCACCAGTCGGACAAATACTGCGGCTGATCATTTTCTGCTGCGTTAGCAGTAAAAGATGAGGTGAGCGCCAGCGCTGCGCTGACTGCGAGTAAAGTTTTTTTCATATGTATGCCACTGTTTGAAATCCCTTGCGGGAGTGAAAAGAACGCAATTTGCGTTTCTAAATATTTCGTGTTTCTGCGGAGCCTATTATAAAAATCATTGCTCACAAAAATATGTCTTGTTTCACATATCTATCATTTACGTAATCGATTGCGTTCACGTTTGCGCATTTTAGGCGCGGCGACAGTACTATCTTTCATGAATATTACCAATCCATGTCATAAATGACGGAAATGTCAGTAGGGCAACAAAAGTCGCGCGGGGGATGTTGCGGAACGCACAAAACGCTCCGCCAGAACGTTTATTGATTAACAGGTTGAATATCATGGATGCGAATGAAGCCTAACTGCGCCGGTGTGATCCCCTTCAACGGTAACGAAATATTGACATCACTGGGCGCCAGCAAACTGGTAGGGGCATTTACCAGAAGGCTCTGTGCATTCACCTCCTGATAGTTCTCCGTAGTGCCCTGAATTTGCCCGTACTCTACGGTAGCGCTGAATGCCGGCAGCGGATCGCGGGACTCGCCCTGAATGCGTAACGTTGCGTGAGCGCCGTCTGCGACAGGCGTAATCTCCAGCAACGTCATACGTAGCGTACCGATCTGGCTCTCCAGCCGGGCAGGCGTATTGGCGCCAGGCAACAAATAGACGCCGCGGGTTGACTCCGCATTCAGCTTATTTTGTTGGGTAATTTTTACCGTTTCCTGATTCAGTTGGGTCATCTCTTTATTCAGGGTGCTAATGCTTTGATGCATCTGGCGAACTTCGCTCTGCGGCGCGCAGGCGGTCAGGCTCAAGAGACTTCCCACCAGGAGAATTCTTAGGTAACGTCTTGTCATGTCGAGCATTTCCTTCATGGTTCGATAGCGTAATGGTAGTGCGCTATACGCACAAAGGCACCGATCCTTTATCTCAAAAGCGCTCCGCCTTTGTTGTCGCGCCAGTTCAGGGTAAAATAACATTTCCTAAATCATCTGGTCAGGACGCCGTATGCATTGCCCATTTTGTTTCGCCGTAGATACCAAAGTCATTGACTCTCGTCTTGTAGGCGAGGGCTCGTCCGTGCGCCGCCGTCGGCAGTGTCTGGTGTGTAATGAACGCTTTACGACCTTTGAAGTGGCTGAACTGGTCATGCCGCGCGTGATAAAAAGCAACGATGTGCGCGAACCCTTTAATGAGGATAAGCTGCGTAGCGGCATGTTGAGAGCGCTGGAAAAAAGACCCGTCAGCGCAGATGATGTTGAAATGGCATTGAACCATATTAAGTCACAATTACGTGCCACTGGGGAGCGTGAAGTTCCCAGCAAGATGATTGGCAACCTGGTCATGGAGCAGCTGAAAAAACTCGATAAAGTCGCGTATATTCGCTTTGCCTCCGTCTATCGCAGTTTCGAAGATATCAAAGACTTTGGCGAAGAAATCGCTCGCCTACAGGACTAAGCCATGCAGGATGAGTTTTACATGGCGCGGGCGCTAAAACTGGCGCAGCGTGGACGTTTCACCACTCACCCGAACCCTAATGTCGGCTGTGTCATTGTTAACAATGGCGATATCGTCGGCGAAGGTTATCACCATCGCGCCGGAGAGCCGCACGCCGAGGTCCATGCGCTGCGGATGGCGGGCGCAAAAGCCAAAGGCGCAACCGCCTATGTCACGCTTGAACCCTGTAGCCATCATGGGCGAACGCCGCCATGTTGTGATGCGCTGATTGCGGCCGGCGTCGCGCGCGTGGTCGCCGCGATGCAGGACCCGAACCCACAGGTCGCCGGGCGCGGGCTGTATCGCCTGCAACAGGCGGGTATTGCGGTCAGCCACGGGTTAATGATGAGTGAAGCGGAGGCGCTCAATAAAGGCTTCCTCAAGCGGATGCGTACCGGATTCCCTTATCTTCAGCTTAAACTGGGCGCCTCCGTCGACGGACGGACGGCGATGGCCAGCGGCGAAAGCCAGTGGATCACCTCGCCGCAGGCCCGGCGTGACGTTCAGCGCTTGCGTGCGCAAAGCCACGCTATCTTAACCAGTAGCGCGACGGTATTGGCTGACGATCCGGCCTTGACGGTGCGTTGGGCGGAGTTAGACGCCTCTACGCAGGCGTCTTACCCGCAGGAAAATCTGCGCCAGCCGGTGCGAATTGTTATCGACAGCCAAAACCGGGTAACGCCTGCGCATCGTATTGTGCAGCAGCCTGGCGAAACGTGGATTGCGCGTACCCAGGAAGATAGCCGCGCGTGGCCCGATTCGGTTCGTACTATCAGCGTGCCGGCGCACAACGGACATTTGGATCTGGTTGTGCTGATGATGCAGTTAGGCAGGCAGCAGATTAATAGCATATGGGTTGAAGCCGGACCGGGACTGGCAGGCGCGTTGTTGCAAGCCGGGCTGGTGGATGAACTGATTGTCTATGTCGCGCCTAAATTGTTGGGAACCCAGGCGCGGGGATTATGCGAATTGCCGGGGCTTGAGAAGCTCGCCGACGCGCCGCAATTTACCTTCAGCGAAATACGTCATGTCGGCCCGGATGTTTGCCTGCATATGGTGAGCGCATGAGTTCTCCCGTCGAAAGGGGAGCAGCGCTCAAATTATTATGATAAAATCCGCCCCCCTGCGGGGCCAAATGAACCCTGGAAGAGAGAATATGAACATTATTAAAGCTAACGTTGCAGCCCCTGACGCTCGTGTCGCCATCACTATTGCGCGTTTCAATCAGTTTATCAACGACAGCCTGCTGGATGGCGCGGTTGATGCCCTGACGCGTATTGGTCAGGTAAAAGATGATAATATTACCGTAGTGTGGGTGCCTGGCGCCTATGAACTGCCGCTGGCGACCGAAGCGCTGGCGAAAAGCGGTAAATACGACGCCGTGGTTGCGCTGGGAACCGTGATTCGCGGGGGGACTGCGCACTTTGAATATGTGGCAGGCGGCGCCAGTAATGGCCTGGCAAGCGTTGCCCAGGACAGCGGCGTGCCGGTAGCCTTTGGTGTTCTGACCACCGAGAGTATTGAACAAGCCATCGAACGTGCTGGTACAAAAGCCGGTAATAAAGGCGCAGAAGCTGCGCTGACCGCGCTTGAAATGATTAATGTATTGAAAGCCATTAAGGCCTGATTTTTTGTAAGGGGAATTCCGTGAAACCTGCTGCTCGTCGCCGCGCCCGTGAGTGTGCCGTCCAGGCGCTTTACTCCTGGCAGTTGTCCCAGAACGACATCGCTGATGTTGAATACCAGTTCCTGGCGGAACAGGACGTAAAAGACGTCGACGTTCTCTATTTCCGTGAACTGCTATCCGGGGTGGCGACTAACAGCGCGTACCTGGATGGTTTAATGAAACCGTATCTGTCCCGCCTGCTTGAAGAGCTGGGACAGGTTGAAAAAGCCGTGCTGCGTATTGCGTTGTTTGAGCTGTCAAAACGCAGCGATGTGCCTTATAAAGTGGCCATCAACGAAGCGATTGAACTGGCGAAAACCTTTGGCGCTGAAGACAGCCACAAATTCGTCAACGGCGTACTGGATAAAGCAGCTCCGGTGATTCGTCCCAACAAAAAGTGATTCACAGGCCGGAAAGATAGCGGGCGCTCGATACCCGCCGTCTCCGGCCTTTTCTTTTTTTCTGCTGAGGCATAACGTATGGCATGTGGCGAGTTTTCCCTGATTGCCCGTTATTTTGACCGTGTAAGAAGCTCTCGTCTTGATGTTGAAACCGGTATTGGCGACGATTGCGCGCTCCTGAATATTCCTGAAAAGCAGACCCTTGCGATCAGTACCGATACGCTGGTGGCGGGCATCCATTTCTTACCTGATATCGATCCTGCCGATCTGGCGTATAAAGCGCTGGCGGTGAATTTAAGCGATCTGGCCGCGATGGGCGCCGATCCGGCATGGTTAACGCTGGCGCTCACGCTTCCTGATGTCGATGAGGCGTGGCTTGCTGCGTTCAGCGACAGCCTGTTTGAACAACTGGATTACTACGACATGCAGCTCATTGGCGGCGATACCACGCGCGGCCCGCTGTCGATGACGCTGGGAATCCACGGTTATATCCCGGCAGGGCGCGCGCTCAAGCGATCTGGCGCGAAGCCGGGCGACTGGATTTATGTCACCGGTACGCCGGGCGACAGCGCTGCCGGGCTGGCGGTTTTGCAAAACCGGCTACAGGTGTCGGAGGAGACCGATGCTCACTATTTAATTCAACGGCATTTACGCCCGACGCCGCGTATTTTACACGGCCAGGCGCTGCGTGACATCGCCAGCGCGGCTATCGATCTTTCCGATGGTCTGATTTCCGATCTGGGGCATATCGTCAAGGCCAGCGGCTGTGGGGCAAGAGTGGATGTTGATGCGTTGCCAAAATCCGATGCGATGATGCGCCATGTTGATGACGGGCAGGCGCTGCGTTGGGCGCTTTCCGGCGGCGAAGACTATGAGCTGTGCTTTACGGTGCCGGAACTGAACCGTGGCGCGCTGGATGTCGCCATTGGTCAACTGGGTGTTCCCTTTACCTGCATAGGCCAAATGAGCGCAGATATTGAAGGGCTGAATTTTGTACGTGACGGAATGCCTGTCACCTTCGACTGGAAAGGATATGACCATTTTGCCACGCCATAAAGATGTTGCGAAAAGCCGCCTGAATTTGCGCAATCCGTGGCATCTGCTCGCTACCGGCTTTGGCAGCGGGCTGAGCCCCGTGGTGCCGGGCACGATGGGCTCGCTGGCGGCGATCCCCTTCTGGTATCTGATGACGTTTCTGCCGTGGCAGCTTTATTCGCTGGTCGTGATGTTTGGGATCTGCATTGGCGTTTATCTTTGCCATCAGACGGCGAAAGATATGGGCGTACACGACCACGGCAGTATTGTCTGGGATGAATTTATCGGTATGTGGATAACGCTAATGGCGTTGCCGACGACGGACTGGCAGTGGGTGGCTGCCGGGTTCGTTATTTTCCGCATTCTGGATATGTGGAAACCCTGGCCGATCCGTTGGTTTGATCGCAACGTGCACGGCGGCATGGGGATTATGATCGATGATATCGTCGCCGGGGTGATATCCGCCGGCATACTGTATTTTATCGGTCATCACTGGCCGCTCGGTATTATTTAAAGGGGTTGCCGGATGGCGGCGTAAACGCCTTATCCGGCCTATCCCCGAACAATATGTCGATTTCGCAGGCCCGATAAGCGCCGCGCCATCGGGCAATGGCAGATTATTTAAATCCCACCACCGGATGCTGTTTGTACGGCATTTCGAGTTCAGCAATCTGCTCCGGTTTGAGCGTTAAATCAACGGCATTCAGCAACTCATCTAACTGCTCTTCACGCGAAGCGCCGATAATCGGCGCGGCGACGCCTCGTTTACTGAGCAGCCAGGCTAGCGCGACCTGCGCTCGCGTTGCGCCAAGCGCCTCGCTGACGCCAGCCAGCCGTTCCGCTATTTGCGCATCATTTTTATCGCTTTCAGCGTATAAATTTTTGCCCACGTCATCCGAGACCAGCCGGGCCGTGGTTTCTCCCCAGGGGCGAGTTAAGCGCCCGCGCGCCAGCGGGCTCCACGGAATCACGGCGACGCCTTCCTGCCAGCACAGCGGTAGCATCTCACGCTCTTCCTCGCGGTAGATCAGGTTATAGTGATCCTGCATGGTGACAAACGGCGCCCAGCCGTGTTGTTTTTGTAGCGCCAGCGCCTGGGCAAATTGTGAGGCGTGCATTGAGGAAGCGCCGATATAGCGGGCTTTACCCGCCTTCACCACGTCGTTTAGCGCTTCCAGAGTTTCTTCTATCGGCGTGGTGTAATCCCAGCGGTGGATTTGCAGGATATCGACATACTCCATTCCCAGACGGGTGAGGCTATCGTCAATAGAGCGCAGGATTTGCGCGCGGGACAATCCTTCCGGCAGATCGCCGACGCGATGGAAGACTTTCGTCGCTACCACCACCTCGTCGCGCCGGGCGAAATCACGCAGCGCGCGGCCGACAATCTCTTCGCTGCTGCCGTCGGAATAGCTGTTGGCGGTATCAAAAAAGTTAATGCCGCCCTCAAGGGCGCGCTTGATGATGGGACGGCTGCTCTCTTCGGGAAGCGTCCAGGCGTGATTGCCGCGACTCGGCTCGCCGAATGTCATACAGCCCAGACAAAGGCGGGACACCCGAAGATCTGTATTTCCTAACGTGTTGTATTGCATGACTCCGCTCCTGTTATACCCGTCACTCTTCAAGCATAGCAGGAGCAAAGAGGGGATTATGCCTGCCAGGCCTTGATTTTGGCTTCAATGCCTGCGGCGTCGAGCCCCAGTTCCGCGCGGGCTTCTTCCTGCGTTCCTTGCGGGATAAATAAATCCGGAAGACCGATATTCAGCACAGGTACAGGTTTACGATGGGCCATTAGCACTTCGTTTACGCCGCTGCCAGCGCCGCCCATAATGGCGTTTTCTTCCAGCGTCACCAGCGCGTCATGCTGCGCGGCCATCTCCAGAATTAACGTGTCGTCCAGCGGCTTAACAAAGCGCATGTCGACCAGCGTGGCGTTCAGCGCTTCGGCGACTTTCGCCGCCTCAGGCATTAAGGTGCCAAAGTTCAGAATCGCCAGTTTTTCGCCATGACGCTTCACAAGGCCTTTACCAATAGGCAGTTTTTCCAGCGGGGTTAGCGCCACGCCCTGCGCATTACCGCGTGGATAACGTACTGCCGTCGGGCCGTCGTTATAGTGATACCCGGTAAATAACATCTGGCGACATTCGTTTTCGTCGCTTGGCGTCATGATCACCATATCCGGGATGCAGCGCAGATAGGAGAGATCGAACGCGCCCTGGTGCGTTTGTCCATCCGCGCCAACGATACCGGCGCGATCGATGGCGAACATGACCGGCAGTTTCTGGATAGCGACGTCATGGATAACCTGATCGTAGGCGCGTTGCAGGAAAGTAGAGTAGATCGCCACGACGGGCTTATAGCCGCCAATCGCCAGGCCTGCGGCGAAGGTGACGGCATGCTGCTCGGCGATGGCGACGTCAAAATAGCGATCCGGGAATTTACGTGAAAATTCCACCATGCCGGAACCTTCGCGCATTGCCGGGGTGATCGCCATCAGCTTGCTGTCTTTGGCGGCGGTTTCACACAGCCAGTCACCGAAGATTTTTGAATAACCTGGCAGACCGCCGCTGCTTTTCGGCAAACATCCGCTGGAAGGATCAAATTTAGGCACCGCATGGAAAGTGATCGGATCTTTTTCCGCGGGCTCATAGCCGCGGCCTTTCTTGGTCATGATATGCAGGAACTGCGGGCCTTTCAGGTCGCGCATGTTCTTCAATGTGCTGATAAGCCCCATGACATCGTGACCATCGACCGGCCCGATGTAGTTAAAGCCCAGCTCTTCGAACAGGGTTCCCGGCACAACCATGCCTTTAATATGTTCTTCGGTACGCTTGAGCAGTTCTTTAATTGGCGGTACGCCGGAGAAGACCTTTTTTCCGCCTTCGCGCAGAGAAGAGTAAAGCTTACCGGAAAGTAGCTGCGCCAGATGGTTGTTGAGCGCGCCGACGTTTTCCGAAATCGACATTTCATTGTCGTTCAGAATGACCAGCATGTCGGGCCGGATATCGCCTGCGTGATTCATTGCTTCAAACGCCATACCGGCGGTGATGGCGCCGTCGCCAATCACACAGACGGTGTGGCGATCTTTGCCTTCTTTCTCCGCCGCCACGGCAATACCGATACCGGCGCTGATGGAGGTGGAGGAATGCCCAACGCTCAGCACATCGTATTCACTTTCCCCGCGCCACGGGAACGGATGCAGACCGCCTTTCTGGCGAATGGTGCCGATTTTGTCGCGACGACCGGTAAGGATTTTATGTGGATAAGCCTGGTGTCCAACATCCCAGATTAGCTGGTCAAACGGGGTGTTGTAGACATAATGCAGCGCCACGGTAAGTTCTACCGTGCCCAGCCCGGAAGCGAAATGCCCGCTGGAACGGCTTACGCTGTCGAGTAAGTAGCGGCGTAGCTCGTCGCAGAGTTTCGGCAGACTCTCTTTCGGTAACAGTCGTAACTCCTGGGTGGAGTCGACCAATGCCAGGGTAGGGTATTTGGCTATATCAAAACTCATCGCAAGCTCATTGGATATGGGGTTTATTTATCACGCTGGATTATGTAGTTCGCTAGCGCTTCCAGTGCCGAGGTGTCCAGTGATTGCGCGGCCAGCTGATGTAACGACTGACGGGCGTCCTCTATCAGGTCCCGGGCTTTATTCCGGGCTTGCTCAAGACCCAGAAGTGCAGGGTAGGTACTTTTGCCAAGCTGCTGGTCTGCGCCCTGACGTTTACCTAACGTTGCAGTATCGCCCACCACATCCAGAATGTCATCCTGAACCTGGAAGGCAAGGCCGATACTCTCTGCATAGCGGTCAAGTATCGGCAGAGTATTCCGTCCTTTATCGCCCGCGCTCAACGCGCCAAGTCTAACGGCGGCGCGAATGAGCGCGCCGGTCTTATGGCGATGAATGCGTTCCAGCGCGTCCAGAGTGATCCGCTGGCCTTCTGCCGCCAGATCCAATGCCTGACCGCCGCACATACCGGCGATACCGCTGGCGTTTGCCAGTTCGGCGATCATCGCGATACGATCGCGATCGGCGACTTCCGGCATCGGCGCGTCGCTGATAATGGCAAACGCCAGCGTTTGCAACGCGTCTCCCGCCAGGATTGCGTTGGCTTCGCCAAATTTAATATGGCAAGTCGGCAGGCCGCGACGCAAATCGTCATCGTCCATTGCTGGCAGGTCGTCATGGATCAGCGAATAGGCATGAATGCATTCGACCGCCGCAGCTGGCGCATCCAGCGTTGCCGTACTGACGCCAAACATTTGACCGGTGGCGTAAACCAGAAATGGCCGCAGGCGTTTACCGCCTAATAATGCGCCATACTGCATGGCTTCGACCACGGGAGTGTTCTGAAAGGGCAGTGGCGCGATAAAACGGCTCAGCGCCTGATTCGCTTGCGTTACGCAAGCCTGTAGCTGCTGCGTAAAGTCCATTTACTCATTATCCGCGATAAAAGGCTCAGGTGAAGCCTCTTCATTATCAGACAGCAAAATTTGCACGCGCTGTTCCGCCTGCTGCAGTTTTGCCTGCCCCTGACGCGCCAGTTGTACGCCGCGCTCGAATTCATTCAGCGCGTCTTCCAGCGGCAAATCGCCGCTTTCCAGGCGGGTAACAATATGTTCCAGCTCGCTCAGCGCAGTTTCAAAGCTGGCGGGCGCCTCATTTTTCTTCGGCATGATGACTGTTTGACTCTCTGTAATGGCAGCACAAGTCTATGGTAACGGACTCGCACTGATAAGCAAATAACGCGCAATGGTAAGGGGAAATGCGCAAGATGTCCGTGATGGTGATATACTTCCGCGCCTGGATGCAGCCGTAGGTATGGGCTGCTGTACTATTTCTCCACGACAAGCCTTAGATAGCTTGCTAAAGAACCATTGCCGCCATGAAGTTTATCATTAAATTGTTCCCGGAAATCACTATCAAAAGCCAATCTGTGCGTTTGCGCTTTATAAAAATTTTAACCGGGAACATCCGTAACGTTTTAAAGCACTACGATGAGACCCTCGCGGTTGTCCGTCACTGGGATAACATTGAAGTTCGCGCCAAAGATGAAAACCAGCGTCTGGCGATTCGCGACGCGCTGACCCGCATCCCGGGGATTCACCATATTCTTGAAGTCGAAGATGTGCCGTTCACCGATATGCACGACATTTTCGAGAAAGCGTTGGCGCAGTATCGCGAACAGCTTGAAGGCAAAACCTTCTGCGTGCGGGTAAAACGTCGCGGTAAGCATGAGTTTAGCTCCATTGAAGTGGAGCGCTATGTTGGCGGCGGATTAAATCAGCATATTGAATCGGCGCGCGTGAAGCTCACTAACCCGGATGTGACGGTGCATCTGGAAGTGGAAGATGATCGCCTGCTGCTGATCAAAGGGCGTTATGAAGGTATTGGCGGTTTCCCGATTGGCACCCAGGAAGACGTGCTGTCGCTGATCTCCGGCGGTTTTGACTCCGGCGTCTCCAGCTATATGCTGATGCGTCGCGGCTGTCGCGTACACTACTGCTTCTTTAACCTCGGCGGCGCGGCGCATGAAATCGGCGTTCGCCAGGTGGCGCATTACCTGTGGAACCGCTTTGGCAGCTCCCATCGCGTGCGTTTTGTGGCGATTAACTTTGAACCAGTGGTCGGCGAGATTCTGGAGAAAGTCGACGACGGCCAGATGGGCGTGGTGCTCAAACGTATGATGGTACGCGCGGCGTCGAAAGTGGCGGAACGTTACGGCGTACAGGCGCTGGTGACCGGCGAAGCGCTGGGCCAGGTGTCCAGCCAGACGCTAACCAACTTGCGCTTGATCGATAACGTGTCTGACACGCTGATCCTGCGCCCGCTGATCTCTTACGATAAAGAGCACATTATCAACCTGGCGCGCCAGATTGGTACGGAAGATTTTGCCCGTACGATGCCGGAATACTGTGGCGTGATTTCAAAAAGTCCGACGGTGAAAGCCATTAAAGCGAAAATTGAAGCCGAAGAAGAAAATTTCGACTTCAGTATTCTCGATAAGGTGGTAGAAGAAGCGAACAACGTCGATATTCGTGAAATCGCCCAGCAGACCCAGCAGGAGGTGGTGGAAGTTGAAACCGTGAGCGGTTTTGGCGCCAACGATGTGATTCTGGATATCCGTTCTGTCGATGAGCAGGATGACAAGCCGCTGAAAGTGGAAGGCGTCGACGTCGTTTCGCTGCCTTTCTACAAGCTGAGCACTAAATTTGGCGACCTCGATCAGAGCAAAACCTGGCTGCTATGGTGCGAACGCGGCGTAATGAGTCGCCTGCAGGCGCTCTATCTGCGCGAGCAGGGGTTTGCCAATGTGAAGGTGTATCGCCCGTAATTCCTTTGCCGGGTGGCGGCTATGTCCTACCCGGCCTACCGTTTTATTTCTGCCCCAACCGTTTTGCAATGCGCTCCAGCTTCATCATCAGCAGCAGCGTAATGGCCACCAGCACAATGGTCAGCGCCGCGCCGTCGGCGATATTTCCACGGTCGGTCAGGCTAAAGATAGCTACCGGCAGCGTCGTCCAGCCCGGTGGATAAATCATCACCGTCGCGCCCAACTCCCCCATGGAGAGCGATAAACTCAGCGCCAGCGCTGACACCATCCACGGCATCAATAACGGCAACGTCACGTGACGCAGACGATACCAGGGCGATGCCCCCAGACTCGACGCGACGTTTTCAATATCGGCGGAAATGCGCGCCAGTCCGGTCGACACGTTACTGAAGGTAAAGGCGGAAATCAGCACAAAGTGCGCTGTCAGCACAATCCATAGGGTGCCGTTCATTTGCAATGGCCCCTGGCTGAAAGCAACCAGAATGCCCAGGCCCACGGACACTGACGGAATCGCACTCGGCAGATAGAACACCATACTTAACCATTTCTGCGTTTTCACCCCATATTGACGCAACGCCAGCGCCGCCCAAACGCCGCAAAGCAGCGCAAACAGGCTGGCGCAAAAGCCAATCGTGAGGCTGGCAAGTAGGGCATCCCATGCCGCACCGTGCAGAGCGTTAACAAAGTGGTTCAGCGTGAAGCCACTCGGCAGAATACCGTTCCACTGCTGGCTAAGGCTGGACATCAGAATCACCGCCAGCGGCAGGAAAAAGAACACGATAAACAGTACGCTAGCCACAACGCCCGCCGCTGCGCGTCCTTTAGGTGACCAAATTAGCATGGCTGGCTCCTTACGCCGGTACGCGATGCCGCCAGGCGATAGAGGGAGAACAGCCCCAGCGACAAGACAATGTTAATCAACGCAATCATGCAGGCGACCGTATAGTCGGACTCCAGAATCGCTTTGCTGTAAACCATCATCGGCAGGGTGTTAACCCCTTTCGCGCCAATAAACAGTACGATGCCGAACTCGTTAGTGGTCAACAGCAGGCACAGGCTGCCACCAGCCATCAGCGCCGGTAGCGCCGCCGGGAAAATCACCTGCCCAATCACCCGTAACGGGTGTGCCCCCAGAATGCTGGCTGCCTCTAGCTGGCTTTTATCAATTTGCCGCAGCGCGGCCATCAGTGGCCGCATCACCAGCGGAGTGAACACCGTGATCTCCGCCAGAATGACACCCTGCATCGAGTAGAGAAAATCCACCGGCGGTAGCTCAAAGGCAAACAGGCTCATCAGCGCACCGTTGAGCAGACCCGCTGACCCATAAATAAAGGTGAACGCCAGCGTAATCAGGAAGGTCGGCAGCGCAATAAAAGTATCGACGACCCGACCAATCAACTCGCTGCCGGGGAAAGGAATAAACACCAGAATCAGCGACATCACGCTGCCCAGCAGCAGGCAACCGGCGGTGGCGAAAAAGGCGATTTGCAACGTGTTCAGCAACGCGCCGACAAAGCGTTTCGAGTCGACCACCTGGCGGAAGGTCTCGAGCCCGATCTCGCCATTGGCACCGCGTAGCGCCTGTTCAACGATGAGCGACAGAGGCCAGAAAAACAGCGTCGCCAGCACCAGCAACGGGAGCAACAGCCACAGCAGCGGGCGTAGGTTAAGCGCCGGTTTTTCCAGAGGTAAAATGAGTGACATGGTTATACCTCAATCAGGACCGCATCATCCGGTTCGAACCACAGCGCCAGCTTGTCGCCCACGCGCGGCAGCGGATTGACATGTGTCAACACCATCCGCACCGTTTCGCCAGCAACGTCACACAACAGATGGGTTAAATCGCCTTGCCAGTGCACCGATTGCAGTGTGGCGTTGAAGCGGTTGCTGTAGGCCGAACGCGGCGTCAGGCTGAGGTGCTGAGGACGAATGCACAGCAGTTTGTTGTAACCGTGGTGGCTGCCCTGGCTGAACGCGCGAATCACCGCACCGCCGCAACTGACGTCCACCAGCCCCGGAACCTCCGTTATCCCCAGCGCGATGGCGGAGAGAATATTGGCGCGACCTAAGAATTCGGCGGCAAAACGATTGGGCGGATGGTGATATAACGCGCGGGTTTCGCCGTGAGCAATCAGCGAGCCATCCTTCATAATGCCGATTTTATCGGCCAGGGTGAGCGCTTCCGTTTGATCGTGGGTGACGTAGAGAATAGTGAGTTCCGGCAGCTCACGGTGAAGACGGGCGATTTCTTCCACCATATTATGACGAATCTGTGCGTCCAGCGCTGACAGTGGTTCATCCAGCAACAGCACGCGCGGGCGCACGGCAATCGCGCGGGCGATGGCCACGCGTTGCTGCTGGCCGCCGGAAAGTTGATGCGGATAACGGGTGGCGTAATCACTCATGCCAACTGTCTTCAGCGCCTGCGTGACACGCTCATTAATTAGCGCCTTTGGCTGCTTCTGCGCACGCAGACCAAAAGCGACGTTGTCTTCCACTTTCAGATGCGGGAACAAGGCGTAGTTCTGCACCACCATCGCCAACCCGCGTTTATAGGGTGGCAGATGGGTGACGTCCGTATCGCCAATCAGGATACGACCGCCTGCAGGCTGCACAAAGCCCGCCACCGCACGCAGCACCGTCGTTTTTCCAGATCCTGATGGGCCAATCAGCGCCAGCACTTCGCCAGGTTCAATCGTCAAAGAGAGCGGTTTAAGCACCACGTTGCCGTGATACGCAACGCGCAGCGAGTCGAGGACTATCCCCGATGTCCCCTGCGATGCAGGGGCGTGAGCGGCAGTCGTTTTCATCAGCATCAGGCTTACTCGCTTTCGGTCACTTTGTGCCAACGGCTAATATCTGCCGACAGCGAAACGGCTACGTCATCCCAATTTGGCTGCCAGCTCTGCACGCCTTCTAACGCGGCAGTGGCGGCCTTGTAATGTTCGTCGCTCGGCGTCACGTCGCTGCGTACCGGCATTCCCCAGGAGAGTTCGCTGACGCGAGTCTGCGCTTCTTTACTCAGCAGGAAGTTAATCAGCTTTTTACCATTTTCACTCTGCGGCGCCCCCTGGACCAGGCCAATGACATAAGGGATGGCCAGCGCGCTGCGCTCGCCTTTGTCGTTGGCCGGCCAGAAGATTTTCACGTTCGGGTTACGTTCCATCTGCGCGAGGTTCATTTGCAGGTCGCCGTTAGCGACGTAGATTTCACCTTTATTAACCAGCGCGGTTAGCTTGCCGGTAGAGGCAGATGGCCCGACGTTATTGGCCTGCAGCTTGCCGAGATACGCAAAACCGGCATCTTTACTGCCGAAGCTGTGGAAAGCCTGCAGCATTACCGCCGTGCCGTCAGCGGCCTGACCTGGCGTGGAATACTGGAGTTTATTTTTGAATTTACCGTCAAGCAGATCCTGCCAGCTCGCCGGGGCAGTTTTCAGCAGCTTGCTGTTGTAGATAAAGCTCAGATAATTCTTTACCAGCGGCGAATAAAGGTTGTTGGCATCGGGGATAGCCGAGGCGGCGTCGGTGTTAAAGTTCGCCAGCAGCTTTTCGGCGGCGGCGCGCTGAATGAATGGCGGCGCGGTTACCAGCACGTCGGCCTGTGGATTCGTACGCTCTTTTGCCAGACGTTCCACTACCACGCCACCACCGCCTTCAACATAGCGTACGGTAATGCCGGTCGCTTTGGTGAACGCGTCAAACTGCACCTGGTACCAGCTGTTATCGCCATCGTGCAGCCCGTCGATGGAGTACACCGTGACCACTGATTCCGCCCATGACGGGGCGCTGGCGAGAGCGAAGACAGACAGCAGAGCAAGTCGGGAAAGTTTCATCGTAATAGCCTCATAGCGTACGTTGCATTTTCTGGCCTATACCAAGTTTGCTTTTTACGCTAAACGGCTTATATGACAAAACGATGAAAGAGAAATAAATCAGTCCACGCCGGAGGATGCTGCGCTTATCCGGATAGCCGTGAGACGATACGATTGACAGGCCGGATAAGGCTCGCAGCCAACATCCGGCGCACCCGCTAGTGGGTATCTACCTCAATGCGCAGGCTGTCGTGACGCCAGTATTCGATATCCAGATCCAGCACTCGCCCGTGTTGATCGTAGTTCAGACGGCGCAGCAACAGCGCCGGGCGTCCTTCCATAACTCCCAGCGCCTGTGCGGCCTGCGCAGGCATGGCGGTGGGGTAGAACGACAGATGCATGCTGGTATAGACGAGGTTGTAGTACGACTCGTATACCTCGGTCAGGCTGCCGTTGAGATCGTACTGCAGCAGCTCAGGCACGCGGGCGGGCAAACAATGGTTTTCGCAGTAGCACACGGCGCGGCCATCGGCGTAACGCAGACGGGTCAGCAGATAGATTTGATCAAACGGCTGGAGCTGGAGGGGCTCCATGACCTCGACAGGCACGGTGGTTAACACGCCGCTCAGTAGCGCGGTTTTTGGCTCCCGCCCCTGCTCGCGGCAAAGCTTATGGAAGTTGGTGTTCTGGGTCGGATCCAGCCACAGGCGTTCCGGCGTAACGAACCAACCGCGACGATCGGCGCGCCAGATAAGCCCACTGGACTCCAGCTGCGCCAGGCTTTCGCGAATAGTAATGCGCGTGGTGTTGAAGATCGCGCACAGTTCGCGTTCAGACGGCAGTTTATCACCGCTTTTCAACGCACCGCTCTGAATACGCGCCTGAAGCTGCGCCTTGATCAACAGGTACTGCGGGATATCGCCCGGGATAGATTTCATGCTTACTCGCTTCCGTTTTACCTGCCGCCATTATACAAGCAGAGATGAATTTTTTGTTGCAGCGCGATTTTCTCTTTGACCCATCGCGGCAAAGATCGTCATGATAAATGCAATCTGGTATAGACCAAAGGTAAATAACATGACTTCGCGTAACTATCTGTTGCTGACTCCTGGCCCGCTCACCACCTCTCGTACCGTGAAAGAAGCGATGTTGTTCGATAGCTGTACCTGGGATGATGATTACAATATCGGCGTGGTGGAACAGATCCGCCAGCAGCTAACCGCACTGGCAACGGCCTCCGAAGGCTACACCTCCGTACTGCTGCAAGGCAGCGGCAGCTATGCTGTGGAAGCCGTACTGGGCAGCGCATTGGGGCCGCAGGATAAGGTGCTGATCGTCAGCAACGGTGCATACGGCGCACGAATGGTCGAGATGGCCGGCCTTATGGGTATCGCCCATCACGCTTACGACTGCGGCGAAGTTGCGCGCCCGGATGTGCAGGCGATCGACGCGATCCTCAACGTCGACCCGACGATCAGCCATATCGCCATGGTGCATAGCGAAACAACCACCGGGATGCTCAACCCCATTGATGAGGTGGGCGCTCTGGCGCATCGCTATGGCAAAACCTACATCGTTGACGCCATGAGCAGCTTCGGCGGCATCCCCATGGATATTGCAGCATTACATATCGACTATCTGATCAGCTCCGCCAATAAATGCATTCAGGGCGTGCCGGGTTTTGCCTTTGTGATTGCCCGCGAGCAAAAACTGGCCGCGTGCAAAGGGCGTTCCCGCTCGCTGTCGTTAGATCTCTACGCCCAGTGGCGCTGCATGGAGGATAACCACGGCAAATGGCGTTTTACTTCGCCCACACATACCGTCCTGGCGTTTGCACAGGCGCTGAAAGAGCTGGCGAAAGAAGGTGGCGTGGCGGCACGTCATCAACGCTATCAGCAAAATCAGCGCAGCCTGGTGGCCGGAATGCGGGCGCTGGGCTTTAACACGCTGCTGGATGACGAACTTCATTCGCCCATTATCACCGCCTTTTATTCACCGGAAGACCCGCAGTATCGCTTTAGCGAATTTTATCGCCGCCTCAAAGAGCAGGGCTTTGTTATCTATCCAGGCAAAGTGTCGCAAAGTGACTGCTTCCGCATCGGCAACATTGGCGAAGTATATGCCGCCGATATCACTGCCCTGCTGACCGCCATTCGTACCGCCATGTACTGGACGAAATAAGGAACCATGATGAACCGTATTCACGCTGTTATTCTCGACTGGGCGGGCACCACCGTCGATTTTGGCTCCTTCGCGCCGACGCAAATTTTCGTCGAGGCGTTCCGTCAGGCATTTGATGTGGAGATCACCCTCGCCGAAGCACGCGTGCCAATGGGGCTGGGTAAATGGCAACACATTGAAGCGCTGGGAAAATTACCTGCTGTTGACGCGCGCTGGCAGGCAAAGTTTGGCCGCGCCATGAGCGCAGCAGATATTGATGCCATCTACGCCGCTTTCATGCCGTTACAGATTGCTAAAGTTGTCGATTTTTCTTCTCCTATTGCCGGAGTTATCGACACGATCGCGACGCTACGAGCCGAGGGTATCAAGATAGGCTCCTGCTCCGGTTACCCACGAGCGGTGATGGAGCGCCTGGTTCCCGCCGCCGCCGGGCATGGTTATTGTCCGGATCATTGGGTGGCAACGGACGACCTGGCCGCGGGTGGTCGTCCGGGGCCGTGGATGGCGCTGCAAAACGTGATTGCGCTGGGCATTGATGCGGTCGCGCACTGTGTGAAGGTAGATGATGCCGCGCCGGGCATTAGCGAGGGGCTTAACGCGGGGATGTGGACGGTGGGGCTGGCGGTATCGGGTAACGAATTCGGCGCAACATGGGACGCCTATCAGACAATGTCGAAAGAGGACGTTGCGGTCCGCCGCGAGCACGCGGCCAGCAAGCTGTACGCCGCCGGGGCGCATTACGTGGTGGATTCACTGGCGGATTTACCTGGGGTGATTGCGCATATTAATGCGCGTCTGGCGCAGGGCGAACGCCCGTAAAATAACTGCCGGATGGCGCTGTCGCTTATCCGGCCTACAGACTGTACCGTTTTGTAGGCCGGATAAGGTGTTTACGCCGCCATCCGGTAATCATTCTTATTCGTAGTAGTTATAAATCCCCGCCGCCATCACCAGTTGCGAAGCCACTTCATGCGCTTTTTCACGACCAACCAACAGGTCGATGATTTTCAAACCAAAATCGATAGCGGTACCTGGTCCCTGGCTGGTTAATAATTTTACCCGCGCATCCCACACCACACGCTTATCCTGCCACTGTTCGGCGGGGATCTTATCTTTCAGCGCCGGAAAACCGGTCATATTGCCGATAGGGAAGATATCGTGCGGCACGAGCACTGTGGCGGCTGCGGCGCAAATGGCTGCGACAATGCGCCCGGAGCGGTGAAACTGTTTTACGGTTTCGACCAGCAGCGGGCTGTCGCGAAAGCACTCGGCGCCTTTAATTCCGCCGGGCAACACGATGATGTCATAATCGCCGTCGGCAACTTCAACCAGCGGCGCATCCGCCAGTAGCTTTACACCGCGCGAGCAGACAATCGTCAGGTTGCCATCGCTGGCGACGCTGGCGGTAGTGACGTGGATTCCGCCGCGAACCAGCAGATCGATAGTGGTGACCGCTTCGGTCTCTTCACTACCAGGGGCGAGGCATACCAGTGCCTGAGCGCTCATACTCACTCTCCTTTCGCTTTACCATTTCAAACAGGCGGCTATTTTCCGGAACGGCGAGACCGTGCACGCGGGCGCGCTTGAGTAAATAACCGGTGATGTAGTCAATTTCGGTATGGCGCATGGCGCGCACGTCCTGCAACATGGATGAGATGTTTTCTGCCGTACTGTCAATCACTTGCTCAACATAATAGCGTAAATCGTCTGCCGATGTGTGGTAGCCTTCACGTTCAATCACAGCGGCGACCTCTTCGCAAATCGCGTTGATTTCATCAGTATGATGGCGCAGCTCGCCGTTCGGGCAGTTCCAAAGCGCGGTGAGCGGGTTGATAACACAGTTGACCGCCAGTTTGCGCCACATCTCTGCGCGGATATTGTTATGCCAGGCGACATCGGGCAGTACCCCCTGCAGGATATCGGCGAGATAACTGTAATCGCCGTCTTGCTCGCGTGCCGGGCCAATATGCGTAGTGCCGTTAGCGACATGAATAATGATATTACCGTCGCGGCGCGCAGCATGGGTGATAGTCCCCATCAACATCGGCTGTTGGATATTTTGCAGTTCTTCTATGGTTCCCATTCCATTATGAATGAGCAGAATAGGCGACGTCACCGGTAGGGTTGACGCCAGGGTTCGTACTGCGTCGGAAACCTGCCACGCTTTCAGCGTGACTAACAACAGTTCGCTCTTCGCCAAAAAATCCGGATCGTTTGCCGTCAGTGATTCGTTGAAAAAGGAACCATCGGTATCGGTCAGATTTACGCTGCAATAAGGTTGTGGCACCCGTAGCCAGCCCTGTACGTCATGTCCGTGTTTGCACAGTGCCGAAAGCCAAAGTTGTCCTAAGGCTCCGCATCCCAGTACAGTAATTTTCATTGTTCCTCCTCACCTGCAACAGCGCCAGGTGTTATGGCGCTAATTATAGCGTCATCAGCTAAGCTTCTCGTTAAGCCTCGTTGCAGGTATTATGCAACGCAACGAAAATGAAGGGAGAAGAAAAGATGCCATCTTTCGATATTGTTTCTGAAGTTGATCTGCAGGAAGCGCGTAACGGCGTGGATAACGCGGTTCGCGAGGTTGAGTCTCGTTTTGACTTTCGTGGCGTAGAGGCGACTATTGCACTGAACGATGCCAATAAAACCATCAAGGTGCTGAGCGAGTCCGATTTCCAGGTCAATCAGTTGCTCGATATTCTGCGCGCCAAGCTGCTTAAACGCGGTATTGAAGGCGCTTCGCTGGATGTACCGGACGAGTTCGTGCATAGCAGTAAAACCTGGTATGTGGAAGCGAAGCTGAAGCAGGGCATTGAAAGCGCCGTGCAGAAGAAAATCGTCAAGCTGATTAAAGACAGCAAACTGAAGGTGCAGGCGCAAATTCAGGGGGAAGAGATTCGCGTGACGGGCAAATCACGTGACGATCTGCAATCGGTAATGGCGCTGGTTCGCGGCGGCGATTTGGGCCAGCCGTTCCAGTTCAAAAACTTCCGCGATTAAGTTGTTATGCCGGATAGAGCCTCGCCGCCATCCGGCAATGCAGTATTCATCCTTTGCTGATAAGCTGTTCAACTTCAAAGCGATTGGTCACTTTGCTGTCGATTTTGACGTAAGCGGAATGCTCTTCCGCCACGATCAGCGCTTCACTTACGCCTTTCATTGCCAACAGTCGCTGTTTTAGCCTGTCGTCAGCAACGATATCCGCTGGAATTTCCACACGCAGGCTGCTGACATAGGGCGGCTCTTTCATGGTACTTGCCACTGCCAGCCATACCATCGCCAGTACGGCCCCGGCAAGGAAAACGGTTTGCCCATCAAACGTGCCGTCTATCCAGCCGCCCAGCGAGCCGCCAAGCGCCACGCCAAGAAACTGACTGGTAGAATAGACGCCCATCGCCGTTCCTTTATACCCCGCGGGCGACTCTTTGCTAATAAGTGAAGGCAGCAGCGCCTCCATCAGATTAAAGGCGAGGAAAAAGAGTTGTACGCCAATCACCAGCTCCCAGAAATGCTGGCCCGCTCCCCACAACACGATTTCTGCGACGACAATGAGCCCCACGCAGAACAGGAATACCTGCTTCATCCGCCGTTTGACTTCAGCATAGATAATAAAAGGCACGACGGCGGCAAAGGCGATCACCATGGTTGCCAGATACACCTTCCAGTGTTCGGCGGCAGGGAAACCGGCATCGGCAAGCTGGCCGGGCAGGGCGACAAAGGTGGACATCAATAAAATATGCAGACACATAATGCCGAAATTGAGCTTGAGCAGCCTCGGCTCCGCCAGCACTTTACTGAAGCTGCCTTTGACCATCCCGGATTCGCGATTCAGCACATGGTTGGTACTGTTGGGAACCACCCAGATTGTCAGAAGAATGCCCAGAGTGGCGAGGGCGGCGATCATCCAGAACAACGCGTTTAATCCCAGACTATGGGTAACAATCGGCCCTAATACCATCGCAATCGCGAAAGTGATACCAAAGCTGACGCCGATAAACGCCATCGCTTTGGTGCGGTTTTGTTCTCGGGTGAGATCAGACAGGAGCGCCATGACGGCGGCGGCAATAGCGCCGGACCCCTGTAGCGCTCGCCCCAGAATAATGCCCCAGATTGAGTGAGAGAGCGCGGCAATGATGCTACCCGCGACAAATACCGCCAGTCCGCCGACAATCAGCGGCTTACGGCCAATGCGGTCGGACAGCAGCCCAAAGGGAATTTGAAAGATAGCCTGCGCCAGCCCGTAAATGCCGATCGCAATGCCGATTAATGCTTCGCTGGCGCTCTGTAGCGCCATACCGTATGTGGTCAGTACTGGTAGAACCATAAACATACCCAGCATACGCAACGAAAAGACGGTCCCTAAACTCCATGTGGCGCGCAGCTCCCCTGGCGTCATTTTATAATCGTTCATTGCCACCTCTGTATAAAAGCTGGGAGTAGTGTAGTGCGGGGAGTGTGTCGGGTAAATAGAGGGTTAATTAGCAAATATTATGTTTTTGAAACAGTTGAGCTAAAAAAGAGATAAATTGTTAACACGATAGGGACGATCGGGAGAGTCAGCATAGCCTTGTGCTCATTCATATTCCGATCTCCTTGAGCTGTAGTGGCTATCTGAGCCATATCAGTATAGTGTAGCGGTTAGCCACGGCCTTCAGGCGGTGTGCGCTGTTGCTCCATATCGCAATAGCAGAACTCGTCAAGCCAGACTGTCAGCGAACCGCGCTGCCTGAGTGTGGCTGGCCGGTGGGTGATTTTAAACTTTTGCTTTGCCATAGGAACCCGATTCTGAAACGACTGCGATGATCAGATCCGCCCATCTTCTGAAAATTTGATTTATTCAACAACGCCGAGACTGATAGCAAACTTTCTGCGTGATGGCGCGCGTTTATCAGGCAGAAGATTCGTCAGCAGTCGCATTTATTATATTATTCAAGGAGTGAATTCGTTATGGAAATTAAATATTTATCATTATGTATTTTAGCGGGTATTTTATTTGTTAGCCAGGTGAATGCTTCAGAGAACAACGGTAAAGATGATGTAAAATATGCTGCGCTTACCCAGAAGGATCTTGATGCTTTGCCTGTGGAAAAAAGAGCTTCGGTTCTGGATGAACTGGGGTTTATCCATGAATACGGTATTGGTGTACCGATGAATCGCGAACGGGCGTTGCAGTATTACAAGCAGGCCTGTGAACTTGGCGGTAACTATGGTTGCTATAATGTGAAGTATGCTTATCAGTATGGCGACGGAGTGGCGAAAGATAGTGCTCAGGCCAATAAGTATGCTAAAAAAATGAATCTGGATAATTTATTGATTGAGCAAGAGTATATCGATAAGTTTTCGCAAGGAATTTACGCGGCAAAAGTATTGGCCGATACGGATAAATCGCAGCGACCAGAATTTATTAATGCACTATTTAATCTTCTAAATAATAGGCCAGAGAGCGATGCGCTTTTTTTTAGTCGTATCGGATTTAATCAGGAAAAAACGTTCCGCCTTGCTACGCTATGGGTACAGGACGGCGATCCACAAATGGATTATCAACTGGGGTTACTCACCCTTAATGATTTCTCTGGTCATTATGTGGATGAGCCTTATAAGGCCAGGCCAGCCTCGTTGAAATGGTTTCGCGCCGCCACGGAAAAAGGCGTCGTTGAGGCCCAATCTCTCTTGGGGGGTATTTATTCGGGGGGAGAGGGCGATGAGTGGGGGATTAAGCCAGACATTCAGGAAGCACAAAAATGGTATGGGCAGGCGGCTGAGCAGGGTGACAGCGATGCACAGATTGCGTTAGGTAAAATCTATTATTCTGGCGCAACAGGGCGCACTGATTACGCTAAAGCGCTGGCATTATTTACGCAGGTTGAAAATGATGGTACTAATTCGCGCTCAACGATGCCGTTGAGTTGGATGTATTATAACGGTTTAGGTACTGCACCTGATTGTGATAAAGCCTGGTCGTATTACAAGAAAGCATCTCGATATGTAGGTAAGAAAGTTGAGGAAAAAATATTTTTGAGTAAATGCGCAGCGGATATTCAGAGTCGAAAAAACAACGCGGATGCTTTACCCAGAGTAACCCTAAAAAAAGCGAGTATTTTCTCTCGCGGGATAACGGCTAAGCCGAAAGAATGCGCACTAATTTTTCAGATTGGCACAGATAAAATCCGTAACATGGCGAATTTGCATATTACGCTTGAACTGAAGAATGCTGATGGAATGGCAACTGAGGAAACGTTGATGATTCCGCCATTCGGTTTGAATACTCTGGGGATAGATATGCAAAATCATGATGTTGATCCTCTCGTTACCCCATACGATCTCCCGCTGTATACGCAAGATTTTTGTCACGGGATCGGCGATATCCATTTTACGCTGAAATCCGCTACGGCAACGATTAACGGTAAGAATGTCGATTTACTGAAAGCTGACAGTGTGCGCTTTTTAGATAAAGAATAAGGGAATGAAAAATGATAAAACGGAAATGGAATCTTTTGCTTCTGCTTGGGTTTTCTTTCGCATCGGTATGCCAGGCAGGTGATGATATTGACGCGTTATATAGCCGTATTGCGCAGAAAGATGTTCAGGCGCTAAATGAGCTAAAAGCGTTAGCCAAAGATAATAATGCTCAAGCGCTGGCGGAGTTGGGGTTTATTTATGAGTACGGCGTTGCCGTACCGAAAGATACGATACAGGTTATCAAGTATTATGAGCAGGCTTGTCATGTTGAAGAACCCTATGGCTGCTACAACGCTCGTTATTTTTATCTGCATGGCTTGGGGGTGATGCAGGATGACGTTTTGGCAAAAGAGCTTGCGGATAAAACCAGTAAAGCAGATATCGATACTGATGCGCAGACGGTGACGCGCCTGATAGCCGACGAAATAGATACGGCAAAGCAAGCCGCGGAAAGCGATATTACTCAGCGTTCCCGGTTTATTGAAACATTACGCCAGTATGCCGGCGGCGGGAGCGCGATGGCCGCGCTCATCACGCGCCTGGGTTATTCAAAGGCGGATATCCTGCACCTTGCGGAGCTGTGGGCGCAGGAGAGAGACCCTGAACTTAACTTTATCGTTGGTAGTCTCTATGACTCTGGTTTTGTTG
Source organism: Salmonella sp. 32100201201700099SM (assembly GCF_017572645.1). Classification (NCBI taxonomy): domain Bacteria; kingdom Pseudomonadati; phylum Pseudomonadota; class Gammaproteobacteria; order Enterobacterales; family Enterobacteriaceae; genus Salmonella; species Salmonella sp. 32100201201700099SM. Next base: position 123,679 of record NZ_JAGERQ010000008.1, on the reverse strand, counting down.
AGGTCGACGATAAAGAGGCGCGTTCGTTGCAATGGTTCCGCAAGGCTGCTGAATTGGGCCAGGCTGATGCGCAGAATATACTCGGTTACTTCTACTTGAATGGAAAACGAGGGATTAAGCGCGATCTGCAGAAGGGGGGGCAGTGGTACGAGTTGGCGGCTGCGCAGGGTAATGTCGATGCGCTCATAAATCTTGGTGAGATCTATTACTCCGGGACGCAGGTTCCGCTTGATTACGCTCGGGCGTTTGAATTCTTTGAACGGGCGGCGAAGATGGGCAAGTCTCGCGCTTTAAACTATCTTGCCTGGATGTATACCAACGGTCAGTTTGTCGACACGGATTGCCGGAAGGCAGCGGAGTTGTTTGCTCAGGGGCGAACAAGTTTTGCAGACGATCCCCATTTTCAGGTGACCTGCGAAAAAGACCGACAGGCCCGTGCTGAGGCTGTGGCAATGCGTGAAAAGAATTTGCCGAAGTTAACCTTCAATCGTGATCGTGTTTTCGGTGCGAGTCAGGGCAGCGGCTATGCATGCGAGCTGGAGTTTGTCGTCAAAACGGATAGAGTCAGCAGTATAGAGAATTTACGCGTCTCACTGGCGCTGAAAAATAAGGCCGGGGCGATGTCACAGCAGGTTATCGCATTTGAGCCTTTTGGGCTAAATACGCAGAACCGCAATTTACAAGGGTATAAGTCTGATACGCTACGTGAATCGACATTACAACCTATCTATCAGCCGGAATTTTGCGATGTTGATAGCTATAGCGTAACCGCTGTGACGGGGATTGTTAACGGTAAAGAGATGGACATTCTTAAGGCGGGAATTTTTCTTTAAACGCGAAAAGAAAGATGGCGTATCAAGCGATACGCCATCTAAAGTCTTTACCAGACGTAAGTCAGCAGATTCTGCGAATTCGGCACCATAAAATCAACGGACATCATGATACTCAGCGCGGTAATCGCAATGATAGAGAAGCCGAACAGCTTGCGCGCCCAGACCTTATCATCTTCCACTTTGTAACCGCGTAGCGCCATGCCGAGCCACCAAACGCTGACCGCCGCGGCGACCACCAGGTATTTGTAACCGGCATAACCGCCCAACGTTAGCATTAGCGTTGCAACGGCAAACGCAATGATATACAGCGTAATGTGGTTTTTAGCGACTGAGATTCCTTTTACCACCGGCAGAACCGGGATATTGGCCGCCTGATAGTCCTTAAAGCGGAAAATGGCGATGGCGTAAGAGTGCGGCATCTGCCAGAGGCTGAAAATAGCCAACAGAATCGCCGCGCCGCTGTCAAAGTCGCCCGTTACGGCGCAGTAACCAATCACCGGCGGCGCTGCGCCGGAGAGAGAACCAATCAGCGTTCCGTAGACGGAGTGACGCTTCATGTACAAGCTGTACACGCCAACGTAGACCACGAAGCCCATCACCCCCAGCCAGCAGGCCAAAGGATTAGCGCCAAACCACAGCAGCATAAAGCCAGCAATACCCAGCAGGGTGGCGTATACCAGCGAGACGCCAGGAGAAATCAGGCCTTTGACCAGCACCCGATTCTTGGTTCTTTCCATCTTCCTGTCGATATCCCTGTCGATGTAGTTGTTAAATACACAACCCGACGCCACAACCAGTGACACCCCGACCAGCGTATAAATGAACAGGGGATAGTCAATGCTGCCCTTTGAGGCCAGCAGAAATCCCCCGATCACCGAGATCAGGTTGCCAAAGATGATGCCTGGTTTCGTTACTTGCAGGTATTGCTTAAACATCATACTCGCCGCTCTTAGTGCATCATCATGTTGTAGTTGAGGTTCCACATAATCCAGATGGAGCCCACAACCAGGATGGCGATGATCAGCACGGTAAAGATGAAGGCCGTCATGTTCCAGCCTTCATCAGATTTGGTGTTCATGTGCAGGAAACACACCAGATGCACCAAAATCTGCACCACTGCCATTGCCAGGATAGATCCCAGAATAACGGCCGGAGAGGCAGCGCCGGTCATCACCATCCAGAATGGAATAACCGTCAGGATGACCGACAGGATAAAGCCGGTCATGTACGTTTTTACGCTGCCGTGGGATGCGCCGCCGCTCTCGGTAGAATGACTCATTACATCGCCCCCATCAGATAAACAACAGTGAATACGCAAATCCAAATCACATCCAGGAAGTGCCAGAACAGGCTCAGGCACATGATGCGGGTACGGTTAGTGCTGGTCAGACCGCGACGGGCGACTTGCACCATCAGCACCGCCATCCAAATCAAACCGGAAGTGACGTGCAGACCGTGCGTGCCGACCAGCGCGAAGAACGCAGACAGGAAGCCGCTGCGATCCGGGCCCATACCGTTAACAATCAGGTGATGGAATTCATAGATTTCCATCCCGATAAATCCGGCACCGAACAAGAAGGTCAACGCCAGCCAGGAGATAACCTGGCTCTTGTTGTTCTTGTGCATGGCGATCGCCGCCATGCCGTAGGTAATGGAGCTAAATAACAGCAGGAAGGTTTCAACCAGAACGAACGGCAGTTCGAAAATGTCCTTACCTGTCGGGCCGCCAGCGGTGCCGTTTACCAGAACGGCATAGGTAGCAAACAGAATAGAGAACAGAATGCAGTCGCTCATCAGGTAGACCCAAAATCCGAAGATTTTGTTCTGGCCTGCGTCATGGTGCCCGTGTTCGTGCGCGTGGGCAGTCGCGTGCGTTAAAGTATCAGTTGCCATTTTTCAGCCCTGCCTTAGTAATCTCATCGAAATGCTGGCTTTCCAGTTTTTCGACTTCCGGGACCGGCACGTAGTAATCCACATCTTCATCAAAGCTTTTTACAATCCAGCTGATGATCATGCCTGCGAAACCCACTATCGCCAGCCACCAGATATGCCAGATCATGGCGAAGCCAAATACCGTCGCGAAGGCGGCGATAACAATACCGGCACCGCTATTTTTCGGCATATGAATCTCTCCATACTGTCCAGGCTGTTGGTACGCTTCGCCTTTTTCTTTCATTTCCCAGAAGGCGTCACGTTCGTGAACGTGCGGCACAACGGCAAAGTTATAGAACGGCGGCGGAGAAGAGGTTGACCACTCCAGCGTACGGCCACCCCATGGGTCGCCGGTCAGATCGCGGTTCTGATCGCGGTCGCGAATAGAAACGAAGATCTGAATCAGTTGGCACAGGATACCCAGCGCAATCAGCGCGGCGCCGGCGGCGGCAACCATCAGCATCGTATGGAACTGCGGATCAATTTGCTGGCTGAGGCGACGGGTCATGCCCATGAAGCCCAGTACGTACAGCGGCATAAAGGCTACAAAGAAACCGATAATCCAGAACCAGAAGGCGCGTTTACCCCAGGTTTCGTTCAGCTTGAAGCCAAGCGCCTTCGGCCACCAGTAAGTCATACCTGCGAAGCAGCCAAACACCACGCCGCCGATGATCACGTTATGGAAGTGCGCAATCAGGAACAGGCTGTTGTGCAGGACGAAGTCCGCGCCCGGTACCGCCAGCAGCACGCCGGTCATACCGCCGACCGAGAAGGTCACGATAAAGCCGATGGTCCACATCATTGCGGAATGGAAGACGATACGGCCCTGATACATGGTGAACAACCAGTTGAAGATCTTCACCCCGGTCGGGATGGCGATAATCATGGTGGTGATACCGAAGAAGGCGTTAACGTTCGCGCCCGCGCCCATCGTGAAGAAGTGGTGCAGCCAAACGATAAACGACAGTACGGTAATACAGACGGTCGCCCAAACCAGCGAGGTATAGCCGAACAGACGTTTACGCGAGAAGGTCGCTGCGATTTCGGAGAATACCCCGAAGACCGGCAGAATCAGAATGTACACTTCCGGATGGCCCCAGGCCCAAATCAGGTTGATGTACATCATCATGTTGCCGCCCATATCGTTGGTAAAGAAATGGGTGCCCAGATAGCGATCCAGGGTCAGCAACGCGACGGTAACCGTCAGAATCGGGAAAGAGGCGATGATCAGTACGTTGGCGCACAAAGAGGCCCAGGTAAAGACCGGCATCTTGAACATTGTCATACCCGGCGCACGCATCTTCAGGATCGTCACGAAGAAGTTGATACCGGTTAACGTCGTACCAATACCCGAGAGTTGCAACGCCCATATCCAGTAATCGACCCCGACGCTGGGACTGTACTCTATTCCCGATAGCGGCGGATAAGCCAGCCACCCTGTCTGCGCGAATTCACCCACGCCCAGCGAGAGGTTAACCAGAATAACGCCGACAACGGTGAACCAGAAGCTCAGGTTGTTCAGGAAAGGGAAAGCAACGTCGCGCGCGCCGATCTGCAGCGGAACCACCAGGTTCATCAGACCGATAACGAAGGGCATCGCCACGAAGAAGATCATGATTACGCCGTGAGCGGTAAAGATCTGATCGTAGTGGTGCGGCGGTAGAAAACCCGCTTCGCCTGCGGAGGCAAGCGCCTGCTGGCTACGCATCATGATGGCATCGGCGAAACCACGTAACAGCATCACAATCGCGACGATGATATACATGATGCCGAGGCGTTTATGGTCAACCGACGTTAACCACTCTTTCCATAGGTAGGTCCACTTACCGAAGTAAGTAATCGCTGCCAGTATCGCCAGTCCCCCGACGATAATTGCAGCGATCGTTACCATGACGATAGGTTCATGGAACGGTACTGCATCCAGTGATAATTTTCCGAACATTTTATCTTCCTCAACCCTTGGAGTTGGCGGATTCCGCGTGGCTCATGTCCATACCTTCCATTCCTTCATGCGAGCTGTGCTCACCTTCAGGTTGGGTCATGTCCATGCTCTTACCGTGGTCCATGAATTTGTTAATAACGTCCTTGAACAAATCTGGTTTCACGCTGGAGAAATATTCCACCTTGTTGTACTCGCTTGGCATAGCCACTTTCTCGAACGCCGCCATATCATTCATGGTGTTCGGAGACTGCTTCGCTTTTGCGACCCATTGGTCGAATTCTGCGCGGTCTTTGGTGGCGATAGCTTTAAACTTCATACCAGAGAAGCCCGGGCCGCTATAGCTGGCGGAGATGCCATCGTAGGTTCCGGGTTCGTTGGCGATCAGATGCAAACGTGTTTGCATACCGGCCATGGCATAAATCTGGCTACCCAGACGCGGGATAAAGAAGGAGTTCATCACGGAGTTGGAGGTCACTTTGAAATAAACCGGCGTGTTCGCCGGGAAGGCGATCTCGTTGACGGTGGCGATACCCTGCTCCGGATAGATGAAGAACCATTTCCAGTCCATGGAAACCACTTCGATGGTGATCGGTTTTTCGTCATGCGCCAGCGGCTTGCTTGGTTCAAGCGCGTGCGTGGTTTTCCAGGTCAGTACGGCAAGGAAAATGATGATCAAGATAGGCACCGTCCAGACCACGGCTTCCACTTTATTGGAGTGTGACCAGTTCGGGCTATACTTCGCATCCTTATTACTCGCACGATACTTCCAGGCGAAACCAACAGCCATCAAGATGGCGGGAATAACGACGATCAACATCAGGCCAAATGCCGTCAGTATCAGCGAACGTTGCTCCAGTCCAATCTGTCCTTTGGGATCCAGCAGCGCAGAATTACAGCCACTGAGTAATGCAGTGCCTGCAATTAATGACAACCATCCCAAACTTTTATTGTATTTCCTGAGTCTCATTTAACGACCTCAATTCCACGGGACCTGGTGGCGTTTAAAGTGTAGGGGCATTTTACGGTAAGGTTACATTACTGTAAACATGATTGGTTCTGTGTTACCAAGTTCTGCCGCGCGTGTCACATATGTTGCCAAGTATGTCGAAATAACTTTAAGACACTGTTGAAACTTTGCGTTATAACGGATGAGGTCTATAAGTGGGATGTTGAGGGATAATTGGTATAACCAATGTAAAAATAAAACAATTGCTTAACAATTAATTATCAATAAAAGGACAATCAACGGCAGAAATTTAAATTTAATCGGCTGAATCGTGTAAAGAAAATAGGTAGCGTAGAAATTACCAATAATTTCCAAAATTCTGTTGCGCACAAAAAGACAAATATATTTTTTATCAATTGATGGTTATTTAGCCGTTATAATTCCGGGTCGTTATTACAACGGCAAATAATGTTTTAGAGCAGGCGTGTTTTTCGTAGCGCCAGGTAGTCCAGCAACCCGCCAAAGACAATGCCGCACACGGCAACCGCTACCGCAGTCTCAAGCAATCCGGGTAGGAATGAGAAGTTAGTGTAATCCACCGCGTTCATGGTCAGCAGGAGTACCCAGACCGCCAGTAAAGCCACTCCCGCGAGCAGGATTGAAAGCGCGAAATTATAGGCGCCACGGTATTGCGTGCGGGGAATGAAACGCTCGTTCTGCCAGCTATATTCCAGCGTTTGCCGACAGACCAGCAACAGTAACAGCCCGGGAACGGCGGCGACAACTGAGAAGAGGTAGAATGTCGGCCAGCCGTGCGCTTCAACGAACCAGCCCGCTACGGGACCAACATAAACGCGGCCTACTGCGGAGAGGGCCGACAGTAGGGCAAACTGTGTTGCGGAAAACGACTTATTACATAGCGTCATTAATAACGCGACAAAGGCGGCAGTACCCATTCCGCCGCACAGATTTTCGAAAAAGACCGCCGCGCCCATGCTGAACATGTTTTTATCGGTAATGGAGAGCAACCAGTAACCGGCGTTGGACGCGCCTTGCAAAATGCCGAAAATCAGCAGCGCGCGAAACAGCGAAAGACGCTGCATTAATATGCCGCCGTATAACGCGCCGACGATCGTTGCCAACAGGCTCAGCGTTTTATTGACCACGCCAACTTCACCGGCGTCAAAGCCGACGCCGCGAATCAAAAAGGTGGTGGTCAGGCTCATAGCGAAGGCGTCACCCAGTTTATAAAGCACAATGAGCAGTAAAATCAGCCAGGCGTTATTACGGCCAAAGAAATCGCGTAGCGGCGCGACGACGGCTTGTTCCAGCGATTTCGGGGACGGGATAGTATCGGTCGGTTCCGGCGCCAGTAAGGTGGCGATAATGCAGGGGATCAGCAATGCCGCCATCAGCCAGTACATGCCCTGCCAGCCGAGCCAGCGATCGGCCAGCCATAGCGCCAGTCCGCCGGAAACCAGCATCCCCAACCGGTAGCCAAGCACGCTGATTGCCGCGCCAGCGCCGCGTTCTTCTGCGGGTAAAACATCGGTTTTCCAGGCGTCGAACACGATATCCTGCGAGGCGGAGCAAAAAGCAATCACCACCGCCAGCGCCGCCATCCAGCGTAGCTGCGTGCCGGGTTCAAGAAAGCCCATCGCCGCAATCGCCGCCAGTAACAACAGTTGGGTGGCGAGTAACCAACCGCGACGACGACCTAAAAAAGGCGGCGTGTAGCGGTCCATTAGCGGGGACCAGAGAAACTTAAACACATAGGCCTGACCAACCAGCGAGAAGAAGCCAATCGTTTTAAGATCGATATTCTCGACGGTCATCCACGCCTGTAGCGTACCGGAGGTGAGCGCCAGCGGGAGACCGGAGGCAAAACCCAATATCAGCAGAATGGCTGAACGCGGTTGCTGGAAAATACGTAAATATTGACTTGACATAGGCATCTACAGACCCGGCTTCTGCCGGGTCTTGTTGTTGCTATTAACGGGCGTTTTGCTTGATAAAATCGTGAATGCTGGTGTCCTGAGACATATCAGCGATGGTATCGGTCAGAACGCTGTTCACCGCGTCGGCAATATTCTGGTTAGAGGCCTGGAACGCCCCTTCAATAGAGTAGTTGGCGCGATAGTTTTTGGTCATCTTGCTGCCATTTGCCGCGGTCGCAATAATCGCGATATCCGCTTTGGTCGCGATGTTGTAGCGCACGCTGCCCTGGGAAACATCAGCATACAGTTGGTTAACAATAATCTGCAGATTAACCGCGCCGTTAGGCCCGATCATATAGCCCCGTGCCGTCATCTGTTTTTCCAGGACTTCTTGTAACAGGAAGCGTAAATCGCGGGAGGCGGTTAACGTTACCAGCTGGTTGTTACGCGTGACTTTCGCTAACGCTTGATCCTGGCGTTGGTCCGCGCCGGTAATGCTAACGGTGACGCCCATCAGGCTCGGGTCCTGCTGTGGCAAGGTGATCTTCGGCGCGACGTCAATGGTCGTCGGCGGTGTGGCGCATCCTGCCAGCATAAACAGAGCGACTAACGGAAAGAGAAGTTTTTTTAACATATTCAGGCTCTCAATGACGCTTAAAACGTGATAGGTAAAAATTCCCGCCATCATAACACCGCTAACGGCGAGGGGAAGTGGTCAACGCAGGTAAATTCGTCGTAATGTCCGATTTGGTATTGATAACGGCGCGAGCGGGGATTTTGAGCGCTAAAAGAATGATTAAGGCAGTAAACTTCATACGTTTGGCTGAAATAATCAGACGAAAGCTAAATTTTTGTTGTCATGCTGTAATGGAAACGGTAAAAGCGGCTAGTATTTAAAGGGATGGGTGACATCACAGCGTTGTCGGAGGAGATTTTCATGATGATACGTGAGCAAATAGAAGAAAAATTAAGGACAGCGTTCGACCCCGTGTTTCTCGAAGTTGTGGATGAAAGCTATCGTCACAATGTTCCAGCAGGATCGGAAAGCCATTTTAAGGTCGTGCTGGTGAGCGATCGCTTTACAGGCGAACGTTTTCTTAATCGTCATCGGATGATTTACGGTACGTTAACGGCGGAACTCTCCACAACCGTACATGCGCTGGCACTGCATACTTATACCCTCAAAGAGTGGGAAGGATTGCAGGATACTATCTTCGCGTCGCCTCCTTGTCGCGGCGCGGGAAGCATCGCGTAGCAAAACGGATTTGCAACTACCTCCGCTTTTCCAGTATGTTGCTACAGAATTATGTGAAAACGGCCTACGGGCCGTTTTGTTTTGTCTGAATTTTGAGCGTGTCGTACAGTATTCAGACAAAAATTAGCCGAGAATTGTGAAAACCGCCGCAGCATCGCACAATCACCGTTCTCGACTCACAAAAGTGATGCCGCTATAATGCGCCGTCTTATATATGAACGTCTTCGGGATGATTCTGACGACAGGGAATGTGATTGATTATGAGAACATCCCGGTTCCGCGAAGCAAATAGCACGTGCTTGCGGAGTAGAGTTGACCGAGCACTGTGATTTTTTGAGGTAACAAGATGCAAGTTTCAGTTGAAACCACTCAGGGCCTTGGCCGCCGTGTAACGATTACAATCGCTGCTGACAGCATCGAGACCGCTGTAAAAAGCGAGCTGGTCAACGTAGCGAAAAAAGTACGTATTGACGGCTTCCGTAAAGGCAAAGTACCGATGAATATCGTCGCTCAGCGTTATGGCGCTTCTGTTCGCCAGGACGTGCTGGGCGATCTGATGAGCCGCAACTTCGTTGACGCGATCATCAAAGAAAAAATTAACCCGGCAGGCGCGCCGAACTATGTTCCGGGCGAATACAAAGTGGGTGAAGACTTCACTTACTCCGTCGAGTTTGAAGTCTATCCGGAAGTTGAGCTGACCGGCCTCGAGTCCATCGAAGTTGAAAAGCCGGTTGTTGAAGTCACCGACGCTGACGTTGATGTGATGCTGGACACCCTGCGTAAGCAGCAGGCGACCTGGAAAGAAAAAGACGGCGCTGCTGATGCGGAAGACCGTGTGACCATCGACTTCACCGGCTCTGTAGACGGCGAAGAGTTCGAAGGCGGCAAAGCGACCGATTTCGTTCTGGCGATGGGCCAGGGTCGTATGATTCCGGGCTTTGAAGACGGCGTTAAAGGCCACAAAGCTGGCGAAGAGTTCACTATCGATGTGACCTTCCCGGAAGAGTACCACGCTGAAAACCTGAAAGGTAAAGCGGCTAAGTTCGTTATCAACCTGAAGAAAGTTGAAGAGCGCGAACTGCCGGAACTGACCGAAGAATTCATCAAACGTTTCGGCGTTGAAGATGGTTCCGTAGCCGGTCTGCGCGCTGAAGTACGTAAAAACATGGAACGCGAGCTGAAAGGCGCGGTGCGTAACCGCGTTAAGTCTCAGGCGATCGAAGGCCTGGTAAAAGCTAACGACATCGACGTACCGGCTGCGCTGATCGACAGCGAAATCGACGTTCTGCGCCGTCAGGCTGCGCAGCGTTTTGGTGGTAACGAGAAACAGGCTCTGGAGCTGCCGCGCGAACTGTTCGAAGAACAGGCTAAGCGTCGTGTAGTTGTCGGTCTGCTGCTCGGCGAAGTAATCCGCACCAACGAGCTGAAAGCGGACGAAGAACGCGTTAAAGGCTTGATCGAAGAGATGGCGTCTGCTTACGAAGATCCGAAAGAAGTAATTGAGTTCTACAGCAAAAATAAAGAGCTGATGGACAATATGCGTAACGTCGCTCTGGAAGAACAGGCTGTTGAAGCGGTTCTGGCAAAAGCGAAAGTGTCTGAAAAAGCCACTTCCTTCAATGAGCTGATGAACCAGCAGGCGTAATTTGTCGCGTTAAAAGCACGAAATTTGCACAAAAACCCGTCACCTTTCAGTGACGGGTTTTTTTTGTCACGCATTTTGCATGGTAAGGGTGCGAAAACCGCGTTTCAGTGTTAGCGTTAGAGCAAAAGATTGTTATGCTTGAATTATGGCGATGCCGTACCCATTACAGAGGGACTGGCTGATAATCCGTCCATCAGGTTACAATCAGTACAGCAGGTTTTTTCAATTTTTATCCAGGAGACGGAAATGTCATACAGCGGAGAACGAGATAATTTGGCCCCTCATATGGCGCTGGTGCCGATGGTCATTGAACAGACCTCACGCGGTGAGCGCTCTTTTGATATCTATTCTCGTCTACTTAAGGAACGCGTCATATTTCTGACCGGCCAGGTCGAAGACCATATGGCTAACCTGATCGTGGCGCAGATGCTGTTCCTGGAAGCGGAAAACCCGGAAAAAGATATCTATCTGTACATTAATTCTCCTGGCGGCGTAATTACTGCGGGGATCTCCATCTATGACACCATGCAGTTTATTAAGCCAGACGTCAGCACCATTTGTATGGGACAGGCGGCCTCTATGGGGGCGTTTCTGCTGACTGCCGGGGCGAAAGGCAAACGTTTCTGCTTGCCGAACTCTCGCGTCATGATCCACCAGCCGCTGGGCGGCTACCAGGGCCAGGCGACGGATATTGAAATTCACGCCCGCGAAATTTTGAAAGTAAAAGGGCGCATGAATGAACTTATGGCGCATCATACGGGTCAATCTCTTGAGCAGATTGAACGTGATACTGAGCGCGATCGCTTCCTCTCCGCGCCTGAAGCGGTAGAGTACGGTTTGGTTGACTCAATTTTGACCCATCGTAATTGATGCCCTGGACGCAAGTGTGCCGCTATACACTTCATCCTTCACGCTACCTCGGTGTTGGTTGCCAGCGCGCCTCCCGGTGACTTACTTATGTAAGCGCCTGCGGAGTCGCCGAGTTGCCGCCTTGATGTAGCTCGAATGATTTTGTGTATATACTAATGAAGGGCGGCACAACGCTGATTAGCGGCTTGCGCCTGAGAATGGCATTTGCGTCGTCGTGTGCGGCACAAAGAACAAAGAAGAGGTTTTGACTCATGACAGATAAACGCAAAGATGGCTCGGGCAAATTGTTGTACTGCTCTTTTTGCGGCAAAAGCCAGCATGAAGTGCGCAAGCTGATTGCCGGTCCATCCGTGTATATCTGCGACGAATGCGTCGATTTATGTAACGACATTATTCGCGAAGAAATTAAAGAAGTTGCTCCGCACCGTGAACGTAGTGCGCTGCCGACGCCGCATGAAATTCGTACCCACCTGGACGATTACGTTATCGGCCAGGAGCAGGCGAAAAAAGTGCTGGCGGTGGCGGTCTATAACCACTACAAGCGTCTGCGTAACGGTGATACCAGCAATGGCGTCGAGTTAGGCAAAAGCAACATTCTGCTGATTGGACCGACCGGTTCCGGTAAAACGCTGCTGGCGGAAACGCTGGCGCGCTTGCTGGATGTGCCGTTCACTATGGCGGATGCGACCACGCTGACCGAAGCGGGTTACGTGGGTGAAGACGTCGAGAATATCATTCAGAAACTGTTGCAGAAATGCGACTACGACGTGCAAAAAGCGCAGCGTGGGATTGTCTACATTGATGAAATCGATAAGATTTCGCGTAAATCAGACAATCCGTCCATTACCCGCGATGTTTCCGGCGAAGGCGTACAGCAGGCGTTGCTGAAACTGATCGAAGGCACCGTCGCCGCGGTTCCACCGCAGGGCGGTCGCAAACATCCGCAGCAGGAGTTCTTACAGGTAGATACCTCTAAGATTCTGTTTATCTGCGGCGGCGCGTTTGCTGGTCTGGATAAAGTGATCGCTAACCGTGTTGAAACCGGCTCCGGCATTGGTTTTGGCGCGACGGTGAAAGCGAAGTCCGACAAAGCCAGCGAAGGCGAGCTGTTGTCGCAGGTTGAACCGGAAGATTTGATCAAATTTGGTCTGATTCCTGAGTTTATCGGTCGTCTGCCAGTGGTGGCGACGCTGAACGAACTCAGCGAAGAAGCGCTGATTCAAATCCTGAAAGAGCCGAAAAATGCGCTGACCAAGCAGTATCAGGCGCTGTTTAACCTGGAAGGCGTCGATCTGGAATTCCGTGACGAAGCGCTGGACGCTATCGCCAGGAAAGCAATGGCGCGTAAAACCGGTGCCCGTGGTCTGCGTTCTATCGTCGAAGCGGCGCTGCTGGATACCATGTACGATTTGCCATCTATGGAAGACGTCGAAAAAGTGGTGATCGACGAGTCCGTTATTGCCGGTCAGAGTAAGCCGTTGCTGATTTACGGCAAACCGGAAGCGCAGGCTTCTGGCGAATAATTAAACATTCATACAATCAGTTAGCCAAAAAAGGGGGGATTTTATCTCCCCTTTCGTTTTTCCTGTAAACACGCCGTTGAATGTGTGGGAAACATCCCCATATACTGACGTACATGTTATAGGTGGTATGGAGCACAGCTATACTATCTGATTACCTGGCGGACACTAAACTAAGAGAGAGCTCTATGAATCCTGAGCGTTCTGAACGCATTGAAATCCCCGTATTGCCGTTGCGCGATGTGGTGGTTTATCCGCACATGGTCATACCCTTATTTGTAGGGCGGGAAAAATCTATCCGTTGTCTGGAAGCGGCTATGGACCATGATAAAAAAATCATGCTGGTCGCCCAGAAGGAAGCATCAACGGATGAGCCGGGTGTAAACGATCTTTTCACCGTCGGGACCGTGGCCTCTATTTTGCAGATGCTGAAACTGCCTGACGGCACCGTAAAAGTGCTGGTCGAGGGGTTACAGCGCGCGCGTATTTCCGCGCTGTCTGACAACGGCGAACATTTCTCCGCGAAGGCGGAGTACCTTGATTCGCCAGCCATTGATGAGCGTGAACAAGAAGTGCTGGTGCGTACCGCTATCAGCCAGTTCGAAGGCTACATCAAGCTGAACAAAAAAATTCCGCCGGAAGTGCTGACGTCACTCAATAGCATTGACGACCCTGCACGTCTGGCTGACACCATCGCCGCGCATATGCCGCTGAAACTGGCGGATAAACAGTCCGTACTGGAGATGTCCGACGTTAACGAACGTCTGGAATATCTGATGGCGATGATGGAATCTGAAATCGATCTGCTGCAGGTTGAGAAACGCATTCGCAACCGCGTGAAAAAGCAGATGGAGAAATCCCAGCGCGAGTACTATCTGAACGAGCAAATGAAAGCGATTCAGAAAGAACTTGGCGAGATGGACGACGCGCCGGACGAAAACGAAGCGCTGAAGCGTAAGATCGACGCGGCGAAAATGCCGAAAGAGGCGAAAGAGAAAGCGGAAGCGGAACTGCAGAAGCTGAAAATGATGTCTCCGATGTCGGCGGAAGCGACCGTGGTGCGCGGCTACATCGACTGGATGGTGCAGGTGCCGTGGAATGCGCGTAGCAAGGTCAAAAAAGACCTGCGTCAGGCACAGGAAATCCTCGATACTGACCATTATGGTCTGGAGCGTGTGAAAGACCGCATCCTTGAGTATCTCGCGGTACAAAGCCGTGTAAATAAAATCAAGGGGCCGATCCTGTGTCTGGTGGGGCCGCCGGGGGTAGGTAAAACCTCGTTGGGCCAGTCCATCGCTAAAGCCACAGGGCGTAAATACGTCCGTATGGCGCTGGGCGGCGTGCGTGATGAAGCGGAAATCCGCGGTCATCGCCGGACTTACATTGGCTCTATGCCGGGTAAACTGATCCAAAAAATGGCCAAAGTGGGGGTTAAAAACCCACTATTCCTGCTCGATGAGATCGACAAAATGTCCTCGGACATGCGCGGCGATCCGGCTTCCGCACTGCTTGAGGTGCTGGACCCGGAGCAGAACGTGGCGTTCAGCGATCATTACCTGGAAGTGGATTACGATCTCAGCGATGTGATGTTCGTCGCCACCTCCAACTCCATGAACATTCCGGCGCCGCTGCTGGATCGTATGGAAGTGATCCGTCTGTCCGGTTATACCGAAGACGAGAAGCTGAATATTGCTAAACGTCACCTGCTGCCGAAGCAGATCGAGCGTAACGCGCTGAAGAAAGGCGAACTGACGGTCGACGATAGCGCGATTATCGGTATTATCCGCTATTACACGCGTGAAGCGGGCGTTCGTAGTCTGGAGCGTGAAATCTCCAAACTGTGCCGTAAAGCGGTTAAACAACTGTTGCTCGATAAGTCGTTAAAACATATTGAAATTAACGGCGATAATCTGCACGACTACCTCGGTGTGCAGCGCTTTGATTATGGCCGCGCGGATAGCGAAAACCGCGTAGGTCAGGTGACGGGCCTGGCGTGGACGGAAGTGGGCGGCGATCTGTTGACCATCGAAACCGCCTGCGTACCGGGCAAAGGCAAGCTGACCTACACCGGCTCGCTCGGTGAAGTGATGCAGGAATCTATTCAGGCGGCGCTGACCGTGGTGCGCGCGCGCGCGGAAAAACTGGGTATTAATCCGGACTTTTACGAAAAACGCGATATCCACGTTCACGTGCCGGAAGGCGCAACGCCGAAAGACGGTCCAAGCGCCGGTATCGCGATGTGTACCGCGCTGGTTTCCTGCCTGACCGGTAATCCGGTGCGCGC
Organism: Salmonella sp. 32100201201700099SM; assembly: GCF_017572645.1. Taxonomy (NCBI): domain Bacteria; kingdom Pseudomonadati; phylum Pseudomonadota; class Gammaproteobacteria; order Enterobacterales; family Enterobacteriaceae; genus Salmonella; species Salmonella sp. 32100201201700099SM. The sequence continues at coordinate 108,515 of NZ_JAGERQ010000008.1, read as the reverse complement.
AGATGTGGCAATGACCGGTGAGATCACCCTGCGTGGTCAGGTGTTGCCGATCGGCGGCCTGAAAGAAAAGCTGTTGGCGGCGCATCGCGGCGGGATTAAAACGGTCTTAATTCCGTTCGAAAATAAACGTGACCTGGAGGAAATTCCGGACAACGTGATTGCCGATCTGGATATTCATCCTGTGAAGCGCATTGAGGAAGTTCTGACGCTTGCTCTGCAAAACGAACCGTCTGGAATGCAGGTTGTAACCGCAAAATAGTGACCTCGCGCAAATAGCGCTAATAAAAACAGGGCTGGCAGGCTATTTCGGACTTGCCAGCCTTTTTTTGTATAGCTAATTTAGATGGTTGATTGGGTCTGCCACCATTAACGGGTGTTGTAAGGGCGTGGCAGGCCTGATATAACTGCTGCGCGGTCGTACTTCGAAGGATTCAGGTGCGATATAAATTATAAAGAGGAAGAGAAGAGTGAATAAATCTCAACTGATCGAAAAAATTGCTGCAGGGGCTGATATCTCTAAGGCTGCGGCTGGACGTGCGTTAGATGCGATTATTGCTTCTGTTACCGAATCTCTGAAAGAAGGGGATGACGTTGCACTGGTAGGCTTTGGTACTTTTGCTGTTAAAGAGCGTGCTGCCCGTACTGGTCGCAACCCGCAAACAGGTAAAGAGATCACCATCGCCGCTGCCAAAGTGCCGAGTTTCCGTGCAGGTAAAGCGCTGAAAGACGCGGTAAACTAAGCGTGATCCCCTCGGGGGATGTGACAAAGTACAAGGGCGCATCAACTGATGTGCCTTTTTTATTGGCGATTCGGGACTTTCTGTGCGTTGCGGGCTGACAATTGCCCTCGTTTCTTGTCACAATAGGCTTTTGTGCGCCGCGTTCAGAAAATGCGATGCGCGTGAAGTCTCTATACGCAAATCATTCAGGTTGCGTCGACGCGGCTACTGAGCGAATCACTCGGTAGCCAGCGGAGAAGCCGCCTGAAAGATAAAGTGTAAAGTCACCTACAGCGGAGTGTGGTTACACCATGATGGACAGCTTACGCACGGCTGCAAACAGTCTCGTGCTCAAGATTATTTTCGTTATCATTATCGTGTCGTTCATTTTGACCGGCGTTAGTGGTTACCTGATTGGCGGAAGCAATAACTACGCCGCAAAAGTGAATGGCCAGGAAATCAGCCGGGCACAGTTTGAGAATGCGTTTAATAACGAACGTAACCGTATGCAGCAGCAGTTGGGCGACAGGTATTCTGAACTGGCGGCCAACGAAGGTTATATGAAAAGCCTGCGCCAGCAGGTGCTGAATCGTCTGATAGATGAAGCGCTGTTGGATCAATATTCCCGCGAACTGAAACTGGGCATCAGCGATGAGCAGGTAAAGCAGGCGATTTTCGCCACTCCCGCTTTTCAGGTGGACGGTAAGTTTGACAACAACCGCTATAACGCGATTGTGAATCAGATGGGAATGACCGCCGATCAGTACGCTCAGGCGCTGCGTAACCAGCTTACCACTCAGCAACTGATCAACGGCGTGGCTGGTACTGATTTTATGCTGAAAGGAGAAACCGACGAACTGGCGGCATTAGTCTCTCAACAGCGCGTGGTGCGTGAAGCCGTTATTGATGTCAACGCGCTGGCGGCGAAGCAGCAGGTGACCGATCAGGAAGTGTCCAGCTACTACGATCAGAATAAATCCCGCTTTATGACGCCGGAACAGTTCCGCGTAAGCTATATCAAGCTGGATGCCGCGACGATGCAGGCACTGGTCAGCGATGCGGATATTCAGGCCTATTATGACCAGCATTTGGATCAGTTTACCCAGCCGGAGCGTACTCGTTACAGCATTATTCAGACCAAAACGGAAGATGATGCGAAAGCGGTACTGGATGCGCTGAACAAGGGCGAAGATTTCGCCACGCTGGCGAAAGAGAAATCTACCGACATCATCTCTGCGCGTAATGGCGGCGATATGGGCTGGCTGGAAGAGTCTGCCACGGTGCCGGAACTGAAAAACGCCGGATTAAAAGAAAAAGGTCAGATATCTGGCGTGATTAAGTCGTCTGTCGGTTTTCTGGTGGCGCGTCTGGATGATATTCAGCCTGCCAAAGTGAAACCGTTAAGCGAGGTTCGCGACGACATTGCCGCGAAAGTGAAACAAGAAAAAGCGCTGGATGCTTACTATGCGTTGCAGCAGAAGGTGAGCGATGCGGCAAGCAACGACAATGAGTCGTTAGCAGGCGCTGAACAGGTCGCTGGCGTAAAAGCGGTTGAAACCGGCTGGTTTAGCCGTGACACCTTACCGGAAGAGCTGAACTTCAAACCGGTAGCCGATGCTATCTTTAATGGCGGTCTGGTGGGTGAAAACGGTACGCCGGGGCCGAATTCAGACATTATCACCGTGGATGGCGACCGGGCTTTTGTCGTGCGCGTGAGCGAACATAAACCTGAAGCCGCGAAGCCGTTGGCAGAAGTGAAAGAACAGGTCACTGCCCTGGTGAAGCATAATAAAGCGGAACAACAGGCGAAGCTGGATGCAGAAAAACTGCTGGTCGAGCTGAAAGCGGGCAAAGGCGCGGAAGCGATGAAAGCGGCGGGTCTGAGTTTTGGCGAGCCTAAAACGTTAAGTCGTACCAGTCAGGATCCGGTGAGTCAGGCGGCCTTTGCGTTAAGCCTTCCGACGAAAGATAAGCCAGTTTATGGCGTGGCGAACGATATGCAGGGTAACGTCGTTCTGCTGGCGTTTGACGAGGTGAAAGCGGGCGCCATGCCGGAAGCGCAGAAAAAAGCGATGGTGCAGGGCATCACGCAGAACAATGCGCAAATTGTCTTTGAGGCGCTGATGAGCAATCTGCGTAAAGAGGCGAAAATCAAAATCGGCGACGCTCTGGAACAGCAGTAATCGTCGAGGCGCTTCGCAAAAAATTGCAAAATGTTGTATCCCACAAAGGCCGCTTTCGCGGCCTTTTCCATTTCTGAGAATTGCCGTTTGTTCGTTTTTCTCCGTCCCGCTATCGTGGCTGCACTGTTAACAAACAAGGAGAAAACAGTATGAAACACGGAATTAAAGCACTGCTTATTACGCTTTCTTTAACCTGCGCGGGCATGGCCCATAGCGCGCTGGCGGCGACGCCTGTCGCAAAAAATGCAGCGGTGGAAACAAAAGCGGATACGCCTTCTTCATCCTCCGCCAAAGCGGCATTACCTGCTAAAGCCAGCGATGATGAAGGTACCAGGGTGAGCATTAATACCGCGTCTGCGGAGGATCTGGCGCGGGTGATGAACGGCGTTGGGCTGAAAAAAGCGCAGGCTATTGTGAGCTATCGGGAGGAGTATGGTCCTTTTAAAACGGTGGATGATTTAAAGCAGGTGCCGGGAATGGGAAGCGCGCTGGTGGAGCGTAATCTGGCAGTTTTAACATTGTAATCACTTGCACAGTAGCAAAAATTTGCCAGACTGTAGAGGTCATACCAGTTATGGCCTCTGTACTTGTCGTTTACTTATAACAACAACGTAAGGTTATTGCGCTATGCAAACACAAATCAAAGTTCGTGGATATCATCTTGATGTTTATCAACATGTTAATAATGCCCGCTATCTGGAGTTTCTGGAAGAGGCCCGTTGGGATGGGCTGGAAAACAGCGACAGCTTTCAGTGGATGACGGCCCGCAATATTGCCTTTGTGGTGGTAAACATCAATATAAATTACCGTCGCCCGGCGGTATTGAGCGATCTACTGACCGTGACCAGCCAGGTACAACAGCTTAACGGTAAAAGCGGCGTATTAAGCCAGACGATTACGCTGGAGCCAGAAGGGCAGGTGGTGGCCGATGCGCTCATCACGTTTGTTTGTATTGATTTAAAAACGCAAAAAGCGCTGCCGCTGGAAGGCGAATTGCGTGAAAAGCTGGAACAGATGGTGCAATAACGCCTCGCTGTCTGATGGCGTTGAACTGATCCGGCCTGGCGATATTGACCATAGTGAATATCGCCAGGCCGGACAAGGCGCGTGCGCCGCCATCCGGCAAAACAATCACCTTAACCCGGTTTTTTGCTTCATTGCCGCCATCACCGCCGATTTATTCGACAGGTAATGATTCAGGCCGTTAGCGCGCAGATTACAGGCTGCGCAATGACCACAGCCATCGCCTTTAATGCCGTTATAGCAGGTCAGCGTCTCTTCGCGAACCAAATCCAGTTGGCCCCAATAATCGGCCAGCGCCCAGGTTTCAGCTTTATCAATCCACATTAAGGGCGTTTCGAAACGGATATCTTTCGCCATGCCCAGATTCACCGCGTGATTCAGCGCTTTGACGAACTCATCGCGACAGTCTGGATAGCCGGAAAAATCGGTCTCGCAAACGCCGGTGATCACCGCCTCGGCTTTGACCTGATAAGCGTAAATCGCCACCAGCGTCAGAAAGAGAATATTACGTCCCGGTACGAAAGTATTGGGGATGCCGTCCGCGTTCGGTTCATAGTCCGGCACCGGAATGCTATCCCGCGTCAGGCTGCTGACCGCCAGTTCGTTCAGTAAAGTGACATCCAGCACTTTATGCGCGCGTGCGCCAAGTTTTAACGCCAGCGCCCGCGCGACATCAATCTCTGCGCGGTGGCGCTGACCATAATCAAACGTGACACAATGCACTTCATCATACTGATGCCGCGCTTGCGCCAGACAAGTGGTGGAGTCCTGACCTCCACTAAATACAACAACGGCGCGTTTCATAGTTATCCTGATCAATGACGAAAACCAATATGGTAACGCGTACGGATAATCCCGACCAGCTTCTTCACGGCGAAGGCGGCGGAAGCCAGGCTTCGCTAAATTCAAACCAGCCGCGAGGGGTGAGTCGAACGCCGTTAACGCCCGGTGGGGCGCTGATGCGATAGTGATAATTAAACAGCGGCGTAAGTGTGGCGTCATCCATCAGATTGGCAAAAACTTGTTGTAGCGCGGCGCGGCGATCTTTTTCATTGGGCTGAATTTGCAGAGCGTCAAGCGTAGCCTGCAGATGGGAAAACGCAGGCGCGTCAAGGACATGTGGCCAGATCTGATCGCAACGTAGCCACTGCTCCAGCGTATATTCCGGCGCTTCGCCGATCAGCCTGTCGCCCATCATCAGATCCGCTTGCGCCAACGCAGGGCAGTTATCCCAGTTTTTGGCATTATGAAAAATCAACGTTAACTCACAGCCGAGCGTCGCCAGGTAATGTCGAAGCTGTTCCGCCATCGTATGCAGCTCTACGGGAAGGTGATACGCCAGGGTAAGTTTTTTCGGCAATGGCGTTTCATCAACGTCCTGCCATTGCGGGATTGTCCAGCCGGGTAGCAGTCCCTGACTTGGCATAATCAAGTTCTCATCTACCGGTAAGGTTTTCAGCAGCGAAGTATGATGGATAATATGTATCAGACGCCGCGCCTGCTGTACGTTGAGCCGTGAGCCCTTTTTGAGGGTTAAATAACAAAAGCCAAGACTGATACCACTACTTACCTGACTCAGCGTCGCCAGCTCTTCCGGTTTGCCGATGGCAATCTGCACCGGATGGCGGCAACTGGTGCCCAGATCCTGGGCAAACAGTTGCGGGGTGATCCAGAATTCAATCGCTTTCAGCAGCGGATGGCTGAGGTGATAATGGTCATGACTTTCCAGACGCACCAGTTCCGGCGTGAACAACGCCAGGCGAAAAGGACCGGTGCCGATAAGCGGCAGGTCAGGATGCGCCAGACCGCTACAATAGCTCGCCAGACGATGCGCCAGCCAGTAATCAGGTCGGTGAAGGAGAAAGGTCAGGCACTGAGGATGCGTTACTTCGATTCGTGCGACGCTAATAAACAATTTGCTTAGCGCCGGTAGGGTAAGCAGCCTTTCCAGGCGTTCGTGTAGCTGCGCGGTATCCACCGCATCGCCATTATGCCAGTGCAGCGTGGAGCGAATATAAAAATCCCAGCGTAAACCGTCGGCGGAAACCTCCCAGTGATGCGCCAAATCCCCGCAAGGATATTGACTGTCGCGGTCGAAGCGCGTTAACCCGGAAAAAACTTGCCCTGCGAGATGCTGTTCCGCGCGTCCTGGCAGAAAACCCGGCTGCAGCGGATCAAGCGGACGATAGTAGGGAATACGCAATGTCGGCGTATCGTTTTGCCACTGGCCGCCCATAAAAGGCTGGAGCATCGCCCGTAACTCACCCGGCGCCAGCTGCGCCAGTTCCAGTACGTTGAGCTGCTGCCCTTTTTCCAGCGCCTGTTCCATCATGGCGGTGCGGAGCGATTCCGGCGTGACCAGAAACTGGAGCCGTCCACGTTTCCCGCGCCCGGACTGCGCCTCCCATCTTAGCCAACCCGCCTGCTGGGCCTGACGCAGCAGCGTTCGCAGATGGCGCTCGCTACAAAAACAGCGTTCGGCCAGTTCGCTAACGGTGACATGTTGCGTTTCCCCGGCGGAAGGCTGCCAGAGGCGTTGATATTGATTAAGCCGATTCAGTAGCCTCATAGAAACCCGGAACACTTCCTTTTATCTGTTCACTATTACTTCCGTATATCTCAGGTAATACTGAACAACAAGTTAACCGCGTCACAGTGTGGAGAAAGAGATGGCCCGTCTGGCAGCATTTGATATGGATGGCACGTTATTAATGCCCGATCACCATTTGGGTAGAGAAACGATCGCCACGCTGGCGCGTCTGCGCGAACGCGATATCACCCTGACATTCGCTACGGGTCGTCATGTGCTGGAGATGCGGCATATTCTGGGGACGCTTTCACTGGATGCTTATCTTATTACCGGTAACGGGACGCGAATTCACTCGCTGGAAGGCGACGTGCTGCATCGTCAGGATCTCGATCCTCAGGTTGCCGATACGGTGATGCACCATGCCTGGGATACCCGAGCCAGTATGCATGTGTTTAATGACAACGGCTGGTTTACAGGCCAGGAGATCCCCGCGCTACTCCAGGCGCACGTCTACAGCGGCTTTCGTTATCAGGTTATCGATATAAAAAGTATTCCGGCCCATCAGGTGACGAAGATCTGTTTTTGCGGCGATCATGACGATCTGATCCGTTTGCGCATTCAGCTCAATGAGGCGCTGGAAGAACGCGCGCACCTCTGTTTCTCTGCCGTCGACTGCCTGGAAGTGCTACCGCTGGGGTGCAATAAAGGATCGGCGCTGGCGGTATTGAGCAACCATTTAGGGCTTTCACTGGCAGATTGCATGGCGTTTGGCGACGCGATGAACGATCGGGAAATGCTGGGCAGCGTCGGGCGGGGGCTCATTATGGGCAATGCCATGCCGCAGCTTATCGCCGCGCTGCCACACCTTTCGGTTATCGGACATTGTGGTAATCAAGCGGTATCACACTTTTTGACGCATTGGCTGGACAATCCGCATCTACCTTATTCCCCCGAATGAGAGAGCTCTTCCAGCAAGCCAGACATTCAGTCTGGCTTTTTTTTGGTTTTTAGTCGCCGGTAAGTAATTTTACGATGGCCGCTGACCACGGCGTCAAATCGCCGATATGGTCGCTAACCCAGGACGGATGGTAATAGGTATCCAGATAGCGATCGCCGCTATCGCACAATAACGTCACGATAGCGCCGGTTTCTCCAGCCTCGCGCATCCGGGCCGCAACCTGCAGCGCTCCCCACATATTCGTGCCGGTAGAGGCGCCGACTTTACGGCCCAGCTGCGTTTCCAGCCAGTGTGCGGTGGCAACGCTGGCGGCGTCCGGTACGCGCAGCATCTCATCCACGACATCCGGAATAAAAGAAGGCTCTACTCGCGGACGACCAATTCCTTCAATTTTACTGCCCACCGGGCTGCGTAATGAAGCGTCGCGATCCTGCCAGTAAGGTAAAAAGACGGAATTTTCCGGATCCACCACCATGAGCTGAGTATCATAGCCCTGGCAGCGAATATAGCGCCCAATCGTCGCAGAGGTTCCGCCCGTTCCGGCGCTCATGACGATAAATCGCGGTACCGGATGGGGTTCGTTGCGCATCTGGCGGAAAATACTGTCGGCAATATTATTGTTGCCCCGCCAGTCAGTAGCTCGTTCTGCGTAGGTAAACTGGTCCATATAGTGACCGTTCAGTTCATGCGCCAGCCGCTCGGAGGCGGCATAAATTTCGCAGGCGCTCTCCACAAAATGACAGTGGCCGCCGTAAAATTGAATCTGCTCGATTTTACGTTTTGCGGTACAGGCGGGCATGACGGCGATGAACGGCAGTCCCAGTAAACGCGCGAACCAGGCTTCGGAAATCGCCGTTGAGCCTGATGACGCTTCAATAATCGGAGTGCCTTCTTTAATCCAGCCATTGCACAGCCCATAAAGGAACAGCGAGCGCGCCAGACGATGCTTGAGGCTACCGGTGGGATGCGTGCTTTCGTCTTTCAGGTAAAGCTGGATACCTGGAAATGCCGACAGGGGCAAACGAATAAGATGCGTATCCGCCGAGCGCTGGTGGTCAGCATTAATTTCATTAATGGCATTTTTAACCCAATTGCTACTCATCATTAATATCCATTTATCATTTTGTGCCAAGAGTAGCGAAAAGTACGGAAAAAATTGTTGCTATTTGACCTTTAAATTACAATGTAAGGAGAAAAATATTCTCTATGGAGTGGGTATGTTAGATAAAATTGACCGTAAACTGCTTTGCTTATTGCAGCAGGACTGTACCCTCTCTTTGCAGGCGCTGGCGGATGCCGTTAATCTGACGACAACGCCTTGCTGGAAGCGGCTTAAACGCCTGGAAGATGACGGTATCCTGCTTGGCAGGGTCGCGCTGCTGGACCCGGAAAAACTGGGGCTGGGATTAACCGCTTTCGTGTTGATAAAAACGCAGCACCACAGCAGTGAATGGTACTGTCGGTTCGTGACCGTCGTCTCTGAGATGCCGGAAGTGCTTGGCTTCTGGCGGATGGCGGGGGAATACGACTATCTGATGCGAGTTCAGGTGGCCGACATGAAGCGGTATGACGACTTCTATAAACGTCTGGTCAATAGCGTCCCAGGACTGTCAGACGTCACCTCCAGTTTTGCGATGGAACAGATTAAGTACACCACCTCTCTGCCCATTGAATAATTCTCCCGGTATTGCCGGAAATCATATCAGGAAATAACGCGTGCGATTATTTGCTCAATTAAGCTGGTACTTTCGCCGGGAATGGCGTCGCTATCTTGGCGCGGTGGCTCTGCTTATGCTTATTGCGATGCTTCAGCTGATCCCGCCCAAAGTGGTGGGGATTGTCGTGGATGGCGTAACCGCACAGCAGTTTACTCCAGGCCGAATAGCGATGTGGATTGGCACCATTGCCCTGATCGCCGTAGTGGTCTATTTGTTGCGCTATGTCTGGCGCGTGCTGCTATTTGGCGCTTCTTATCAATTAGCCGTCGAACTGCGTGAAGATTATTATCGCCAGCTGAGTCGTCAGCATCCTGAATTTTATCAGCGCCATCGGACGGGCGATCTTATCGCGCGTGCGACGAATGATGTGGATCGCGTCGTATTTGCAGCGGGCGAGGGCGTTCTGACGCTGGTTGACTCGCTGGTAATGGGCTGTGCGGTACTGATTGTCATGTCGACGCAAATTAGCTGGCAGCTAACGCTATTAGCACTGTTGCCGATGCCTGTGATGGCGCTGATGATCAAACGTTACGGCGATCGGCTGCATGACTATTTCAAACTGGCGCAGGCCGCCTTCTCCAGCCTGAACGACCGCACGCAGGAGAGTCTGACCAGCATCCGTATGATCAAAGCGTTTGGTCTGGAGGACCGCCAGTCTTCGCTGTTTGCGGCGGATGCCGAAGATACCGGCAAGAAAAATATGCGCGTGGCGCGTATTGACGCGCGTTTTGATCCAACCATTTACATCGCCATTGGCATGGCGAACCTGCTTGCGATTAGCGGCGGAAGCTGGATGGTGGTTAACGGCAGCCTGACGCTGGGCGAACTCACCAGCTTTATGATGTATCTGGGGTTGATGATTTGGCCGATGCTGGCGCTGGCCTGGATGTTTAATATCGTGGAGCGGGGTAGCGCCGCATACAGCCGCATCCGCGCCATGCTGGCGGAAGCGCCGGTAGTTAAGGATGGCGAAGAGCCGGTCCCGGCGGGGCGCGGCGAACTGACGGCGGCCATTCGTGAGTTTTGCTATCCGCAAACGACGCATCCGGCGCTGGAGAATGTGAACTTTCGTCTTAAACCGGGTCAGATGCTGGGGATATGCGGTCCGACCGGCGCGGGGAAAAGCACAATATTGTCGCTTATCCAGCGCCATTTTGATGTGACGCAGGGAGAGATCCGATTCCATGACATGCCGTTGACGCATCTGCAACTGGATAGCTGGCGTAGCCGACTGGCGGTCGTCAGCCAGACGCCGTTTTTGTTCTCGGACTCTATTGCCAATAATATTGCGCTCGGACGCCCGGAGGCGACTCAGGAGGAGATTGAACAGGTGGCGCGTTTAGCCAGCGTACATGAGGATATTCTCCGCTTGCCTCAGGGCTACGACACGCAGGTAGGTGAACGTGGCGTCATGTTATCGGGAGGGCAAAAACAGCGTATCTCGATTGCCAGAGCGCTACTGTTAAATGCGGAAATTCTGCTTCTTGATGATGCGCTTTCTGCAGTAGATGGCCGCACGGAGCATCAGATTTTGCATAATTTGCGCCAGTGGGGCGAAGGGCGTACGGTCATCATCAGCGCGCATCGTTTATCCGCGCTGACCGACGCCAATGAAATTATCGTTATGCAACATGGTCACGTTGTTCAGCGCGGCGATCACGATCAACTGGCGCAGCAGATTGGCTGGTATCGCGATATGTATCGCTATCAGCAACTGGAGGCCGCTCTGGATGACGCGCCGGAACGCGGCGAGGAGGCGGCGAATGCGTAGTTTTGGACAGCTATGGCCGACGCTGAAACGGTTGCTGGCGTATGGCTCGCCATGGCGAAAACCGCTCTCTGTCGCGGTGATGATGCTGTGGATTGCGGCAGCGGCGGAGGTTAGCGGTCCGCTGCTGATCAGCTATTTCATTGATAACATGGTGGCCCGCCACCATTTACCGTTGGGCAAGGTCGTGGGGCTGGCGGCCGCCTATGTGGGGCTACAGTTTCTGGCGGCGGGTCTGCATTACGCCCAGTCTTTATTATTTAACCGGGCGGCCGTTGGCGTGGTTCAGTCCTTGCGCACGGACGTCATGGATGCCGCCTTGCGCCAGCCGCTAAGCGCCTTCGACACGCAGCCTGTCGGACAATTAATTTCACGCGTGACCAACGATACGGAAGTCATCCGCGATCTATACGTCACGGTCGTCGCAACGGTATTACGTAGCGCGGCGTTGATCGGCGCCATGCTGGTCGCTATGTTCAGCCTTGACTGGCGGATGGCGCTGGTGGCGATTTTGATTTTTCCGGCGGTATTGACCGTGATGATCATTTATCAGCGCTACAGCACGCCGATTGTACGCCGCGTGCGGGCATACCTGGCGGATATTAACGACGGCTTTAACGAAATCATCAATGGGATGAGCGTAATCCAGCAGTTTCGCCAGCAGGCGCGCTTCGGCGAACGCATGGGCGAGGCCAGCCGCTCGCACTACATGGCGCGGATGCAGACGCTGCGCTTGGACGGCTTTTTATTGCGTCCGCTGCTTAGCCTCTTTTCTGCGCTCATTTTGTGCGGTCTGTTGATGCTTTTCAGCTTTACGTCTGCCGGCACGATTGAGGTCGGAGTGCTGTATGCGTTCATTAGCTATTTGTCACGTCTGAACGAGCCGCTCATTGAACTGACCACCCAGCAATCCATGCTACAGCAGGCGGTTGTGGCGGGAGAACGTGTTTTTGAACTGATGGATCGCCCGCGCCAGCGCTATGGCAGCGACGATAGGCCGTTACAAAGCGGGGCGATTGATATTGATCATCTGTCGTTTGCTTACCGCGACGATAATCTTGTTTTACAGGACATTACGCTCTCAGTACCGTCCCGTAACTTTGTGGCGCTGGTGGGGCACACCGGCAGCGGGAAGAGCACGCTCGCCAGCTTATTAATGGGGTATTACCCCCTGACACAAGGCGAAATTCGGCTGGATGGGCGAGAGATCTCCTCTCTTAATCATCGCGTTTTACGCCAGGGCGTGGCGATGGTTCAACAGGACCCGGTAGTGATGGCGGATACCTTTCTGGCTAATGTGACGCTGGGGCGCGATGTCTCCGAGGCGCAGGTGTGGCAGGCGCTGGAAACGGTACAACTGGCAGATCTGGCGCGCGGCCTGAGCGACGGGCTGCATACGCATCTCGGCGAGCAGGGAAATACGCTGTCCGTCGGGCAAAAACAGCTATTGGCGCTGGCGCGCGTGCTGGTTGACGCCCCGCAAATATTAATTCTTGATGAAGCGACGGCCAGCATCGATTCCGGCACTGAGCAGGCGATACAGCAGGCGCTGGCGGCGATTCGCGAGCGCACCACGTTGGTGGTTATTGCCCATCGGCTATCGACAATCGTGGAGGCGGATACCATTCTGGTTCTCCATCGCGGCCAGGCGGTGGAGCGCGGGACGCATCAACAATTGCTGGCGGCGCAAGGGCGCTACTGGCAAATGTATCAATTACAGTTAGTTGGCGAGGAGTTAGCCGCCAGCGTACACGAAGAATCCGGCCCTACGGCGTAAGGTTTGGCGCCACAGGGCAAAACCTCGCCCATTATGCACCGTCGTGGTGCGTTTTTCTTTCCCTGCTTCGATTTTGGGGCGCGTCAATATAAAGACGCGCCGCTAACCGCGCTTTTCCTCGCTCGCCAGCTTCTGGCACATCCTTTGCAATATCCATCCTGAAGAGTCCATGCGCGGCGGCAGCCGTTACCTAATTCTGACTGGAGGGTTCTATGAAGCTGGTTACCGTGATTATCAAACCGTTCAAGCTGGAGGACGTGCGGGAGGCGCTTTCTTCCATTGGCATTCAGGGACTGACCGTCACCGAAGTGAAAGGGTTTGGCCGTCAGAAAGGACACGCCGAACTGTATCGCGGCGCGGAGTACAGCGTGAATTTCCTGCCGAAGGTCAAAATTGATGTGGCTATCGCCGACGACCAACTGGAAGAGGTGATCGATATCATCAGTAAAGCGGCTTACACCGGAAAAATTGGCGACGGCAAAATTTTCGTCGCGGAGCTCATGCGCGTTATTCGGATTCGTACCGGCGAAGCTGACGAAGCAGCGCTGTAAGACCCGCCACACAGCAACAGGAAATGAAAAAATGAAGATAGCGATGATAAAAACCACACTGGCTTCACTGGCGCTGCTGCCTGGGCTAACGATAGCCGCGCCAGCGGTTGCCGATAAAGCGGATAGTGCTTTTATGATGATTTGCACCGCGCTGGTGCTGTTCATGACGATACCGGGTATCGCGCTGTTTTACGGCGGATTAATTCGCGCCAAGAACGTGCTGTCAATGTTAACGCAAGTGACCGTCACCTTTGCGCTGGTCTGTATTTTATGGGTGGTGTACGGCTATTCGCTGGCTTTTGGCGAAGGGAATCATTTCTTCGGTAATGCCGATGGGGCGATGTTGAAGAATATCGCGTTGACGGCGGTAACGGGGACGATTTATCAGTATATTCATGTCGCGTTTCAGGGATCTTTCGCCTGTATTACCGTCGGGCTGATTGTCGGCGCGCTGGCGGAGCGTATTCGTTTTTCGGCGGTACTGATTTTTGTCGTGGTGTGGTTCATGCTCTCTTATGTTCCGATTGCGCACATGGTGTGGGGCGGCGGCCTGCTGGCTGCTCACGGCGCGCTGGATTTTGCCGGTGGTACGGTGGTGCATATTAACGCCGCTATCGCCGGGTTGGTGGGGGCTTATTTAATTGGCAAACGCGTCGGCTTTGGGAAAGAAGCATTTAAACCCCATAACCTGCCGATGGTCTTTACCGGTACTGCGATTCTGTATATCGGCTGGTTTGGATTTAACGCGGGTTCTGCTGGTAGCGCAAACGAGATAGCAGCGCTGGCCTTTGTGAACACCGTGGTGGCGACCGCCGCCGCGATTCTGGGGTGGATTATCGGCGAGTGGACGCTACGCGGTAAGCCTTCCCTGCTGGGAGCGTGTTCCGGCGCGATTGCCGGTCTGGTCGGCGTGACGCCAGCCTGTGGCTATGTTGGCGTTGGCGGCGCGTTGGTTATCGGCGTTATTGCGGGGCTGGCGGGATTGTGGGGAGTCACCATGCTTAAACGTCTGTTACGGGTAGATGATCCGTGCGACGTATTTGGCGTTCACGGTGTTTGCGGAATAGTCGGCTGTATCCTGACCGGCGTTTTTGCCGCCAGTTCGCTGGGCGGCGTTGGCTTTGTCGACGGCGTTACGATGGGACATCAGGTGATGGTACAGCTGGAAAGTATTGCTATTACGGTCGTCTGGTCCGGCGTTGTCGCGTTTGTTGGTTACAAACTGGCGGATATCCTTGTTGGACTGCGTGTACCGGAAGAGCAGGAGCGCGAGGGGCTGGATGTGAACAGTCACGGCGAGAATGCGTATAACGCATGATTGCGCACCATGCCTGATGGCGCTGCGCTTACCCAGTCTACCGTAGGCCGGATAAGCGCAGCGTCATCAGGCCATTAACGCCGCATAGCGGCATGTTTTTTAATTGTGATTACGCATTACCCCTTCCTGCACGGTTGAAGCGACCAGCGCGCCATCCTGAGTATAAAACTCGCCGCGAACAAAGCCCCGGGCGCTGGAGGCGGAAGTGCTCTCTACGCTATAAAGTAGCCATTCATTAAAATTGAATGGACGATGGAACCACATAGAGTGATCGATAGTGGCGATCTGAATGCCCTTTTCCAGAAAACCGATGCCGTGAGGCTGAAGCGCGACGGGAAGGAAATTCAAATCCGAGGCGTATCCCAGTAAATATTGATGGACGCGAATGTCATCCGGAACGGTGCCGTTGGCGCGAATCCATACCTGACGCACAGGCGCGGCGACGTGACCTTTCAACGGATTGTGAAATTCGACGGGACGAATTTCCAGCGGGCGATCGCAGAGAAACTTTTCTTTCAGAATTGGCGGCAGTAAATGCGCCAGCGATTGCGCGATTTCCGTTTCTGACGGTAGTCCTTCCGGCCCGACTGCCGTCGGCATGGTTTTTTGATGTTCAAAACCCGGTTCCGGCGCCTGGAATGAGGCGGTCATGTAAAAGATGGGTTTCCCGTTCTGAATAGCGGCAACGCGGCGGGCGCTGAAGCTATTCCCATCGCGCAGCACTTCTACGTCATAGATAATGGGTTTTTGGCTGTCGCCCGGCCGCAGAAAATAACTGTGGAATGAATGCACCAGTCGCGCTTCCGGCACCGTTTCTTTGGCGGCATAGAGCGCCTGGCCCACCACCTGACCGCCAAATACCTGGCGCAGCCCTAAGTCTTCACTTTGGCCCCGAAAGAGTCCTTCTTCAATTTTTTCCAGATTCAATAATGTCAGCAAATTATTCAGTGTCTGACTCATACATACTCTCCAGGTGACAACGATGCCGAAGCGAGGTAGGGCAGAGTATAACGCAATTTTGCAAGTGGTCCGATGGGTACAAAAGTCTGAATAACAGACCAATTCCAGGCAAAAATGAGTGACATGTGCCACACTTAATCACGTTATGTTTCTGTTAACCACTCTTCCGGCGGGGGGAAAGGCCTGCTGGTGCATTGATGATAAGGAGAATTGAATGAAACTCGTGCACATCGTAAGTGGTTTAGCGGTTGCGATATCTCTGGCGGCCTGCGCTGATAAAAGCGCTGATATCCAGACGCCTGCGCCAAACCCTAACATGTCGATTACAGCTAACCAGTCTACTATTCAGCAACCCAATGTTTCCGGTACCGTCTGGATCCGCCAGAAGGTCGCTCTGCCGCCAGATGCGGTGCTGACCGTGACGCTTTCAGATGCTTCGCTGGCTGATGCGCCGTCTAAGGTGCTGTCGCAAAAAGCGGTACGTACCGAAGGTAAACAGGCGCCTTTCAGTTTTGTGTTGCCGTTTAACCCATCAGATATTCAACCTAACGCGCGCATTCTCCTGAGCGCGGCCATCACCGTTGATAATAAGCTGGTATTTATTACCGATAGCGTGAAACCGGTGATTAATAATGGCGGCACTAAAGCGGATCTGACGCTGGTACCGGTACAGCAAACGGCGGTGTCTGTGCAGGCCGGCGGTGGTGCGACGACGACGGTTCCATCGACTTCGCCGACCCAGGTCAATCCGTCTTCTGCCGTTCCTGCGCCTACCCAGTATTAATCCTGCGCCAACCCTCTCCGTTACGGAGAGGGTTAATACACCCAGCGATAGCGTTGTAAATCGATTTGTCCGCTTCCCGACACCACTACGCCTTCCGCCAGTAATGCCTGACGTTGCCGCTGTAGATCCGGCCCGGTAAGTGATATTGCGCCGTGGCGGTTCACCACCCGATGCCATGGTAAAGTGCTGCCTTCCGGCAGACGTTTTAAAACTCCGCCGACCTGACGCGCCGCCCGAGGCGAACCGGCAAGCCGGGCGACATCACCGTAGGTCGTGACAAATCCTTCCGGGATCGAGGCGACGATTTGCCAGACGCGTTGAGGAAATGTGTCCTGAATATCCATAATAGAATCCTGCGTTAATGCTTCAGGATAATCTGGAATAAGGGGGGAGGAAAGCCCGGATGCGCAAGAAACCAGCATCCGATGCCTGATGGGTTGCAATTGCACGATATAGCAGTGATAATGCGCCTGCGCGTTGGTTCACAACGCTCTCAATGGGGGCTCTGTTGGTTCTCCCGCAACGCTACTCTGTTTACCAGGTCAGGTCCGGAAGGAAGCAGCCAAGGCAGATGACGCGTGTGCCGGGATGTAGCTGGCAGGGCCCCCACCCAATTCTGCCTTTCCACACTGTTCTTTTCTGCTGTGCGACGTTATAGCCGCTGTTCCGCCCAAAGAATAAATGCCGTAGCGGGTAGGGGCTTACTGTATAACCAGCCCTGACCATAATGTACGCCATGCTGGCGTAGCCACTGTTCTTGCCTGGTCGTTTCGATGCCTTCTGCGACCATCTTAAGTTTGAGCGTTTTCGCCATTTCAATAATATGCGGCGTGACGTTTTTATATTCCAGCGCATCGACAAAAGATTTATCAATTTTAAGGACATCCACATCCAGATTTTGTAAGTAGCTGAGGCTGGAATAGCCGGTGCCAAAGTCATCAATATAAATTGCATGTCCCGCGTTACGGTATCTGGCGACAATGGGCGCGCTGGTTTTCGGATCGGCGAACTCGCGTTCCGTTAATTCAAGCGCGATTTGCGACGGAGAAATTTGGCTACGGTTCAGCAGCGTGCTTAACAGCGTCGGCAACGTTTCCGACGCCAGATCGGATGCCTCAAGATTGATTGAAATATGTTGTTCGGGATGGGACTTTAACCAACTCCCCATGTCTTCAAAAACGGTTTCGATGATTAGCCGGGTTAGCGGCTCCGTGAGCCCGGTTTGTTCAGCCAGCGCGATAAAAATTTCCGGCGAAAGGAAGGTGCCGTCCGCCTGTTGCCAGCGAGCTAAGGCTTCGGCACCGACAATTTTTCCGCTGCTCAGGGAGACAATAGGCTGATAGTGTACGTTAATTTCGCGATTGTCTATCGCATCCTGGAGACGGTGGCGGGGCGACTGTAGTCGACGCAAAATACGCAGAATAAAGGCCGCGGCCAGCAGACCCGTTACGATGCCCGCCAGTAGCCAGATAAACGCCTGTCGATACCAGCTCCTTTCCAGCGGAGCGGTCGGTGCCCAGCTTACGATAGTAATGCCCATTTCCGGAAAGGGGTGGATAGCATACTGAATGCCTCGGTTTTCCAGCCGCAGGGGCGTCTCATGGTGAATGAGCGGAAGAATAGCGGAGTCAAGGTTACCGCTGCTGGCAACCACAGTATTGCGTTCCCGGCCAATAATAGCGACGTCAATCGGCCATGCGCCAAACGGAATCACATCGATAAAGGACGCCGGGTCGATCATCACGATATAGCTGTCGCTCCCGAGTGCCGCCATATAGCGTTTTATACCCAGATCGTTTTGCGCCGTAAACCAGGCGCGATAACCGTCGCGAGTGATTTTCATAGGCGGAGGGAACGCGGGAATATGGCTCTCTTTTTCAAGCGAAGAGCAAACGGGAATCGAATTTTTAAGATACAGAACTTCCTGGACATACCGAAAGCTATAAGACACGCGGCGCATGGCGAGTAAATGGGCGCTGCTGCAGGGCTCGCCTTTAAAGGAGGCAATATGCGTTAACGCGGCTTTTGCCTGGTCACTGACCCTTTCTGTACGTAGCGCCACCCGGGACGAGAAGATATCCAGCTCTTCATTAAACCTCTTTTCAACTTGACGGTGCGCCAGCCACAGACTCAATCCTATCGGGAAAAGGACAGACAGGATAAGCACTCCCGTTACCAGGCTGACCAGATGTCGTGTTGTCACAGTGATGTCCTTATAAACACAGCGTAGAGAAAGTATATCCGATCGTAAATCGCGCCCTCGAATGATAAAGCTATTTTATCGATTTTACAGATTCAGGCGCCAGGCTAACGCGTTACGCCACGTTGCTTTTGCTGCCAGGAAGAGATCGTGAATGTTTACCGGTTGAAAAAGGATCGTTGATAGCGTATTTTGTTGTTATGTTATAACATAATTGAGAGGGCGCAATGAAACCTGATATTCATCCTGTATACCGCACCGTCGTATTTCACGACACCAGCGCAAATGAATATGTGAAAGTGGGATCAACTATCAAAACTGAACGTGAAATCGAACTGGGCGGCGTGACATATCCGTATGTCACTATTGATGTGTCATCAAAATCGCATCCTTTTTATACCGGTAGACAGAAAACGTTTGATAGCGAAAGTAGCGCCGCACGCTTCCAGAAACGTTTTGGTCATTTTATCGGCGCTAAACGGGGGTAAATGAAATGCAGGTGTTAAACTCACTTCGCAATGCAAAACAACGGCATCCGGATTGCCAGATAGTCAAACGCAAAGGACGCTTATACGTGATTTGTAAAACAAATCCGCGTTTTAAGGCGGTTCAGGGGCGTAAAAAAAGACGTTAAAAAACCAACGGTTCAGGGAAAGCAGTGCGTACCAGGGAGGGTGCGCACTTTTTTATTACCGGCTGGCTTCTGCGCGGGCCAGCGTAAAAATATCGTAGAAGGAAAGTTCGCCCTTACGGGCAACCATTTTTTGCAGCTGGACTTTATGTTCATTATCCACCTGTGGAGACTGAAGAATCGTCTCAATGAGCGTGGGGGGAACAAAGCGGGTGTTGTACCATTCGCCGTTGTAACAGACCCGGAGGTCCAGCACATCGATGTCGTTATAGTGATAACGCGGGGCGATGTCGAAAAAGAAGAAGCCATTAAATGCGATAAATAACACCACTAACAGCCACACTGACCCCACCAGCGTTTCTGATTGCAGCATGACCGCCAGCGTCGCAAACCAGGCTGCATACATCGCGATAAATAACCCAGGATGCTTGCGGATAAAACTGATACTAAAACGCGGCCTGTTATCGCGTTTTTCACGGATGTTTAAGTCATCAATAGTTTCGCTAAGCAGGCGCTGTATCTCTGTCATCTTTTGCCTTCATGATTTCTGCGACATAGGGTAATAAGAGCCCATTTTAAAGGGAGGTGTAACGTGAAAAAAGTAACAGATTAACCACGAATTAGCATAACAGTTATCATTTTGACTACAATTTTTTAATGATTCGCGCCGGATTTCCGCCTACCACGACGTCTGGCGGTACGTTTTTTGTCACCACAGCGCCTGAAGCGACGACGACGTTATCGCCGATGGTTACGCCAGGATTAACGACGGCTCGTCCGCCTATCCAGACGTTATTTCCGATAGTGACGGGTTTACCTAATTCTCTGCCGCTGTTGCGTTCGACGGCGTCCAGCGGGTGCGTGGCGGTATAGATATGTACCCCTGGCGCGAGCATACAATTATCGCCAATATGAATTGGGCAAACATCAAGCATGACGCAGTCGAAGTTAGCGTAAAAGGAGTGACCAAGAAAAATATTATAGCCGTAGTCGCAACGGAAGGAAGGTTCAATATAGGCGTCTTCGCATCGACCCAACAGGTCGCGTAAAATCGCCTGACGCTTATTTATTTCATCAGGCGTAGTATAATTGTATTGATGGATGAGTTGACGCGCCCGCAGTCGATCCTGGCATAAAGTTTCATCGGTCGGGCAATACAGTGCCCCAGCGATCATTTTTTGTTTTTCGTCACTCATCGCGCGCTCCCCTTGGTGGATATTATCGCAATAGAAGCAATAATAAAGTATTAGAGGGAACGTTCCCTGCTATTGGTATGTGATCTATATCACTGCTCTATAATAGCCCGTTGTGTTATTAGCCTGAACGAGGAGGCAGATAACACCTGTGTGTTCTCTAAAAAGTAATGTTGCGTGATTAACGAATGAATTTCCATACTGAAGAGGGGATCTTGTCGTAGAGTTTGTTCATCGTCAATTCTGCAAGACGGTGATCCGCAGCTGAGTAAAATACAGCCAGCTCATTGTCGGATAATTCATATTTATTTTTCTCAATGACGCGCTCCAGAGTGTCAATTGTCTGACAGCGCCGTAAACGCATCAAATAATCAGTTTTAGTTAATGGTTTATCAGACATAAATTCTACCTATGATTGTAATAATTTTTAACAAGACAAACTAACAGGATTAGCCCTGGTGGCGTTGACGAAACAACGGAACAGGCGGTTGCCCGATTTACGCCATTTTTGCAAATCCTGCGTATTAATACCATAGCTGCTGAACAACATAAAGGTGTCGTCCAGGTATTCATCTATCTGCGCAATCAATTTATTGTCTTCATTGTACTTAATTTTATAATTAAGCGCGAAAGTTGCAATATGCTCTATCAGCTCATTGAGCTGCAGGTTGACTGCTGAGGTCGGGTCATTAACCCAGCCATGGTTGCTTTCTTCAAGGTTTGCAAGACAGTCATGATACAGGGTTTCGCAAAGAAATTTAAGCTGTGCTATATCATGTCTTTTGGGTGAGTATTCGTCCATAATGCATCCCCTTTTTAGTGGCTTAAACTAACCGAACACCTTCGGGATGGATACAACTAACTAACCTGGTACTTCCCACGTCACCTTATGATTTAACTATAATCTACTCTAAAAAACTTTTCATCGTCATATTACTAAAAATTACAATTGCGTGAAAGCCGTGTGTCGCCATACTTTTTCGAATTTTAACAGTGAACGTCGGTCGCCTAAAAAGGAACCAGTTTTATTGCTCGTATAATCATTGGGTTAACGTTTTTTAGCTTTTCAGGCTAAAACAATAGACTCTGACAGGAGAAAATAGCCAGGAATATTCTTAATATTTCTTAATTAATGGCTGAATTAAGAAATGGCCAACTTTCCTAAGAAAAGCCTTTAACGCAGTAAGGATTATACCTTTTATTAATATGGCAAAAAATAATCAACCTAACAATAAGCGTATTTTATGATTTTTGTGTAAAAAAGGCCGCTTGCGCGGCCTTATCAACAGTGAGCAAATCAGCGATGTTCTGTCGAATGACTATGCTCAATATCTTCGCTTTTACGGCTAAAGCGGCGGCGTACCACCACGAAGAAGACCGGTACGAAGAAAATAGCCAGTACGGTTGCCGTTACCATCCCGCCCAGTACGCCAGTACCTACCGCATTCTGCGCGCCGGAACCCGCGCCGGAACTGATAACCAGCGGCATAACCCCCAGCATGAACGCTAACGAGGTCATCAGAATCGGGCGCAAACGCATCCGGACGGCCTCCAGCGTCGCTTCTACCAGACCTTTCCCTTCTTTATCCATTAAGTCTTTGGCGAATTCGACGATAAGTATCGCGTTCTTCGCCGACAACCCAATGGTTGTGAGCAGGCCCACCTGGAAGTAAACGTCGTTAGTCAGTCCGCGGAAGGTCGCAGCCAGCAGCGCGCCGATAACCCCAAGCGGAACAACCAGCATTACGGAGAACGGGATAGACCAGCTCTCATACAATGCCGCCAGACACAGGAAGACGACGATCAGCGAGATAGCATACAGGGCAGGGGCCTGGTTGCCGGACAACCGTTCCTGGTAGGACATCCCGGTCCAGTCATACCCAATGCCTGACGGCAGCTTGCTGGCCAGTTCCTCCATCATCGCCATCGCTTCACCAGTACTCTTGCCTGGCGCCGCCTGACCCAGAATTTCCATCGAAGGCAGACCGTTATAGCGTTCCAGACGTGGCGAACCATATTCCCAGCGGGAAGAGGAGAATGCGGAGAACGGCACCATCTGACCATCGCTACCACGAACGTACCAGTCGTTAATATCATCCGGCAACATGCGGTATTTCGCTTCGGACATCACGTAAACTTTCTTCACACGACCGCGATCGATAAAGTCGTTTACATAGCTGCCGCCCCATGCTGCGCCCAGCGTGGTATTAATGTCGCTAATAGACACGCCCAGCGCCTGAGCTTTTTCCTGGTCGATATCGATTTTAAACTGCGGCGTATCTTCCAGACCGTTAGGTCGAACGCCGACCAGCAGATCAGGATATTTCGCCACTTCGCCGAACAACTGATTACGTGCCTGGGTGAGTTTTTCATGACCAAGTCCCGCCTGGTCAATCAACTCGAAGTCAAACCCGGTTGCGGTGCCCAGTTCAACAATCGCCGGCAGGTTAAAGGCGAAGACCATCGCATCTTTAATTTGTGAAAACGCTGCGGTTGCCCGCTGGGTAATCGCTTCAACCTTGTTTTTTTCGCCTGGACGATCGGCCCAGTCTTTCAACGACACGAATGCAATACCGGTATTCTGACCGCGCCCTGCAAAACCGAAGCCGTTGACGGCGAATACCGATTCAACGTTGGCTTTCTCTTTGTTCAGATAGTAATCCGTGACCTCATCCAGCACTTTTTGCGTGCGCTCTTGCGTCGCGCCGGCGGGGAGCTGGACCATTGTCAGGAATACGCCCTGGTCTTCATCCGGCAAGAAAGAGCTTGGCAGACGAACGAACAGATAAGCCATACCGACGACGATAATGAGATAGAGCAGCAGATAACGCCCGGTGCTGCGCAGAATATTGCCTACGCTATCGGTGTAGTGATGCGTGCTCTTATCAAACAGGCGGTTAAACCAGCCGAAAAAGCCTTTTTTCCCTTCGCCATGATCGCCTTTGGCGACGGGTTTGAGCATCGTCGCGCACAGCGCAGGCGTCAGGATCAGCGCTACCAGCACCGACAGCGCCATCGCCGATACGATGGTGATAGAGAACTGACGATAAATTGCCCCGGTTGAGCCGCCAAAGAAGGCCATCGGAATAAATACCGCCGACAGTACCATCGCGATACCCACCAATGCGCCCTGAATCTGGCCCATGGATTTGCGCGTCGCTTCCTTCGGCGGAAGGCCTTCTTCCGTCATAACACGTTCGACGTTCTCGACCACCACGATGGCGTCATCCACCAGCAAGCCGATGGCGAGCACCATCCCGAACATCGTCAGCGTGTTTATCGAGAAACCGAATGCCGCAAGCACGGCAAAGGTTCCCAACAACACCACCGGAACCGCAATAGTCGGAATCAACGTCGCGCGGAAGTTCTGCAGGAACAGGTACATCACCAGGAACACGAGGATAATCGCTTCGACCAGCGTTTTTACCACTTCATGAATAGAGATCTTCACGAACGGCGTGGTGTCATACGGGTAGACGATTTTCATCCCTGGCGGGAAGAACGGTTCCATTTTTTTCAGTTCGGCGCGAATAGCGGTAGCGGTATCCAGCGCGTTGGCGCCGGTAGCCAGTTTGATGCCAAGACCTGACGCTGGCTGACCGTTAAATTTCGCGATGACGTCGTAGTTCTCGCCGCCAAGCTCAATTTTCGCTACATCCCGCAGACGAACCTGAGAGCCATCCTGATTCACCTTCAGCAGGATTTTGCCAAACTCATCCGTTGAGGTCAGACGCGTTTGGGCAATAATCGATGCGTTAAGCTGCTGGCCTTTTACCGGCGGCGTACCACCGAGCTGACCTGCCGCGACCTGGGCGTTCTGCGCTTTGATCGCGTTAATCACGTCGACCGGCGTCAGTTGGTATTTGGTCAGCTCTGTCGGATTCATCCAGATACGCATCGCATACTGCGAACCAAACAGCTGGACGTCGCCCACCCCAGAGGTACGGCTGATCGGATCTTTCATATTGGCGGCAACGTAATCCGAAATATCCTCCTGGGTCATGGTGCCGTCGGTGTTAATGACGCCCACTACCATCAGGAAGCTACTTGAGGACTTCTCAACGCTCACGCCCTGTTGCTGTACTTCCTGGGGAAGTAACGGCATTGCCAGTTGCAACTTGTTCTGAACCTGAACCTGCGCGATGTCCGCATCGGTGCCGGATTCAAAGGTCAGCGTGATCTGCACGGTCCCCGTGGAGTCACTGTTGGAGGACATATACATCAGGTTATCGATACCGTTCATATTCTGTTCGATAACCTGCGTGACGGTATCCTGTACCGTTTTCGCATCAGCGCCAGGGTAGGTTGCGGAGATCGTCACTGCTGGTGGCGCAATCGTCGGATATTGCGCTACCGGCAATTTGAAGATCGCGAGCCCCCCTGCCAACATGATGATGATGGCGATCACCCACGCAAATATAGGGCGATCGATAAAGAAATTAGGCATGTCTTAACGGCTCCTGTTTAAGTTAAGACCTGGGCTGAGCAGGTTGATCACCGCTTGCGGCTTGCTGTTTGTTATCCGCGGTAATTTCCTGCACTTTAACCTGTGCGCCAGGACGTACTTTTTGCAGCCCGCTGACGACTACGCGGTCGCCCGCTTTCAACCCGTCAGTCACCAGCCACTTATTGCCGATCGCCTGGCTTGCGACGATTTGGCGGGTTTCCACTTTGTTATCAGCGCCAACCACCAGCACCGTGGCATCGCCGCGTGGAGTACGGGTAACGCCCTGTTGTGGAACCAGTAATGCCGTCGGTTTTGTCCCTTCCTGCAGACGTGCGCGAACGAACATTCCTGGCAATAAGGTGTGATCCGGGTTAGGGAAGATGGCGCGCAAAGTAATAGACCCGGTGGTTTGGTCAACGGTCACGTCGGAGAACTCAAGCGTACCGGACTGCGGGAATTTGATACCGTCGCTGGTCACCAGATCGACCTTCGCTTTGCCGTTTTCCTGTTTCAGCGAACCATTTGCCAGCTCCTGCTTCAGGCGCAGGAAGTCATTGCTGGACTGGGTCACATCGACATAAATAGGGTCCAGCTGCTGCACTGTCGCCAGCGCCGACGCCTGACCGTTCTGTACCAGCGCGCCTTCCGTTACGGATGACTTACCAATACGACCGCTAATCGGCGAGGTGACTTTGGTATACGCCAGGTTGATACGTGCGGTTTCAACGGCGGCTTTTGCTGCGACAACAGCGGCAGTCGCTTGTTGCGCGTCAGCCAGCGCCTGATCGTATTCCTGCTTACTGATGTACTGCGTACCCAGCAGCTTTTGATAACGCTTCACCGTCAGTTCAGCGATATTCGCGGCGGCCTGCGCTTTTGCCAGATCGCCCTTAGCGCTGTCGTAAGTCGCCTGGTAGGTCGCAGGATCAATCTGATAGAGAGAGACTCCCGCTTCGATATCACTTCCCTCAACGAAATTACGCTTCAGGATAATGCCGCTTACCTGCGGGCGAACTTCGGCGATACGGTAAGCAACGGTACGACCCGGAAGTTCAGTTGTGATTTGCAGTGGTTCCGTTTTTAGTGTGACAACTCCAACTTCTGGCATCTGCTGGCCGCCTTGCTGGTCCTGTTTGTCGTCACATCCTGTTAGCGCTAAGCTGCCTGAGAGCATCAGAACGACCGCCAGAGGCGTTAACCCTCTGTTTTTGTTCATATGTAAACCTCGAGTGTCCGATTTCAAATTGGTCAATGGTCAAAGGTCCTTAAACCCATTGCTGCGTTTATATTATCGTCGTGCTATGGTACATACATCCATAAATGTATGTAAATCTAACGCCTGTAAATTCACCGACATATGGCACGAAAAACCAAACAACAAGCGCTGGAGACACGACAACACATCCTGGATGTGGCCCTGCGTTTGTTCTCGCAGCAAGGCGTATCAGCAACCTCGCTGGCGGAGATTGCGAACGCTGCTGGCGTGACGCGCGGCGCAATCTATTGGCATTTCAAAAATAAGTCGGATTTATTCAGTGAGATCTGGGAGCTATCAGAATCCAATATTGGTGAGCTTGAGATTGAGTATCAGGCAAAATTCCCCGACGATCCACTATCTGTATTAAGAGAAATTTTAGTTCATATTCTTGAAGCTACTGTAACAGAAGAACGACGCCGCTTATTGATGGAGATTATATTCCATAAATGTGAGTTTGTCGGAGAAATGGTTGTGGTTCAACAGGCGCAACGTAGCCTTTGTCTGGAAAGTTACGATCGGATTGAACAAACGTTAAAACATTGTATTAATGCTAAAATGCTGCCTGAAAATCTGCTGACCCGTCGTGCGGCGATACTGATGCGCAGCTTTATTTCAGGGCTCATGGAAAACTGGTTATTTGCTCCGCAATCGTTTGATTTAAAAAAAGAAGCTCGCGCCTACGTCACGATCCTGCTGGAGATGTATCAATTGTGTCCGACGCTGCGCGCGTCGACGGTCAACGGCTCCCCCTGATAATATTCCAGGAAAACTCCTGGACATTTTCTGTGTCGCTATTCTGTTTGTTACAGGCGTGATATTCTTGCGACTCAATTATTTCCGGTCTGCTTGCCGGTTCAGACACTTCATTCTCATGACTATGTTGCAGCTTTATAAACGTTCACAGCATTTTGTTTTTATTACAATTAGCTTCCTTATTATCCTGCTGTCCTGTCAGTCTCTGGCGTTTGCCCGGGGACAAACGAATGGCGACCTGCCGTCAAAAGCGGATGTGCAAAACCAGCTGGATACGCTGAATAAGCAAAAAGATCTCTCCGCCCAGGATAAGCTCGTCCAGCAGGACCTTATTGATACGTTAGCTACGCTGGAGAAAATCGAGCGGGTAAAAGAGGAAACCGTACAGCTACGGCAGAAGGTGGCGCAGGCGCCTGAAAAAATGCGTCAGGCGACGGCTGCGTTGAATGCGCTGAGCGATGTCGATAATGATGATGAAATGCGAAAAACGCTGAGTGCGCTTTCGCTACGTCAGCTTGAGCTGCGTGTGGCACAGGTACTGGATGATTTGCAAAATTCGCAAAACGATCTTGCCGCTTATAACAGCCAGCTTGTTTCGCTACAGACCCAGCCTGAGCGCGTGCAAAACGCCATGTATACCGCCTCACAGCAAATACAGCAAATCCGTAACCGTCTGGACGGCAATAACGTCGGCGAAGCCGCGCTTCGCCCCAGCCAACAGGTGTTATTACAGGCACAACAGGCGCTGCTTAATGCGCAGATCGACCAGCAACGTAAGAGTCTTGAAGGGAATACCGTTTTGCAGGACACCCTGCAAAAACAGCGGGATTACGTGACGGCCAACAGTAATCGCCTTGAACATCAGCTTCAACTTTTACAGGAGGCGGTCAACAGTAAACGACTTACGCTAACGGAAAAAACGGCCCAGGAGGCCATTTCGCCGGACGAAACGGCGCGTATCCAGGCAAACCCGCTGGTAAAACAGGAACTGGATATTAACCATCAACTCAGCCAGCGTCTGATTGTCGCGACCGAAAACGGCAATATGTTGATGCAGCAAAACATTAAAGTAAAAAACTGGCTCGATCGCGCGCTGCAGTCGGAAAGAAATATCAAAGAACAGATTGCCGTCTTAAAAGGCAGCCTGTTGCTGTCGCGTATTCTTTATCAACAGCAGCAAACCCTGCCCTCCGCCGACGAACTCGAAGATATGACCAACCGCATTGCGGATTTGCGTCTGGAGCAGTTTGAAATCAACCAGCAGCGTGATGCCTTATTCCAAAGCGATGCCTTTGTCGACAAGCTGGAGGAGGGGCATACCAGCGAGGTGAATGATGAAGTTCATGATGCGTTGCTTCAGGTGGTGGAGATGCGCCGTGAGCTATTGGATCAGCTAAATAAACAGTTGGGTAACCAGCTGATGATGGCGATTAACCTGCAAGTTAACCAGCAGCAGCTGATGAGCGTCTCGAAAAATCTGAAAGCCATTCTGACGCAGCAGATTTTTTGGGTGAACAGTAACCGCCCTATGGACTGGGACTGGCTTAAAGCGTTCCCCCAAACGTTAAAAGAGCAATTCAGCGCCATGAAAATCACGGTGAACTGGCAAAAAGCCTGGCCCGCGGTATTTATTGCTTTTTTGGCCGGGTTGCCGCTCTTGCTCATCGCCGGTTTAATCCGCTGGCGTCTGAAATGGTTAAAAGCGTATCAACAGAAGCTGGCCGCCGCCGTGGGATCGCTGCGTAACGATAGTCAGCTCAATACGCCAAAAGCTATTCTGATCGATCTTATCCGCGCGCTGCCGGTGTGCCTGATTATCCTCGCGATTGGATTGATCTTGCTGACCATGCAGCTAAATATCAGCGATCTGCTCTGGGCCTTTAGTAAAAAGCTCGCGATGTTCTGGCTGGTCTTTGGGCTGTGCTGGAAGGTGCTGGAAAAAGAGGGCGTGGCGATACGCCATTTTGGTATGCCGGCGCAGTTGACCAGCCACTGGCGTCGCCAGATTGTACGCATTAGCCTCGCATTGCTGCCGCTGCACTTTTGGTCTGTGGTGGCGGAGTTGTCGCCGCTGAATCTGATGGATGACGTGCTGGGGCAGGCGGTTATTTTCCTCAATCTGCTGGTCATAACATTGCTGGTGTGGCCACTGTGCCGGGAAAGCTGGCGCGATAAAGAATCTCACGGCATTCGACTGGTGACCGTGACGATTCTTTCCATTATTCCGGTGGCGTTAATGGTATTAACGGCGACCGGCTATTTCTATACCACCCTGCGCCTGGCGGGGCGCTGGATTGAAACCGTCTATCTGGTCATTATCTGGAACCTGCTTTATCAAACGGTGCTGCGCGGGTTAAGTGTAGCGGCGCGCCGGATTGCCTGGCGACGCGCGCTGGCTCGTCGTCAGAACCTGGTAAAAGAGGGGGCGGAAGGCGCGGAGCCACAGGAAGAACCCACCATCGCGTTGGAGCAGATTAACCAGCAAACATTACGTATCACGATGCTGCTAATGCTTGCCCTGTTCGGCGTTATGTTCTGGGCGATTTGGTCCGATTTGATCACCGTATTCAGCTATCTTGATAGCATCACGCTGTGGCACTACAACGGCTCCGAAGCTGGCGCTGCGGTGGTGAAAAGCGTGACGATGGGCAGCTTGCTATTTGCCATTATTGCCGCGATGGTGGCCTGGGCGCTCATCCGCAACTTACCCGGCCTGCTGGAAGTGCTGGTGCTTTCACGCCTGAATATGCGCCAGGGGGCTTCGTATGCGATCACCACGATCCTTAACTACGTCATTATCGCTGTTGGCGCGATGACAGTATTCGGATCGCTCGGCGTCTCGTGGGATAAACTCCAGTGGCTGGCGGCGGCGTTGTCGGTGGGTCTCGGTTTTGGGCTACAGGAGATCTTCGGTAACTTTGTCTCGGGTTTAATCATCCTCTTCGAACGTCCGGTACGCATTGGCGATACGGTAACGATCGGCACCTACTCCGGCACGGTCAGTAAGATTCGTATTCGCGCCACCACTATTACCGATTTTGATCGTAAAGAAGTGATCATTCCGAACAAAGCGTTCGTGACGGAGCGGCTGATTAACTGGTCCCTCTCCGATACCACGACACGTCTGGTGATCCGGCTTGGCGTGGCCTATGGCTCGGATCTGGAGAAAGTGAAAAGAGTCCTGCTACAGGCGGCGATGGAGCATCCGAAGGTGATGCACGATCCGGAACCTGCCGTATTCTTCACCACCTTTGGCGCCAGCACTCTGGATCATGAACTGCGTCTGTACGTGCGTGAATTGCGCGATCGTAGCCATACGGTGGATGAACTGAACCGCGCGATCGATCGACTGTGCCGTGAAAATGATATCAATATCGCCTTTAACCAGCTTGAGGTGCATCTGCATAACGCGAAGGGCGACGAAGTCACTGAAGTGAAGCGCGATCTCAACGGCGTCGATCTGGCGCCTACGGCAAGCTAAAAGGCGGTGGGCTGCGCGCTTTATGAGTGCGCGCGGCGCCGCTAATGCGAAAGCGTAGAAAGCTCTTCCGGCGTAATGCCGGTGACGCTGGCGATGAGCCCAGGTTCCAGCCCGTTGGCAAACATTTTGCGGGCAATAGCGCGCGCTTCGGCCTCACGGCCTTGTGCTAACCCTTGCTCAAGGCCCTTTTGCAACCCTTCCGTTCGGCCTTTTTCTTCCAGCCATTCCGCTATTGTCATCAGTTGTTCCTTATACTGCGGCGCGCCCTGCGCCAGTTGACGAATTAGCGCCCCGGGTTCTGCGGCGTTTCCTGCTTTCAACATATAGTTGATCAGCACACTGAGCTGCGTGTCCGTCAAATGATCCTGCGTTAAAAGCGTGATAAGGGGGTCGAGCAGTTCGCTTAAATCGCGTTGACGAATATGTTTTTGCAGGAGCTCTAACATCGCTATCCGCCGATGCTGCAAAAGCTGATTATCCGGCATTCTCGTCAGGTCGACCAGCGCAAATTCATGACTGTATAAGGCCTTCGCCATATCCGGTTTCACAAACATATTATGCCAGTTAAGGCTATAGGGCCACGGGCTTTCCGGACCGTGATAAAAAAGGATTGGCACCACCAGCGGCAAGGTATCATGACCGGCATCCAGATGACGCTGCATGGCGGCAATGGCGTAACGCATCAGGCGAAAAGCCATCAGCCGGTCTGATTTGCTCTGATGTTCAATGAGCGCGTAAACATACCCGGGGCCGTGTTGGGTATGCAGAGAGTAGAGAATATCTGAATAGCGGCTGCGTAAATTGTCTTCAACAAAACTCCCCGACTCCAGCTTCAGTGAATCCAGATCGCAGATTGCAAGAAAGTCTTCTGGCATGTGGAGAGCCAGAAAGTCGCGGGCGACCTCTTTTTGCATCAGCATTTGTCGAAATACCGCATCGTGCGGCGTGGTGGGTAGACGTTCCATGACCCATCCCTTGTTGCCTGACTGTAGCGACCACTCTGTCAGCGACAACGAGGACAAACCAGAGGGCAATTACTCTGTTTGCGAGTCGTCTTCCGTACTTTTTAACTTGTTTTCATAATCTCGCATAACTATTTCCAGCGCGCGTAGCACCGTTCGTGCCGGTAAGCGATTCTCTTCAAGCAGCACAATTAAATCCACGGCCAGTTTGACTTCATCAGGGGCATTTTCAAGCGACATACTTTCTCCAGGATTAACGGGTTAAACGCGCCAGTACGTTTTCTATTTTCTCCAGCGCATGTCGGCAGCGCGCCAGCCGTCCTTCATAGATCTCGACTTCCTTTTGCAGCGTTTGTTGTTCGACAAGGCCGGTCGCCTGCGCCAGACGAATTTTGCGCTCCTGTGTCATCGCCAGTAGTCGACGTTCAAACTCCTGATGCTGTATTCGTCTGCGCTGCCAACGGCCAAGCCCTGGCGCGGCGGCGTCCCACTGGCGCAGCGACCAGGTGGCGGTTTCACGCGATATCGCCTCCAGTTGCGAAGCCAGATGTTCCGCCAGCCAGGCGACTTGCGGCAGTTGCTCATGTTTTACCGCCTGACGCAACGCGGCGAGATTGGCGTCAGCCTCTTCCAGATATCCCTGCAACAGAGTACTGCGGGTACGGAAAAGATGTCGGTCAAAGCGCGCGCTTAACGTCGCATGTTGCGCCAGCGGCGCGCAGCGTTGGCGTAGCGTCGCCAGCCTCTCTTCCAGCGTCTGTAACAGCATAGCGGTTTTCAATTCAACACCCCGATGAAAATAAGACAGGCTGTGCTACAGTAGCCTTCTGTTTGATAACGATTCGCATTATGCAACGTACTATTTTAATCATCATTGGCTGGCTGGCGGTAGTATTAGGGACATTGGGCGTGGTTTTGCCCCTGTTGCCGACTACGCCGTTCATTTTACTGGCGGCCTGGTGTTTCGCCCGCTCGTCGCCGCGTTTCCATGCCTGGTTGTTATACCGCTCATGGTTTGGCGGTTATCTGCGCCACTGGCAGCGCTATCGGGCCATGCCGCCGGGAGCGAAACCGCGAGCGATCGCATTGATATTGCTGACCTTTGGTATCTCGCTGTGGCTGGTGAATATGATGTGGGTGCGGGTGCTGCTGTTGGTTATTTTGGCCTGTCTGCTGATTTTTATGTGGCGGATACCGGTGATTGATGAAAAGCAACAAAAGCGCTGAAGCACACGAATCGCTGTTGCAATTGTCGTTCACAGCCAGTAAATTCGACCGTTTTCGAGCACAGGCGCAGGCGGTCAAAGAGTAACCGAGCGTTACCCCTGACTGAAAAGTATTGCGCCGTGAGTAACACCGTACTTAGCAGGCATATATCCATGACCGCGACTGCACAGCAGCTTGAGTTTCTCAAAAACAGCATCAAAAGCATTCAGGATTACCCGAAACCGGGCATTCTTTTCCGTGATGTCACCAGCTTACTGGAAGACCCGAAAGCCTACGCGCTCAGTATTGAACTGTTGGTTGAGCGTTATAAAAATGCGGGTATCACCAAAGTGGTCGGCACCGAAGCGCGTGGCTTCCTGTTTGGCGCGCCGGTTGCGCTTGGGCTGGGCGTTGGTTTTGTTCCGGTACGTAAACCGCGCAAATTACCGCGTGAAACTATTGCCGAGACCTATGAATTAGAGTACGGCACCGATCAGCTGGAAATCCATGTCGACGCGATTAAACCTGGCGACAACGTGCTGGTCGTGGACGATCTGCTGGCGACTGGCGGCACCATTGAGGCGACCGTGAAGCTGATCCGTCGTCTGGGCGGGAAAGTCACCGATGCGGCGTTCATCATCAATTTGTTCGATCTGGGCGGCGAGCAGCGTCTGGAAAAGCAGGGGATTACCTGTTATAGCCTGGTGCCGTTTCCAGGGCATTGATTCAGGCTATCCGCACTGCTATTTTAGCCAGAGAGACAACCTCGCTGTATCGGCGAGGTTGTGTTAGCATTACCCTTCTATGAATCCACCTTCCAGCGTTTCAGAGCCTGCCAATGAGTTATCAGGTCTTAGCCAGAAAATGGCGCCCACAAACCTTTGCTGACGTCGTCGGCCAGGAACATGTGCTGACCGCACTGGCGAACGGCTTGTCGTTAGGGCGCATTCATCACGCATATCTTTTTTCCGGCACGCGCGGCGTCGGTAAAACCTCTATCGCCCGACTGCTGGCGAAGGGGCTGAACTGCGAAACCGGTATTACCGCGACGCCGTGCGGCGTTTGCGATAACTGTCGGGAAATTGAGCAGGGGCGTTTTGTCGATCTCATTGAGATTGACGCCGCATCGCGTACCAAAGTCGAAGACACCCGCGACCTGCTGGATAACGTCCAGTACGCGCCTGCGCGCGGTCGCTTTAAAGTCTATCTGATCGATGAAGTCCACATGCTGTCGCGCCACAGCTTTAATGCGCTACTTAAAACGCTTGAAGAACCGCCAGCGCATGTGAAATTTTTACTGGCGACCACCGATCCGCAGAAGCTGCCGGTGACCATTTTGTCGCGCTGCCTACAGTTTCATCTCAAAGCGCTGGATGTTGAACAGATTCGCCATCAGCTTGAGCATATTCTCAATGAGGAACATATCGCTCACGAACCCCGCGCGTTGCAGTTGTTATCACGCGCGGCTGACGGCAGCCTGCGCGATGCATTAAGTCTGACTGACCAGGCGATCGCCAGCGGCGACGGGCAGGTTTCGACGCAGGCGGTAAGCGCCATGCTCGGTACGCTGGACGACGACCAGGCTTTGTCATTAGTCGAGGCGGTGGTTGACGCTAACGGCGAACGCGTCATGTCGCTTATCAACGAGGCGGCGGCGCGCGGTATTGAATGGGAAGGGCTGCTGGTCGAAATGCTTAGCCTGCTGCACCGTATTGCGATGGTGCAACTTTCGCCTGCCGCGTTAGGCAGCGATATGGCGGCTATCGAGCAACGGATGCGCGAACTTGCCCGGACGGTGCCTCCCGGCGATCTTCAGCTCTACTATCAGACGTTGTTGATTGGCCGCAAAGAATTGCCCTGGGCGCCGGACCGGCGGATGGGCGTTGAAATGACGTTATTGCGTGCGCTGGCGTTTCACCCGCGTATGCCCTTGCCGGAGCCTGAAACGCCGCGGCAGTCTTTTGCGCCCGTGGCCCCAACGGCGGTAATGACGCCGCCGCAGGTGCAGCAGCCGTCGGCGCCCGCGCCGCAGACATCGCCAGCGCCGCTGCCGGCGTCTACCAGTCAGGTGCTGGCGGCGCGCAATCAGCTACAGCGCGCGCAGGGAGTAACCAAAACAAAAAAGAGTGAACCGGCAGCCGCATCCCGCGCGCGGCCGGTGAATAACTCTGCGCTGGAGCGGCTGGCCTCGGTTTCGGAGCGCGTACAGGCGCGCCCGGCGCCGTCTGCGCTGGAAACGGCGCCAGTAAAGAAAGAGGCTTATCGCTGGAAGGCCACCACGCCGGTAGTGCAAACCAAAGAAGTGGTGGCTACGCCAAAAGCGCTTAAGAAAGCTCTGGAGCATGAAAAAACGCCGGAGCTGGCGGCTAAACTGGCGGCGGAAGCGATTGAGCGCGATCCGTGGGCGGCGCAGGTAAGTCAGCTTTCTTTGCCTAAGCTGGTGGAGCAGGTGGCGCTTAATGCCTGGAAGGAGCAGAACGGCAACGCGGTTTGTCTGCATCTGCGCTCGACGCAGCGGCACCTCAATTCCAGCGGCGCGCAGCAAAAGCTGGCGCAAGCGCTAAGCGATCTGACGGGAACGACGGTTGAACTGACCATCGTTGAAGATGATAATCCCGCGGTGCGTACGCCGCTGGAATGGCGTCAGGCCATTTATGAAGAGAAACTCGCGCAAGCGCGTGAGTC
The DNA here is from genome assembly GCF_017572645.1 of Salmonella sp. 32100201201700099SM. Classification (NCBI taxonomy): domain Bacteria; kingdom Pseudomonadati; phylum Pseudomonadota; class Gammaproteobacteria; order Enterobacterales; family Enterobacteriaceae; genus Salmonella; species Salmonella sp. 32100201201700099SM. The sequence continues at coordinate 73,410 of NZ_JAGERQ010000008.1, read as the reverse complement.
AATTATCGCGGATAATAACATTCAGACGCTGCGTCGGTTCTTTGACGCCGAGCTGGATGAAGAGAGTATCCGCCCCATTTGATCGTAAGCCCGGCTTGCGATTGTGAACCATCAAGAGAGAGAGCTTATGTTTGGAAAAGGCGGTCTGGGCAATCTGATGAAGCAGGCCCAGCAGATGCAGAAAAAAATGCAGAAAATGCAGGAAGAGATTGCGCAGCTGGAAGTGACCGGCGAATCCGGCGCGGGTCTGGTGAAGGTTACCATCAACGGCGCGCATAACTGCCGCCGCGTGGAAATTGACCCAAGCCTGCTGGAAGATGACAAAGAGATGCTGGAAGATCTGGTCGCTGCGGCCTTTAACGATGCGGCGCGCCGCATTGAAGAGACGCAAAAAGAGAAGATGGCTTCCGTCTCTTCCGGTATGCAATTGCCGCCAGGCTTTAAGATGCCATTCTGATGCAAACCAGTCCGCTGTTAACTCAGCTTATGGAAGCGTTGCGCTGCCTTCCGGGCGTCGGCCCTAAGTCGGCGCAGCGGATGGCGTTTACCCTATTGCAGCGCGATCGCAGCGGCGGAATGCGCCTGGCGCAGGCGCTGACCCGGGCGATGTCGGAAATCGGCCACTGCGCCGACTGCCGCACCTTTACCGAGCAGGATGTTTGTAATATCTGTTCGAACCCGCGGCGTCAGGAAAACGGCCAGATTTGCGTGGTGGAGAGTCCTGCGGATATCTACGCCATTGAGCAGACCGGGCAATTTTCCGGGCGGTATTTCGTGCTGATGGGCCACCTGTCGCCGCTGGACGGCATCGGGCCGGATGATATAGGTCTCGATCGTCTGGAACAGCGGCTGGCGTCAGAAAAAATCAGTGAGCTGATCCTCGCGACCAACCCGACGGTTGAAGGGGAGGCTACCGCGAACTATATTGCCGAGCTGTGCGCGGAGGCCGGCGTCGAAGCCAGTCGTATCGCCCACGGCGTGCCGGTTGGCGGCGAACTGGAGATGGTCGACGGTACGACGCTGTCCCACTCGCTGGCGGGACGCCATAAGATTATTTTCTGAACAAACGGAGGCGGCATTCGCGGCCTCCGCTTGAAATCACACCCGCTTGTCCCCATCTCACCCTCAACGTATTTTTACCATTAAAAATGGCATTGTTGAGGTCTATCCACATGAAAGGACAAGAAACGCGTGGTTTTCAGTCAGAAGTTAAACAGCTTCTGCACCTGATGATCCATTCTCTTTATTCCAATAAAGAAATCTTCCTGCGTGAACTCATCTCTAACGCCTCAGATGCGGCGGACAAGCTGCGCTTCCGCGCTCTGTCAAACCCGGACCTGTATGAAGGAGATAGCGAGCTGCGTGTGCGCGTCTCTTTCGATAAAGATAAGCGTACGTTGACCATTGCCGATAACGGCGTGGGGATGAATCGTGATGAGGTGATTGACCACTTAGGCACCATTGCCAAGTCCGGCACCAAATCTTTCCTCGAATCAATGGGGTCCGATCAGGCGAAAGATAGCCAGCTCATTGGTCAGTTTGGCGTAGGCTTCTACTCCGCGTTTATTGTGGCCGATAAAGTGACCGTACGTACTCGTGCGGCAGGCGACAAGCCGGAAAATGGCGTGTTCTGGGAATCGGCAGGCGAAGGCGAATACACCGTTGCCGATATCACCAAAAATGACCGTGGTACGGAAATCACCTTACACCTGCGTGAAGGCGAAGATGAATTCCTCGATGACTGGCGCGTACGCTCAATTATCAGTAAATATTCCGATCACATCGCATTGCCGGTAGAGATTGAAAAACGGGAAGAAAAAGACGGCGAAACCGTGATTTCCTGGGAGAAAATCAACAAGGCTCAGGCGTTGTGGACCCGCAACAAGTCGGAAATTAAAGACGACGAGTACAACGAGTTTTACAAGCACATCGCGCATGATTTCACCGATCCGCTGACCTGGAGCCACAACCGCGTGGAAGGTAAGCAGGAGTACACCAGCCTGCTGTATATCCCGTCGCAGGCGCCGTGGGATCTGTGGAACCGCGATCACAAACATGGTCTGAAGCTGTACGTACAGCGCGTGTTCATTATGGACGATGCCGAGCAGTTCATGCCGAACTATCTGCGTTTCGTGCGCGGCCTGATTGATTCTAACGACCTGCCGTTGAACGTCTCCCGTGAAATCCTGCAGGACAGCACGGTAACGCGTAATCTGCGTAGCGCTCTGACCAAACGCGTCCTGCAAATGCTGGAAAAACTGGCGAAAGACGACGCGGAAAAATACCAAACCTTCTGGAAACAGTTCGGTCTGGTGTTGAAAGAAGGCCCGGCGGAAGATCACGCCAACCAGGAAGCGATCGCTAAACTGTTGCGCTTTGCCTCCACCCATACCGACTCTTCCGCCCAGACCGTGTCGCTGGAAGATTACGTCTCCCGGATGAAAGAAGGGCAGGAAAAAATCTACTACATCACCGCAGACAGCTATGCGGCGGCGAAAAACAGCCCGCACCTGGAGCTGCTGCGTAAGAAAGGCATCGAAGTGCTGCTGCTCTCCGATCGCATCGACGAGTGGATGATGAACTACCTGACCGAGTTTGACGGTAAAGCATTCCAGTCGGTCGCTAAAGCCGATGAGTCTATCGAAAAACTGGCGGATGAAGTCGACGAAAACGCGAAAGAAGCGGAAAAGGCGCTTGAGCCGTTCGTGGAGCGTGTCAAAACCCTGCTGGGCGATCGCGTGAAAGAGGTGCGTCTGACGCACCGTTTAACCGACACGCCGGCGATTGTCACCACCGATGCGGATGAAATGAGCACCCAGATGGCGAAACTGTTCGCCGCGGCCGGTCAGTCCGTGCCGGAAGTGAAATACATCTTTGAGCTCAACCCGGATCATGTGCTGGTCAAACGCACTGCCGATACCGAGGATGAAGCGCAGTTTAAAGAGTGGGTCGAGCTGCTGCTGGATCAGGCGCTGTTCGCTGAACGCGGTACGCTGGAAGATCCGAACCAGTTTATCCGCCGTATGAACCAGTTGCTGGTGTCCTGATAACGCTCATCTGATTGCCGGATAGCGACACGAAGCGTCTTATCCGACCTACGGGCGGGTACTGTTTTGCGACTGCCGGATGGCGACGTGAAACGTCTTATCCGGCCTACGGACGGGTACTGTTTTGTGACTGCCGGATGGCGACGCGAAGCGTCTTATCCGGCCTACGGACGGGTACTGTTTTGTGACTGCCGGATGGCGACGTGAAACGTCTTATCCGGCCTACGGCGGGTACTGTTTTGTGACTGCCGGATAGCGACGCGAAGCATCTTATCCGGCCTACGGACGGGTACTGTTTTGTGACTGCCGGATGGCGACGCGAAGCATCTTATCCGGCCTACGGGCGGGTACTGTTTTGTGACTGCCGGATGGCGACGCGAAGCGTCTTATCCGGCCTACGGACGGGTACTGTTTTGTGACTGCCGGATGGCGACGCGAAGCATCTTATCCGGCCTACGGACGAGTACTGTTTGTAGGCCGGATAAGCGCCAGCGCCATCCGGCATTTTTTATAATGCCTTCTCTTTTCTGGATTTCTCTTCGTTAACCGTTTCAGCATCAGGCGGCTTCCTTGAGCGAAATGCGTGATGGTGGTATCGTTTAGCGCTTTTTAAAAAATATCGACAACCTTTGAGGGGATTTTCGTAATGCGTATTATTCTGCTTGGCGCTCCGGGCGCGGGTAAAGGAACTCAGGCTCAGTTCATCATGGAGAAATATGGTATTCCGCAAATCTCCACTGGCGATATGCTGCGCGCCGCAGTGAAATCAGGCTCCGAGTTGGGCAAACAGGCGAAAGATATCATGGACGCCGGTAAACTGGTGACCGATGAGCTGGTGATCGCGCTGGTTAAAGAGCGTATTGCCCAGGAAGACTGCCGTAACGGTTTTCTGCTGGACGGTTTCCCGCGCACGATCCCGCAGGCTGACGCAATGAAAGAAGCGGGTATTGTGGTGGATTACGTGCTGGAATTCGACGTACCGGACGAACTGATCGTTGACCGTATTGTGGGTCGTCGCGTACACGCCGCCTCTGGCCGCGTTTACCACGTTAAGTTTAATCCGCCGAAAGTGGAAGGCAAAGATGACGTCACCGGCGAAGATCTGACGACCCGTAAAGACGATCAGGAAGAGACCGTTCGCAAACGTCTGGTGGAATATCATCAGATGACCGCGCCGCTGATTGGCTACTACCAGAAAGAAGCGGAAGCGGGCAACACCAAATACGCTAAAGTTGACGGTACGCAGGCCGTTGCCGACGTGCGCGCAGCGCTGGAAAAAATCCTCGGTTAATTTTTTTCGCGTAGTGAACCGCTTATCAGGCCTGCCATTATCCCGCAGGCCTGATAAGCGTAGCGCCATCAGGCAATCGGTGCCGAATGGCGGCCTGAACGCCTTATCCGGCCTACCGGTATCGTTAGCGCCATTCGGCAAATTCTCGTCTTACCTCTCGCAGCAATTAGTTCTTCTTTATCGCTTTTCCGCTACAATTATCAACAATTTGAATAGATAAGAGGCGGCAATGCGTCAGACGAAAACCGGTATCCTGCTGGCTAACCTTGGCACGCCAGATGCCCCAACTCCTGAAGCGGTAAAGCGCTACCTGAAACAATTTTTAAGCGACAGACGCGTGGTGGATACTCCTCGTCTGCTGTGGTGGCCGCTGCTGCGTGGCGTTATTTTACCGCTGCGTTCGCCGCGCGTCGCGAAACTCTATCAATCTATCTGGATGGATGGCGGTTCGCCGCTCATGGTATATAGCCGCGAACAGCAACAGGCGCTGGCCGCGCGGTTGCCAGATACGCCCGTCGCGCTGGGGATGAGCTACGGCTCGCCCTCGCTGGAAAGCGCTGTCGATGAACTGTTAGCAAGCGACGTCGACCATATCGTCGTGCTGCCGTTGTACCCGCAATACTCTTGCTCAACGGTGGGCGCAGTCTGGGACGAACTGGGGCGGATACTGGCGCGTAAACGTCGTATTCCCGGTATCTCATTTATTCGCGATTACGCGGATGACGGCGCTTATATCGATGCGCTGGCGAAAAGCGCGCGTGAGTCGTTCGCCAGGCACGGCGAGCCCGATGTGCTTCTGCTCTCCTATCACGGCATTCCACAACGTTATGCGGATGAAGGCGATGACTATCCGCAGCGCTGCCGCGATACCACGCGCGAACTGGTTTCCGCATTGGGACTGCCGCCGGAAAAGGTAATGATGACGTTCCAGTCGCGCTTTGGCCGTGAACCGTGGCTGACGCCGTACACCGATGAAACGCTAAAAATGTTGGGTGAAAAGGGGACTGGCCATATTCAGGTCATGTGTCCGGGATTTGCCGCGGATTGTCTGGAGACGCTGGAAGAGATAGCGGAACAGAACCGCGAGATTTTCCTTGAAGTGGGCGGTAAAAAATATGCGTACATTCCGGCGCTGAACGCGACGCCGGAACATATTGATATGATGCTGAAACTCACGGCGCCGTACCGTTAACGCGGCGTCTTCATCCTCGCCATAAAGAATCGCGCGCCGTCCTGCAAGGCATCGTCGGCGATTGTCATCATTCGCGAATAGTGTAGAAAGGCGTGCAGCGTGCCGGGATACATTTTGTATTCGCAGGGCTGCTGGTGCGCCTGTAATGTCTGGTGCAGCAAGCGGCTGTCATCAATGAGCGGATCAAACTCCGCGCTGGCAATAAAGCAGGGCGGCACATCGCGCGTGAGATCGTTATTAAACAGACAATACCAGGGCGATTCCCGATCTTCATCGTTACGCAGATAGGCCTTTTCGTACATGTCCAGATCTTCACGCGTCAGGCCGTCCCACGCGCCGCCGAACAGACGGCGGCTTACCGAATCCTGCAACCCATACAGCCCATACCACAACAGAATCGCGATAACGTTACCGCAGCGAATGTGCTTATCACGTAGCCAGAGCGCGCTGGCAAGCGCCAGCATGGCGCCTGCGGAATCCCCGGCGAAACCGATTTTCTCCACGTTGAGCGAGTATTCATCGGCATGTTGAGAGAAGTAGCTGCATACCGCGACGGTTTCTTCAATGGCCTGCGGATAACGCGCTTGCGGCGACAGCGAATAATCAATACCGATCACGGTACAGCCGGTATAACGCGCCAGCAGACGCATTATCCGGTCATGCGTATCCAGATTACCGAGGATAAATCCGCCGCCGTGCAGATAGTATAAGGTGGCCTGGCTGGTCGGCTGCGGCGAGTAGAGCCGGGTTGTTACATCGCCATAAGGCGTAGGGACGGCGCAGGTGCGGGTGGTCATGGACGGCGCGTCGGCATTCCAGAAACGGCGCTCAAGAAGATAATACTGACGCTGGGTCTCAATATCGCCATCGGCAGGCCAGGGGGGAAGGCCTGGTTGCTGGAAGTTTACAACGGCTTTCATTTTGTCTGACAGTCGGGTGAGTACGGGAATTTTATTTTCCGGCTTCATAAAACGCTCCTTGTGAAAGTGAACCATTGTAAAAAACGCGGCTGGAGAAACTGCGATCTCGTCGTCCGATATTGAAACGCCATCGTCCGTCGCGCGCAGCAGGGGGAATGTGCTACCATGCAGCGCTCCGTTATTCATCCGTAAGCACAATCATGAAATTTCCCGGTAAACGTAAATCCAAACACTATTTTCCCGTCAATGCGCGTGACCCGTTGTTGCAACAAATTCAGCCAGAACAGGAAACCAACGCCTCCTGGGTCGTCGGTATCGACCAGACGTTGGTGGATATTGAGGCGAAAGTGGATGACGATTTTATTACACGCTATGGATTAAGCGCCGGGCATTCTCTGGTGATAGAAGACGAGGTGGCGGAGAAGCTGTATCAGGAACTGACGCGGGAAAATCTGATCACCCATCAGTTTGCTGGCGGCACCATAGGCAATACGATGCATAATTACTCGGTACTGGCGGATGACCGTTCGGTGTTACTGGGCGTGATGTGCAGCAACATTGAGATTGGCAGCTACGCTTATCGCTACCTGTGTAATACTTCCAGCCGTACCGACCTGAATTATCTGCAAGCGGTAGATGGCCCGATTGGCCGCTGTTTCACGCTAATTGGCGAATCCGGCGAGCGTACCTTCGCTATCAGCCCCGGCCATATGAATCAGCTACGGGCGGAAAGTATTCCGGAAGCGGTGATCGCTGGCGCTTCCGCGCTGGTGTTGACTTCATATCTGGTGCGCTGTAAGCCTGGCGAACCGATGCCTGACGCGACGATGAAAGCGATCGAATACGCGAAAAAGCATAACGTGCCGGTTGTCATGACGCTGGGCACCAAATTTGTGATCGCCGATAATCCGCAGTGGTGGCAGGCGTTTCTCAAAGAGAATGTCTCGATTCTGGCAATGAATGAAGAAGAAGCGGAAGCGCTGACCGGCGAAAACGACCCGCTGCTGGCGGCGGATAAGGCGCTGGACTGGGTCGACCTGGTGTTATGCACCGCCGGGCCGATAGGGTTATATATGGCAGGCTTCACCGAAGAGGAAGCAAAACGTAAAACCCAGCATCCGCTGCTACCGGGAGCTATTGCTGAATTTAACCAGTATGAATTTAGCCGGGCAATGCGCCATAAAGATTGTATTAATCCGCTGCGCGTTTATTCGCATATTGCGCCGTATATGGGCGGGCCGGAAAAAATCATGAACACCAACGGCGCGGGCGATGGCGCGCTGGCGGCGCTGCTGCACGATATTACGGCGAACAGTTACCATCGTAGCAACGTACCGAACTCCAGTAAGCACAAATTTACCTGGCTGACCTATTCGTCGCTGGCGCAGGTGTGTAAATATGCTAACCGTGTCAGTTATCAGGTACTGAACCAGCATTCTCCGCGTCTGACACGCGGGCTGCCGGAACGTGAGGACAGCCTGGAAGAGTCGTACTGGGATCGCTAATCTGGCTTGCCCGATGGCGCTGCGCGCATCGGGCCGTCCGGCAAACCCTTAACTGGCGACGACTTCACCCGCGGGCGGCGTTTCAAGCAGTTCCAGCATCGCCCGGGCAATTTCTCGCTCGCCCATCACTACCTGATTGGCTCCCCGCTCGGTAATATATTTCACTTCATCATCATAGTGCGCGCGGGCGATTATCTCGATATCAGGACTTTTTTCCCGCGCTGAGGCGACAATCTCACCGGCTTCGTAACCGTTGGGGATGGTCAATAACAGCCAGCGGGCGCAGTCCAGATGCGCCAGATTCATGATTTCTTCGTTAGCGGCGTTGCCCAGTACGGCGCGAATCCCGCGTTCGCGCAGTTCATCCACGCGGGTACGGGACGTTTCGATAACCACCAGCGGAATCCCCGCCGCCAGTAATTTTTCTCCCAGCAGACTGCCTACGCGGCCAAAACCCACCAGCAGGGCATGATTACAGATATCCACCGGAATTTGCTTCTCTTCTTCGATAGCCTCTTCCAGAGTTTGCTCTTCCAGCGTTTCGGTTTTCGCCAGATACTTCTCCAGCAGGGTAAACAGTACGGGATTAAGCATAATCGACAAAATAGCGCTTGCCAGCACCAGGTTCTGTCCCGCCTGCGGCAGCAGGTTGAGCGCCATACCGAGTCCGGCGAGAATAAAGGCGAACTCACCGATTTGCGCCAGGCTGGCGGCAATGGTCAGCGCGGTTCGCGGCGAGTGGCCGAACATACGCACCAGGAAAAACGCAGCGATCGATTTACCAAAGACGATAATGGCAAGCGTCGCCAACACCGCCAGCGGCTGTTGAATCAAGACTAGCGGATCGAACAACATGCCGACGGAAACAAAAAACAGGACGGCAAAGGCGTCGCGCAGTGGCAACGTATCGTGCGCCGCCCGGTGACTCAGTTCCGACTCATTAAGCACCATTCCAGCGAAGAACGCGCCCAGCGCAAAAGAGACGTCAAACAGTTCTACCGCGCCAAACGCAATGCCTAACGCCAGCGCCAGTACGGAAAGGGTAAATAACTCGCGTGAGCCGGTGGCGGCGCTGCGGGCCATAATCCACGGCACCAGGCGGCGTCCGACCAGCATCATGATGGCGATAAACGCCACCACTTTACCAATGGTTATCCCCATATCGACTGCCAGCGAGGCTATGCCGACATCGCCTTTTTCCACCATGCCGGCAACGGCGGGCAGCAAGACCAGCGTCAGCACCATCACCAGATCTTCGACAATCAGCCAGCCGATGGCGATTTGCCCGCGCTGGCTATCAAGGAGTTGTCGCTCCTCAAGCGCGCGCAGCAGGACGACGGTACTGGCGGTAGACAGACAGAGCCCAAAAACGATGCCGGTCATTAATGACCATCCCAGCACGGCGGAAAGCGCCATACCCAGCAGCGTCGCCACCGCTATCTGAGCGACAGCGCCGGGAATGGCGATAGACTTTACCGCCATCAAATCCTTCAGCGAAAAATGCAGCCCGACGCCGAACATCAATAGAATCACGCCGAGCTCCGCCAGCTCCGGCGCCAGTTTGGTATCCGCAACAAAACCCGGGGTAAAAGGTCCCGCCAGAACGCCCGCTAACAGATATCCCACCAGTGGAGAAATACGCAATTTGTTGGCAATCATGCCGAGAATAAAAGCGAGCACAAGGCCGCCGACAATGGTGGTGATAAGCGGGGTAGCGTGATGCATTCCGTCTCCTTTGGTTGCTGGACTCCAAAACTCCGGGTAATAGTTTATGACAATTTCAATCAGGATGTTTATAAAAAATGGTTGTATTTTATAAAAAGATACAATCTAAAGGCAAAAAGAGCACGGAACGGAAAAGGGATAAGTATGGGATAGGCAAAGCATGATGGCATCGGGATATACAGGCGGTTAAAGCGTACCTTTAACCGCCATAAAATCACGCTTTATGTCGATTATCAGGTAAGAATATGGTCAGTATCCCCAGAAGCGGCAGGAAAGCACAGATTTTATAAACTAAATAGATACTGGTATGGTCGGCAATCAGCCCCAGCACCGCTGCGCCCAGGCCTCCCATCCCGAAGGCAAACCCGAAAAACAGGCCGGAAACCATGCCGATGCGTCCTGGCAGCAGCTCCTGGGCATACACCAGAATGGCGGAAAACGCCGACGCGAGAATAAAGCCGATAATCACCGTTAAAATCCCCGTCCAGTACAGCGTGGCGTAGGGTAAAACAAGGGTAAACGGCGCGACGCCGAGAATAGAGCCCCAAATCACATATTTTCTGCCGATTTTATCGCCCACCGGCCCGCCGATTACCGTCCCGGCAGCCACCGCAAACAGGAAGGCAGACAGATGGAGCTGCGCGTTTTGTATTGATAATCCGAATTTTTGCATCAGATAAAAGGTGTAGTAGCTACTGATGCTCGCCATATAAAAATATTTCGAGAAAATGAGTAGCAATAACACGCTGACCGCCAGCACGACTTTATTGCGCGGCAGCGGGTTAGCGATTATCGCTTTTGGCTTGCCTTTCGCTATCCGGTGCTGGGCTGCATACCAGCGGCTGATCTGCGCCAGCACCACGATCGCCAGCAGCGCGGCCAGCACAAACCAGGCGACATTCCCTTTGCCATAGGGCGCGATAATCACGGCGGCCAGCAGCGGGCCCAATGAACTGCCGAAGTTACCGCCGACCTGGAAGATAGACTGCGCCAGACCATGACGTCCGCCGGAGGCCATGCGCGCCACGCGGGACGATTCCGGGTGAAAAACGGACGAGCCGGTACCCACCAGCGCCGCAGCGAGCAATACGCCGCCAAAACTTCCCGCCATTGCCAGCAGTACCAGCCCGCTCAGGGTAAAACACATGCCGACAGGCAGCGACCACGGCATGGGATATTTATCCGTCCAGTAGCCGACGACCGGTTGCAGCAGCGATGAGGCGAGCTGGAACGTCAGGGTGATCAAACCTATCTGGACGAAAGTCAGCGAAAACTCTGCCTGCAACAGGGGATAAATGGCTAAGATTAGCGACTGGATCATATCGTTCAGCAGATGGGAAAGACTGATCGCGCCCAAAATACCAAACGAAGTACGTGCTTTAGCGGCCGCTGCGGGCGCGCCGGCTAACGGCTGGGTTGGTTCACTCATGGCCATAGAAAGTCACTTAATTTTATGCGATGTTGGAGATAGTAGGATGTGTAATTATTACTTGCCTAACATACCTGTGAAATGTGTTTGAAGGAAGTCTCAATTCTGAAAACATATTTGTCTATTATTGCAAGGAAAGGTAATTTCTGCGGTTGATATTGAGTCAGGGAGAGAAAGATGAAATTTTTGAAACGGGGTGTGGCGCTGGCGTTACTGGCGGCGTTCGCGCTGACGACTCAGCCTGCACAGGCTTACGAAAAAGATAAAACCTATAAAATTACTATCCTGCATACCAACGATCACCACGGTCACTTCTGGCGCAGCGAATATGGCGAATATGGTCTGGCGGCGCAAAAAACGCTGGTGGACAGTATCCGTAAAGAGGTGGCGCAAGAGGGGGGAAGCGTCCTGTTGTTATCCGGCGGCGACATTAATACCGGGGTGCCGGAATCCGATCTCCAGGATGCGGAGCCCGATTTCCGCGGGATGAATCTGATTGGCTACGACGCTATGGCCGTCGGTAATCATGAATTTGATAATCCGCTCACCGTATTGCGCCAGCAGGAAAAGTGGGCGAAGTTTCCCTTTCTTTCCGCCAATATTTATCAAAAAAGTACCGGCGAGCGTCTGTTTAAGCCGTGGGCTATTTTTACACGCCAGGATATAAAAATCGCGGTAATCGGCTTAACCACCGATGACACGACGAAAATAGGCAACCCGGAATATTTCACCGATATTGAGTTTCGTAAACCTGCTGAAGAAGCAAAGGTGGTGATTCAGGAACTTAATATGAATGAAAAACCGGACGTGATTATCGCGACCACGCATATGGGACATTATGACAACGGCGATCACGGTTCGAACGCGCCGGGCGACGTTGAGATGGCGCGTAGCCTGCCTGCCGGTTCGCTGGCGATGATTGTGGGCGGTCACTCACAAGACCCGGTATGCATGGCGTCGGAAAATAAAAAACAGGTGAATTACGTACCGGGAACGCCCTGCGCGCCGGATAAGCAAAATGGCATCTGGATCGTGCAGGCGCATGAGTGGGGTAAATATGTGGGCCGCGCGGATTTCGAATTCCGTAACGGCGAGATGAAAATGGTTAACTACCAGCTTATTCCGGTAAATCTAAAGAAAAAAGTGACCTGGGATAACGGGAAAAGCGAGCGTGTACTTTACACGCCGGAAATCGCAGAAAATCCGCAAATGCTCTCGTTATTAACGCCGTTCCAGAATAAAAGTAAAGCGCAACTGGAGGTGAAAATTGGTAGCGTGAATGGCCTTCTTGAAGGCGATCGCAGTAAGGTCAGATTTGTCCAGACCAATATGGGACGGGTGATTCTGGCTGCGCAGATCGCGCGCACCGGCGCCGATTTTGGCGTGATGAGCGGCGGCGGTATTCGCGACTCGATTGAGGCGGGAGATATTACCTATAAAAGCGTGCTCAAGGTACAGCCGTTCGGCAACATTGTGGTGTATGCCGATATGAGCGGCAAAGAGGTGGTTGATTATCTCACCGCCGTAGCACAGATGAAACCGGACTCCGGCGCCTATCCACAGTTCGCCAATGTGAGCTTTGTCGCCAAAGAGGGCAAGCTCACCGATCTGAAAATCAAAGGCGAGCCTGTTGATCCGGCTAAAACCTATCGCATGGCGACGCTGAGTTTCAACGCCACGGGCGGCGATGGTTATCCGCGCATCGATAACAAACCGGGATACGTGAATACCGGGTTTATTGACGCGGAAGTGCTGAAAGAGTTTATTCAGCAAAATTCACCGCTGGATGCGGCGGCGTTTACGCCAAAAGGCGAGGTGAGCTGGCTGTAGCGGTACGGATAGCCATCACTGCCTGATGGCGCGCAGCCTTAAGGCCTACGGATTATGTCTGCTGTAGGCCGGATAAGGCGTTTGCGCCGCTATCCGGCAATGTATTTTACGCAGGCTTAATCCCGACGCGCGATATCAGCGAGTTTAGCACCCAGTATGGCGGCCAAATCGTCAGCCGCCAGTTCAATATCCAGCCCGCGTTTACCACCGGAAACATAAATAGTGGCAAACGTGCGGGCTGGCGCGTCAATCAGCGTAGGCAGCCGTTTCTTCTGTCCCAGCGGACTGATCCCGCCGACCAGATATCCCGTGGTGCGTTGCGCCACCATCGGGTCGGCCATATCGACCTTTTTCGCGCCCAGAGCTTTGGCGACTTTTTTCAAATCCAGCTGTCCGGCTACAGGCGTCACGGCGACGGCCAGTTGCTTCATATCGCCATTCACGGCAACCAAAAGCGTTTTATACACCTGATCGGCGTTTAGCCCGAGCTTACGCACCACTTCATCGCCAAAGTTAGTTTCATTCGGATCGTGATCGTAGGTGTGAATGTTAAACGGAATCTTGTTTTTTTCGAGTAACTTAACTGCGGGTGTCATAACGTTCCTTCTTACTACAGACGTGATTTGCCATCAGCATACGCCCGAAAGCGGACTAAAAAATAGTATAATCTTGTGCATTAGGTCTTGGCAGTTGCGGCAACTTTGAGCGACAATCTGAAGATCCGAAGCGAAAGCGTCGGGATAATAATAACGATGAAATTCCTCTTTGACGGGCCAATAGCGATATTGGCCATTTTTTTATTTCAATATTTGCGGTAGGTTGCCTTCGCCGTACAGATGTAGCGCCCCTACGGCTACCACGTAGCGTCCCGGCGACAGTGCCAGCAGCGCGTCGCGCCAGGCTTCATTGCGTTTTACCATCAGTACATCATACAGCGGCTGGCTAAACGTTCTGGGAAGCGAAGCGCCGACGCTGGTCGGCGGCTGCTCAAGCCACCAGCCGATCATCACCTGCAAAAGCCGTGCGTTGGTGTGCCAGTGCGTCAGCGTGTCGTCGAGCAGCGCCATCCCGCCATCGGGCAGATCGCAGAGTAGTTCGAGCTGGTGTTTCGCCCCTTCCAGCTCTTGCACCGGCAGCGACATTTCGCGGGCAGCCTGTAATAGCTGATAATCAATGCCATAGTCCGGGCGCAATCCCAGCCGTTGCGCCTGCGTGGCCTGTAGCACCATAGCTATCTGCCATAAAGGTTGATTATCAAAATGGATCAGCGGCATACCCAACTCGCTGACCCGTTTTTCCAGTGCGCTTAGCTGCCCGGCGCTGAGACGTTCGACCAACGGCGGGCATTTGGGGAGATTGCTGAATGGCGTTTCGTTACCAGAAATATCCGCTTCAACGACCAGCGCGTCGGCCTGGCGTAGTTTTTTCACCAGCTTTGCTGGAAGAGGAGCCATATCGCGTGTCCCCATATGAATACTGCCAACCAGATGCAGATGACGACCGCCGGGCAGGGAGAGATCGATAGCAGGCCAACTATTTGGGGTACCACGCAGCGCGCGCCATAAACGTTTAAGTTGATTTAATAACTCCATACGCGCTCCCTTTGAAAAAGCTCATGCTAGCGCGTTGGAGAAAAGGGCGCAATGCGCCCTGACGGGACGTCAACGATCGGTCGGGTTATTCGCTGCCGTCGAGATAGGCCGTTCTGGCGATGGTCATTTCAAGCTAGCATTTATAAATACTGATGCGCTTTTCAGCGGGTATGGCCTCGGATTTGGCATCGCTAAGTTTGCCGCACTGCTGCTCTTTTTTTGTCACCCAGACTCGCTGCTCTTGTTTTAATGCCGTTCGGGCAGAAGCGGGTAGCGATTTCCAGACCTGATTAAGCTCGCGATCTCTACTCTCAAATTTCTTTGCTGCGATTTCAATCAGTGAGTTATTTTTTTTCTTTATAATGCTATCACCAGATACCGTCATTCTTGCCATTACATAAATAGACCGCGCCAATTTATCGGTTTTTTGCACAGGGGTGACAACAATATCTTTGTTGTTGTCTGCTAGCTGAATATTGTAGTTAACCTGTTTCCAGGTCACCGTATTGTTTATTACCTGTCCATCCCCTTGTGAAATATAGAATAGAGTGTTTGGTAAGTCTTTCATTAATTTAAATAATGGCTGAGGAATACCCATGGCGACGGTAGCCGAGCAAGTTCGTAAGTTGGCATTTTCTGGTTGAGGGTTCTGCGTGATTACATCACTGAATTGAACAGGAATAGCCCGGAGTTGTTGCTCGTATTGAGTTTGGGGGATATCGAAGAAAAGCGTGGAGGGCTCTTTAATATAGTCTTGCTGTAAACGACCTAATGCTTCATTGTAAATCCATTCTTTTGCCGCCGTGACTGCATTATCGTTGCCACATTTTAACTCTGGAGTGGAATCAAATAACCCTGCATAACTGACGGCGGGAGAAAGCAGGAAAAGAAGCGTAACTGCTTTTCTAAACATAAATAACACATCCTTATGATTCAAAAAAACATTATAAAATGTTGTTTTTTATTTTTCTACAGGATGTGCGGTTAAATTTTTATATATTGATACGGTAAATTACTGATGGCTTAATAATATATCAGGCAGCTGATGCTGCCTGATATAGCGTTTTTACGCTTTCGGTTTAAAGCGCAATAGCCGGTTGGCATTGCTCACGACGGTAATGGAAGACAGCGCCATTGCCGCGCCCGCTACTACCGGGTTTAACAAGGTACCGGTAAATGGCCACAGAATACCGGCGGCCACCGGGATACCAATGCTGTTGTAGATAAATGCGCCAAGCAGGTTTTGCTTCATATTGCGCAACATCGCGCGCGAAATGGCCAGCGCATCCGCCACGCCCATCAGACTATGGCGCATCAGCGTAATCGCCGCGGTTTCAATCGCCACATCGCTGCCGCCGCCCATCGCGATACCGACGTCCGCCTGCGCCAGCGCGGGCGCATCGTTGATACCATCGCCGACCATCGCAACCTGACGACCCTGGCTTTGCAGACGTTTAATCGCATCGGCTTTGCCATCCGGCAGAACGCCCGCAATGACTTCGTCAATACCCGCTTCTTTGGCAATCGCGTTAGCCGTCGTTGGGTTATCCCCGGTGAGCATTACCAGACGGTATCCGGCGTTGTGCAGGCGTTCAAGCGCGGCAATACTATCGCTGCGCAATGGATCGCGTACCGCCAGTAACGCCGCCGCTTTACCGTCAATCGCCAGCAGGACCGGAGTCGAGCCTTGCGAGGCCTGCGCGGTGATTTCCGCCGTCATATCATCCGTGGCGACGTGCTGTTCGTTCAGCAACGCCTGGTTCCCCAGAAGCAGTTGATGGCCTTCCGCTTCACCGCTGACGCCCAGTCCGCGCAGAGTTCTGAAACCGTTCACCTGCGGCAGTTTATCGTCGCCGGCTTTTTCCAGAATCGCATGGGCCAGCGGGTGGCTGGAGCCTTGTTCGAGCGCGGCTGCCAGACGTAATGCCTGAGCTTCATCAACGCCGTTAAAGGTTTTTACCGCCACCACTTGCGGCTTGCCTTCCGTCAGCGTCCCGGTTTTATCAAAAACGAGGGTATCCAACGTACTGGCGCGTTGCAGGGCATCGGCGTCGCGTACCAGCACGCCGAATTCGGCAGCGCGGCCTACACCGGAAATAATCGACATTGGCGTCGCCAGGCCTAATGCGCAAGGGCAGGCGATAATCAGTACGGTGGTGGCGATGACCAGCGTATAAACAATTTGCGGCGCCGGTCCGAAGAAATACCAGATAGCGGCGCTGAACAGCGCAATGGCCACGACGACGGGAACGAATACCGCGGAGATTTTATCGGCCAGTTGGCCAATTTCCGGTTTACTGCTTTGCGCCTGGCGTACCATGCGAATAATGCGTGACAGCGTGGTATGACTGCCCACCGCGCTGGCGCGGAACAGGACGCTGCCGTCCTGGACGACGGTGCCGGCATGAACGCTGTCGCCTTCGCCTTTTTGCTGCGGAATGGGTTCGCCGGTCAGCATGGCTTCATCAAGCCACGCTTCGCCTTGGGTAATTTGGCCATCCACCGGCACGCGATCGCCGGTAGTGAGCCGCAGCAGCATCCCCGGCTGAACGTCCGCCAGCGGGACGCTTTTTTCGCCGTCTTCTGTCACGACGCGTGCGGTGGGCGGGGTGAGATCGAGTAATTTTTCCAGCGCTTTTGAGGAACGCTGACGGGCGCGCGCTTCTAGCATGTGTCCGAGATTAATCAGACCGATAATCATCGCGCTGGCTTCGTAATAGAGGTGCCGCGCTTCCATCGGGAACCACTGCGGCCACAGGTTGACGCTCATGGAGTAGAGCCAGGCGACCCCGGTGCCGAGCGCCACCAGCGTATCCATCGTCGCCGTGCCGTTCAGCAGGCTTTTCCACGCGTTACGGTAAAAGTGACCGCCCGCAAAGACCATCACCGCAAGCGTGATCAGGCCAATAGCCAGCCACAGGCTGCGGTTGTCGCCGGTCACCATCATGTTATCGCCGATCATCCCCCAGACCATGACCGGTATACCGACCGCCAGGGCGACGATTGCCTGCCAGCGAAAACGTTTCATGGTGGCGATGGCGGTTTCCTGCTGGCGCTCGCGGCGTTTGATGTCATCTTCAATCGCTTCTGCGCCGTAGCCGGCTTTTTCCACCGCCTGCACTAAATCAGCGGCGGACGCGCTGCCCATCACCAGCGCAGTGCGTTCCGCCAGGTTTACCCGTGCCTGCGTGACGCCCGGTACGCTTTGTAGCGCATGTTGTACGCGGGTGACACAACTGGCGCAGCTCATGCCGCTTAACAGCAACTGTTGGCTTTCTTCATCGGCCGTCGCTACCGGAAGCTCATGAGGAACCGCTGCCAGTGCTTCCGACGGGATTGATGACTCCGTCAGCGGTTTAGCCTTTGGGTGGCTTAATGTCGCGCCATACTCGGCTTGTTTGATGGTTTCAATTAACGCGTCCGCACTGGCGGTACCGGTAACGTGCGCTTCGGTTACGGTAACGTCCGCCAGCTCAACATCCGGACGTTGTTCAAGGCTTTCTTTCACGCGTTTAACGCAATGACCGCAGGACAAACCGTCCAGGGTCAGGTCGATAGTTTGAGACATAGTAAAAACTCCTTTATGATTGGTCATCAATTCATTGACCTTAGTAATCGTAGTGACTCACTGTGATAAAGGTTAAACCTTCCAGCAAGGTTAAGGTCAAGGGGGAAATATGAATATTAGCGATGTGGCGAAAAAAACCGGTTTAACCAGCAAAGCCATTCGGTTTTATGAAGAGAAAGGGCTGGTGACGCCGCCATTACGTAGCGAAAATGGTTATCGCACCTACACGCAGAAGCATTTAAACGAGCTGACGTTGCTGCGACAGGCGAGGCAGGTGGGGTTTAATCTGGAAGAGTGTGGCGAACTGGTCAATCTGTTTAACGATCCGCGACGCCATAGCGCAGATGTGAAAAAGCGGACGCTGGAAAAGGTCGCGGAGATCGAGCGCCATATCAGCGAGCTGCAATCAATGCGCGATCAACTGCTGGCGCTGGCGGATAGTTGTCCCGGCGATGACAGCGCCGACTGCCCGATTATTGATAATCTTTCCGGCTGCTGTCATCACAAGGCGCAAAAGCCACGTTGATTAAACGGCACGAATGCGTAAGGTGATGCCTTCCACGGCGATCACTTCGACATGCGTACCTGCGCGCAGGTCTTCGTCAGCGCATACCGGCCACGAGCTGTCGCCGACACGCATATGACCCCGTCCGTTCACTAACGCGGCATCAAGCATAAACCGGCGGCCTATCAGTTGTTGTCCGCGTTGGTTAAGGCGGCTGTCGGTCGGCTTTTGTTCCCGCACGCGACGCGCCAGCCAGCGCCACCAAAGCCAGGCCGCCAGTAACGTTAAGGCCGCAAACAGCACGCCCTGCCATTCCCAGCCGAGCGGTAAGAGCCAGACGGTTAAGCCGGTAATCACTGCCGCCACGCCGCTCCACAGCAAATAGCCGTTACCGCCGAGCATTTCCGCAGCCAACAACAGGCCGCCGAGGCTAAGCCAGAAGATATGCGGATGTACCAGAATCATCGCTATCATGCTTTTTTCCGTTCACTGGCGCTGTCCTTAACCAGCTCGCTGATCCCGGCGATAGCGCCCATCAGACTGCTGGCATCCAGCGGCATCATGACCACTTTGCTGTTATTCGCCGAGCCGATTTGCTGTAACGCTTCGGTGTATTTCTGCGCCACGAAGTAGTTTATCGCCTGAATATCCCCGGCGGCGATGGCTTCAGATACCATCTGCGTAGCGCGGGCTTCCGCTTCGGCGGAACGTTCGCGCGCTTCCGCCTGCAGGAAAGCGGACTGACGTTCGCCTTCTGCTTTCAGAATCTGCGACTGTTTTTCCCCCTCGGCTTTCAGGATTTCCGCCTGACGTACCCCTTCGGCCTCAAGGATATAGGCGCGTTTGGTACGTTCCGCTTTCATCTGGGCGTTCATAGAGGAGATCAATTCCGCGGGCGGGCGGACATCGCGAATTTCGATACGGGTAACTTTAATTCCCCACGGATTGGTGGCTTCATCGACAATATGCAGCAGCCGCGTGTTGATGCTGTCGCGCTGGGAGAGCATTTCATCCAGCTCCATCGAACCGAGCACCGTACGGATATTGGTCATGGTCAGGTTAATGATCGCCAGTTCCAGGTTACTGACTTCATAAGCGGCGCGCGGCGCATCGATAACCTGAATAAAACAGACCGCATCGATAGTGACGTTGGCGTTATCTTTTGAGATCACCTCCTGCGACGGAATATCCAGCACTTGCTCCATCATATTGATCTTGCGGCCAATTCTGTCCATAAACCGATTTTGCTGACGAATTAAGCGAATTATACCTGATTCAGTAAAGCATGTTCCCCCCTTATTAATTACAGGGATACACTATCGCTATAAAAATATGAACAACGGATGCGCAATAAATGACAGAACGTAGCATATTGCTTGAGTTAAAGCAGGTCGGTTACCGGACTGCGACGACAAAAATAGTGAATAACATCAGTTTTACGCTGCAACGCGGCGAATTTAAGTTAATTACCGGTCCTTCTGGCTGCGGAAAAAGTACGTTGTTGAAAATGGTGGCCTCGTTAATAAGCTCTGATATCGGCGTGATTCTTTTTGAGGGGCAGGATATTACTACTCTGAGTCCGGAAGCCTATCGCCAGCAGGTTTCTTATTGCGCTCAGACGCCAGCGCTATTTGGTGATACAGTTTACGATAACCTGATTTTTCCCTGGCAAATTCGCCATCAGCGCCCGCAGCCGACAGCCTTCGCAGACGATCTGGCGCGTTTTGAACTGCCGGAGACGATTCTGCAAAAACCGATTGCCGCACTTTCCGGCGGGGAAAAACAGCGTATTGCTCTAATTCGTAATCTACAGTTTCTGCCGAAAATACTGTTACTCGACGAAATAACCAGCGCGCTGGATGAACATAACAAGCGGAATGTGAATGATATTATTCATCGCTATGTTTGCGATAAGCAGGTCGCTGTCTTGTGGGTAACGCATGATAAAGATGAAATTCAACACGCGGATAAGGTGATAACGTTAACGCCATCTGCCGGAGAGATGCAGGAGGCGCGTTATGAACGAGCATAATATTACCAATACCTCGCTGGCGTTATCGATGCTGCTGGTGGTGGTCGCGATGCTCATCAGTCACAAGGAAAAGCTGGCGCTGGAAAAAGATATTCTGTGGAGCGTATGCCGGGCGGTGATACAGCTCATTATTGTCGGCTATGTACTGAAATACATCTTTGGCGTTAATCATGCCGCCCTGACGCTGCTGATGGTGCTGTTCATCTGTTTTAACGCCGCCTGGAACGCGCAAAAGCGCAGTAAATATATCGATAAGGCATTTCTCTCCTCGTTTATCGCCATCACCGTCGGCGCCGGGCTAACGCTGACGGTACTGGTGCTTACCGGTTCGATTGAATTTGCGCCGATGCAGGTGATTCCCATCGCTGGCATGGTCGCCGGCAATGCGATGGTGGCGGTAGAGCTGTGCTACAACCAACTGGGGCTGCGTTTTCATAGCGAGCAGCAGCAAATCCAGGAAAAACTAAGTTTGGGCGCAACGCCGAAAATGGCCTCCGCCGGGCTTATCCGCGATAGCATCCGCGCATCGCTTATCCCGACGATCGACTCGGCAAAGACCGTTGGGCTGGTGAGCCTGCCGGGGATGATGTCTGGGCTGATTTTTGCCAGGATCGATCCGGTAAAAGCGATTAAATATCAAATTATGGTAACGTTTATGCTGTTATCGACAGCCAGCCTGTCTACCATCATTGCCTGCTATTTAACCTACCGGAAGTTCTATAATTCGCGTCATCAGTTGGTAGTGATGCCGCTCAAGAAATCATGATAGTTGCCGGATGATGGCGCAAGCGCCTTATCCGGCCTGAGGACGACAGGTAGGCCAGATAAGCGCGCCATCAGGCAAGAGAGGATTAATACAGTAGCGCGTACAACTGGCGGCGGTATTTCGACGCCAGCGCGTCGCCGGTGCCGAGCGCGGCAAGGATCTCCTGGAAGGTTTTGCGCGTCTGTCCCTCGGCGGCGGCAAGATCTTTTCTCAGATGGCTGAACAGCAATTCCAGCGCTTCTTCATTACGTCCGACATGGTGCAACTGCAACGCCAGTTGCGTTGCCAAAGCCGCATCCTGCGGATTCTCCGCGACTTGCTGCTGAAGTTGCTGAATTTCCGGCGTATCCGCCGCCTGTTTAAGCAGTTCGATCTGCGCGACCAGCCCCTGATAACGGGTATCCTGATCCTGTAGCGGTATAGTTTTTAACACCGCTTCGGCCTCTTCAGAGCGGTTCAGCGCAATTTGCGCTTCCGCCAGTAACAGGCCAATCTCACTGTTCTGCGAAGAGAGCTGCCAGGCGTCTTTGAGCAACGGCAGCGCGTCAATGTAGTTGCCCTCCTGCATTAACTGCATCGCTTGTTGCGCTTTTAGCTCTTCTTCACGCGGCAGTACTTTATCCAGCAGAGCGCGGATCGCCTCTTCCGGCTGCGGCCCCTGGAAACCATCGACCGGTTGGCCATTCTGGAACAGATAGACTGTCGGGATGGCGCGCAGACCAAACTGAGCGGCGCTCATCTGTTCGGCGTCGCAGTCCAGCTTTGCCAGAATAAACTGACCGTGGTACTGGGCAGCCAGACTTTCCAGCACTGGCGTTAATTGCAGACAGTGTTGGCTGCGTTCAGACCAGAAATAGAACAGTACCGGCGTGGTCATGGACTGCTCTAAGGTCTGCTGCAGGTTGGATTCATTAATATTGACAATGTTCTGTACGGACATGGCGTCGCTCTCTTTTGTCTGTGTCACGTTTACATGGGGGCTGACGGGCGCGCTTCAACTCAGCTTTGTAAAATTTTATCCAGCATCCGGCCCGGCAATAGGCGTTTCAGCGCCATCACTGCCCAGGTGACTAGCGTAACGGGATAGCGCAGCCTGGGTTTATCGCTTGCAAAAGCATGACGAACTTTCGCTACTACCGCGTCAGGATCGCGGGTGAAACGTGCGGCGATGCCGGGATTTTCTACCGGTTTATCACGCTGCGTCTGGTTAACGTTATCGGTAAAACGGGTACGAATCGGCCCCGGTTCTATCAGGCTCACTTTAATGCCTGTATGCCGTAGCTCCATACGTAGCGCGTCAGACCAGGCTTCGAGCGCATATTTGCTGGCGGCGTAAGCGCCGCGCCCTGGGGTGGAAATCAGCCCCATCACCGATGAGGTCATCACAATGCGCCCTTCGCCATGCGGCAACATGGCGGGAAGTAAGCGCATGGTAAGCTGATGCGCGCCGAAAAAATTACTGGAAAACTGTTGCTCCATCTGCTCACGGCTGATGGTGGAAAGGGGGCCATACACGCCGTAGCCGGCATTGTTAAAGATCCCATACAGACGATTATCGGTCAGGGCGATCATTTCATCGGCGGCACGATCCACGCTTTCAGGGGAGTCGAGATCGATCAACACGCCGGTAAATCCCATACTGTTCATCCGGGCGACATCATCAGGTTTGCGGCAGCCCGCCAGGATTTGAAAGCCCTGGCGTTTAAGTTCAAGCGCGCTGTCCAGACCGATTCCGCTGGAACATCCTGTTATTAAGACCGATTTTTGCATAACTTTACCTGTCAGGATCTCCGTTGATTTAAGAGTCGTGGTTAACTATATCCGTCATACTTCAAGTTGCCTGTGCGTTCGTTTACTCCAGTCACATAGGTATCTGTGCTCCTGGAAATTCTCTTACGTGCCGCCTTCATGCAACTCGAATGATTCAGGAGAGAAAAGGGGTCAACTGCTTCGCCATCCAGTCGGCAATAAACGGCTGGGCGTCGCGGTTGGGATGAATACCGTCATCCTGCATCCACTGTGGTTTCAGATATACCTCTTCCATAAAAAACGGTAACAGAGGAATATCGAACTCTTTGGCGAGCTTAGGATAAATGGCGCTAAAGGATTCATTATAACGGCGACCGTAGTTAGCGGGCAGATGAATTTGCATCAGTAACGGTTGGGCATCGGCGGCTTTCACCGTCTGAATGATTTTACGTAGCGTCTGTTCGGTTTGCGCAGGCGCAAAACCGCGTAGGCCATCGTTGCCGCCAAGTTCCACCACTACCCAGCGCGGGTGATGCTGTTGCAACAGCGCCGGCAAACGCGCCAGTCCCTGCTGCGAGGTATCACCGCTTATACTGGCATTAACGACCGACGTTTTGTTTTGCCATTTATCATTAAGGAGCGACGGCCATGCCGCGCTGGCGGCCATACGGTAACCGGCGCTGAGGCTATCGCCCAGAATTAATAAGGTGTCTGCGGCGGCGGCACGGAAAGTTAACAGGATCAAAAACAGGAAGGGCAAATGCCAGCGGAAAACAGTGTTGAAGTTCATCGTCTCAGGAAGTCCGTCGGTCAGGGTGAGCATGAGCTTTCCATCCTTACCGGAGTTGAACTGGTTGTCAAACGCGGTGAAACCATTGCGCTGATTGGCGAATCAGGATCGGGAAAATCTACGCTGCTGGCGATTCTCGCCGGACTGGATGACGGCAGTAGCGGAGAGGTCAGTCTGGTCGGGAAACCGCTTCACCAGATGGACGAAGAGGCGCGGGCGCAGCTTCGCGCTCAGCATGTCGGTTTTGTTTTTCAATCCTTCATGCTTATTCCTACGCTTAACGCGCTGGAAAACGTTGAGCTACCGGCCCTGCTACGCGGTGAAAACAGCGGTCAGAGTAAGGCGGGGGCGAAAGCGCTGCTCGAACAACTGGGACTGGGAAAACGGCTTGACCACCTTCCGGCACAGCTTTCCGGCGGCGAACAGCAGCGCGTAGCGCTGGCGCGCGCGTTTAACGGGCGTCCTGATGTGCTGTTTGCCGATGAGCCGACGGGCAACCTTGACCGTCAGACCGGAGATAAAATCGCCGACCTGCTATTTTCGCTTAACCGCGAGCACGGCACCACGCTGATTCTGGTGACGCACGACCCGGCGCTGGCGGCGCGCTGCGACCGGCGGCTGCGGTTGGTCAACGGTCAGTTACAGGAGGAGGCATGATAGCCCGCTGGTTCTGGCGCGAATGGCGCTCGCCGTCGCTGATTATTGTCTGGCTGGCGTTGAGTCTGGCGGTGGCCTGCGTACTGGCGCTCGGCAGTATCAGCGACCGGATGGAAAAAGGGTTAAGTCAGCAAAGCCGCGAGTTTATGGCAGGCGATCGGACGCTGCAAAGTTCGCGGGAGGTACCGAAAGCCTGGCTTGAAGAGGCGCGTAAACGCGGCCTTAACGTGGGCGAGCAGTTAACCTTTGCGACCATGACGTTTGCCGGCGATACGCCGCAACTAGCCAGCGTGAAGGCGGTAGATAGCGTTTATCCGATGTACGGCGAATTGCAAACCCGTCCTGACGGAGTGAAACCGCAGCCGGGTAGCGTACTGCTGGCGCCGCGTCTGATGGCGCTGCTTAATTTGAAAACGGGCGATACCATTGATGTCGGCGACGTGACCTTGCGTATTGCCGGTGAAGTGGTGCAGGAGCCGGATTCCGGATTTAACCCTTTTCAGATGGCGCCGCGCCTGATGATGAATATGGCCGATGTGGCAAAAACCGGTGCGATACAGCCGGGGAGCCGCGTGATGTGGCGGTATAAATTCGGCGGAACGCCGCAACAGCTTGCTGGCTATGAAAGCTGGCTGTTACCGCAGCTTAAACCGGAACATCGCTGGTACGGACTGGAGCAGGATGACGGGGCATTGGGGAAATCGCTCGAACGTTCGCAGCAGTTTTTGCTGCTTTCGGCGTTATTAACGCTACTGCTGGCGGTAGCTGCCGTCGCGGTGGCGATGAGCCATTACTGCCGTAGCCGCTACGATCTGGTGGCGATTTTAAAAACGTTGGGCGCGGGCCGGGCCCAGTTACGTAAACTTATCATCGGACAGTGGTTGATGGTGCTGGGGCTTTCCGCCGTCACGGGAGGCGCGATTGGGTTACTGTTTGAAAACATATTGCTGATGCTGCTAAAACCGGTACTGCCCGCCGATTTGCCGCCCGCCAGCCTGTGGCCCTGGCTGTGGGCGCTGGGCGCGATGACGGTCATCTCTCTGCTGGTCGGTTTACGGCCTTATCGATTGTTGCTGGCGACCCAGCCGCTACGGGTGCTGCGCCGCGACGTTGTCGCTCGCGTCTGGCCGTTAAAAATTTATTTGCCTGTCGCCTGCGCCGTCGTGGTGGCGCTGCTCGCCGGATTGATGGGCGGAAGCATGCTGTTGTGGGCGGTTCTGGCGGGCGCCGTGATACTGGCGCTGCTGTGCGGTCTGGTGGGGTGGATGCTGCTTAACGTGCTGCGCGGCATGACGTTGACGTCGCTACCGCTGCGTCTGGCCGTCAGCCGGCTTCTGCGTCAGCCGTGGTCAACGTTGAGTCAGCTTTCGGCGTTTTCGCTTTCGTTTATGCTGCTGGCGCTCTTGCTGGTGCTGCGCGGCGATCTCCTCGATCGCTGGCAACAGCAGCTCCCGCCGGAAAGTCCGAACTATTTCCTTATCAATATTGCTTCAGAGCAGGTCGCGCCGCTGAAAGCCTTTTTGGCGGAACATCAGGTGATCCCGCAGACGTTTTATCCGATTGTGCGGGCGCGGTTAACGAAGATAAACGGTAATCCGACGGAAGGTCAGCAGGATGAGTCGCTCAACCGTGAACTGAATTTGACCTGGCAGGATACGCGCCCGGCGCATAACCCGCTGGTCGCCGGTCACTGGCCGCCAAAACCGGGCGAAGTCTCCATGGAAGAGGGGCTGGCGAAGCGGCTGAACGTCAAACTCGGCGATAGCGTAACCTTTATGGGCGATACCCAGGCGTTTAGCGCTAAAGTTACCAGCCTGCGTCAAGTGGACTGGGAAAGCCTGCGGCCCAACTTTTTCTTCATTTTTCCTTCCGGGGCGCTGGACGGGCAACCACAAAGCTGGTTGACCAGTTTTCGCTGGGAGAATGGCAACGGCATGTTAACGCAGCTTAACCGCGAGTTTCCTACCGTCAGCCTGTTGGATATCGGGGCGATCCTGAAACAGGTGGGGCAGGTGCTGGAGCAGGTCAGCCGGGCGCTGGAGGTGATGGTTGTGCTAGTCACCCTCTGCGGCATGTTGCTATTACTGGCCCAGGTACAGGTCGGGATGCGTCAGCGCCATCAGGAGCTGGTGGTGTGGCGCACGTTAGGAGCCGGCAAAAAACTGTTGCGTACCACACTCTGGTGTGAATTCGCCATGCTGGGGTTAGTTGCCGGGCTGGTCGCCGCGATTGGCGCGGAGACGGCGCTGACGATCTTACAAATCAACGTTTTTGATTTCCCCTGGGAGCCGGACTGGCGTTTATGGGTCGCACTGCCGTTTTGCGGCGCGCTGCTGCTTTCCGTATGCGGCGGCTGGCTTGGCGTTCGTTTGCTTAAAGGCAAAGCGCTATTCCGCCAGTTTAGCGGATGATTCATTATGTGAATAATTTCGCGCCGGTTTTTAAAACGGCGCGTACTTTTTTAGTCGCACAAATTGATAACTCCTTGATTTTTAGTAGCACAAATCATTAAAAAATACACAACACGTAAGGTTTTATAACAGTTATTATTTGCCTGCTAAATGATTTGGATTGGCTATCTATCAAGGAAAATATAATGACAATTAAAATAACAGCGTTGGCGGCATCGATCGGCGCGGCAGTGGCTTTCATGCCTTTCGCCACTCAGGCGGAAATCACCGTTTTAAAACAAGATCCCCAGGCGGGTAATCCACTCAGCCGACTCAATTTCACCGTTGGCGGGAGTATTCGTCCGCAGTTCCAGAATATGACCGGTAATGACGGCGCGAACGGTTATAAACGTAATGGTTTTGATGGCGGGACGCGTTTCCGCTTCGCCGCGGATTATTATCTGTTTGATGATGTCAGTTGGATTAGCTATTACGAGCTGGGCGTCAATATCCCTGCGGTATTTGACTGGGATAACCATTATGCGAAGGGCGCGACTGATACCACTCGCCGTATGCTGTATACCGGCTTCAAGAGCGCGACGTGGGGAACGCTGACCTTCGGTCAACAGAACAGCATTTATTACGATGTGGTGGGCGTAAAAACCGATATCTGGGATTACGACATGATAGGTCAGGCGCCGGGCAACGGGATTAACGGCGACTACGATGGTTCTTATCGCACGCGTAAGTCATTGAAGTATAAGAAAAGCATTGGCAATGTCGATCTCTACGCGTCTTATCTGTTCAGCGACGATTATAATGCCAATAACGGCCTGAATTACAAACGTAAAGGCGGCGGTTCTTTAGGCGCGGATTACCATCTCACCGACGATCTGACCTGGGGGACGGCATGGAACTATACCCGTGCGGAGATGCGCGGCAACGGCAATAAAACTTACGATCAAAATATTGTCGGTACCGCGTTAAGCTGGACGCCGGAAAACTGGACTATTGCCGCAGGCGGCGGTTGGTATCAGAACTTTATGACGACCAAAAAAGTATCTGTGAATGATTACTTTGCCGGCGATGCGTGGGGTCTGGAATATTTTGTCGGTTACGCTTTCCCGATTGGTCAGTATGCCGTGAAAGCTATTCAACCGTACTTTATGGGCGACCGCATTGAATATGTGAATGGCCGCGACTATCTGCGTACCGATAACGGCGTGGGGATCACCTTCCAACTGGATTATGGTTTCCGCGTTGATTATGAACATGTTTTCACCTCCAGCACTGACAATCTGGGCGATATGAACCTGGTGCGTCTGCGTTACGATTTCTAAAGCGTTTTCCTGTGCCGGATGTTGGCGTTAAGACCTCTTATCCGGCATTTCCCTTTACGCCATTCCCGCCTGACACACGCCTGAGCGCCTGCCTCGTACATTTAACGACACACCAGGAAACATCATGAAATAATTTCAAGGACAGCAGGCTGTGATCTGTGTCATGTTAAGAAATAGCCTTTCGTTTGGGCCAAAACAGACGATGCCGCATGAACGGCATCCGGCACAGCATCACACTATTTAAAATGGAGAAATTATGGGATTGCGTCAGAGTTTACGCATTGCGGCCAGCACGCTATTACTGGCCTGCGGATTACAGTTTGCCCATGCCGATAGTTCCCCGCAAACGATCGTATTTGGCGTCGCGCCAGGGCCGTATGGCGACATGGTGAAGCAGGCGATTGCGCCGACATTAAAAGAAAAAGGGTATAAGGTCGTGGTGCGCGAGTTTAGCGACTATGTCCAGCCCAATATGGCGTTAGCTAACGGCAGCATTGACGCCAACCTCTTTCAACATACCCTCTATTTTGACAAATTCACCGCTGACAAAGGGCTGAAGCTCAGCAAACTTATTGTGGTACCGACCGCCGGGATGGGCTTCTATTCACGTAAAATCAACAGTCTGGATGCGCTTAAAAAAGGGGACATTATTACCCTCTCCAACGATCCGACCAACCTGGCGCGCGGCCTTCGCTTCCTGCAATCGTTGGGGCTTATCACGATTAAGGACAATATCGATCCGACCAAAGCCTCTGAACGAGATATCGCCAGCAATCCAAAAGGACTGGTTTTCAAACCGCTGGAAGCCGCACAGCTACCGCGCACGCTGGATGGCGTGACCGGCGCGCTGGTTAACGGGAACTTTGCGGTGGCGGCAGGACTCGATCTCTCCAGCGCGATTAAGCAGGAACACCTGGATGAGAACCTGAAAAATATCATTGCGGTACGCAGTGAAGATGCCGATAAGCCGTTTGCCAAAGATATTGTCGAGGCGGTGAAATCGCCGGCTTATCGCGCAGTCATCGACGATCCAAAGAATATTTATAGCGCCTTCCAGAAACCGGAATGGATGACCGCGACACCCTGATCGCAGCGGTGGCCATCCCCAATTTCTGAGGTGAATATGATTGAAATAGAAAAAGTCTGCGTCGATTTTACCGCCGGTCGCGGTACCCCCACGCGCGCGGTGGATAATGTGAGTCTGCATATCGCCGCGGGCGAGATTTTTGGCATTGTCGGTACCAGCGGCGCAGGAAAAAGCACTCTGCTGCGTACCCTGAACGCCTTAACGCGTCCCAGTCAGGGGCGCGTCAACGTCAACGGCGTGGAAATTTCTGCGCTGGACGGAAAAGCGTTACGCCAGGCGCGGCAGCGTATTGGTATGATTTTCCAGCATTTTAACTTAATGCATACCCGGACAGT
This sequence comes from Salmonella sp. 32100201201700099SM, assembly GCF_017572645.1. Lineage (NCBI taxonomy): Bacteria > Pseudomonadati > Pseudomonadota > Gammaproteobacteria > Enterobacterales > Enterobacteriaceae > Salmonella > Salmonella sp. 32100201201700099SM. The sequence goes on along the minus strand of NZ_JAGERQ010000008.1, from coordinate 43,660 downwards.
GGCGCAAAACGTGGCGTTTAGCCTGAAAGCGGCTGGCTGGGAACGCAGCAAAATCGCGCCACGGGTGGCGGAAATTTTAACGCTGGTGGGCCTTGCCGATAAAGCGAACCGTTTTCCGGTACAGCTCAGCGGCGGGCAAAAACAGCGGGTGGGGATAGCCCGCGCCATCGCTAACCATCCGGATGTGTTGCTGTGTGACGAACCGACTTCCGCTCTGGATCTGGAAACTTCCGCCACGATTCTGGCCCTGCTCAGACAGATCAACGCACAGCTCGGGATTACTATTGTGCTGATCACCCATGAAATGAACGTGATCAAATCTATTTGCGATCGCGTGGCGGTGATGTCGGGCGGTAAGGTTGTGGAATCGGGCGAGGTGTTTGATGTGTTTGCCCACCCGCAACACGCTTTCACACAGCAACTGGTGTCTCATACCCTTAATTTGACCCTGCCGGAACGCTTACGGGAACACCTGCCCGGGCAGTTGCTGAAAATTTTGTTTATCGGCGATTCGGCGGAGCAGCCGGTACTGTCGGAGGTGGCGATCAAGTTTGGCGTCGCGGTCAATATCCTGCATGGCAAGATTGAGTATATCGGCGAACGCGCGTTGGGCATTCTGGTGGTGCAATTAACCGCGCCGCATAATCCAACGGCGGTGGCCGCCGCCGTGGAGCATATCCGTCAACGTACTGCACAGGTGGAGGTGATCCGTGGATGATTTATTGCCGGATTTAACGCTGGCGTTCAATGAAACTTTCCAGATGTTGAGTATTTCAACGGTGCTGGCGATTCTTGGCGGTCTACCGCTCGGTTTTCTGATTTTTGTCACCGATCGTCATCTGTTCTGGCAGAACCGTTTTATTTATCTCGTCGCTTCGGTTCTGGTGAATATTATCCGCTCGGTGCCATTTGTTATTTTACTGGTGCTGTTACTGCCGCTAACGCAGCTTTTGCTGGGCAATACGATAGGCCCGATTGCGGCCTCCGTCCCGCTGTCGGTGGCCGCAATCGCGTTTTATGCACGCCTGGTAGATAGCGCGCTCCGTGAAGTCGATAAAGGGATTATTGAGGCGGCGCTGGCATTCGGCGCTAGTCCGATGCGTATTATCTGTACCGTACTGTTGCCGGAAGCCAGCGCAGGGCTGCTGCGCGGCCTGACGATTACGCTGGTAAGCTTAATCGGCTACTCGGCGATGGCCGGGATTGTCGGCGGCGGCGGGGTAGGCGACCTGGCGATTCGCTATGGCTACTACCGTTACGAAACCGAAGTGATGGTTGTTACCGTAGTGGCGCTGATTGTGCTGGTTCAGGTCGTTCAGATGCTGGGCGACTGGCTGGCAAAACGTGCCGACAAGCGCGACAGACACTAAGCCGGCTCAATGTAGCGTCAGCCGGCAATAAAAATAAGCTATTGCTCTTTTAGCCAGTTGGCAACGTCTTGCCATGTGCCGCGAAAAACGATATTCGCGGCTTTTTTCTCCAGTTGATAGCGATACATTGGGTCGTAATATTCGTTAAGTAGCGGAACCAGCCATGCCATATGGCCGTCGGTGCTGCCGCTGGATAATTGCTCTGCCAGCGCCCTATCCAGCGTGTCCGTCAGTTCGGCAAAGCGTTGCAACCCCAGACGGCGGCGAATAGCGAACAGTCCATGATGAAGATATTCACTATACGCCTGCCAACCGGCTTCATCGCCGTAGGCGTGGGTGAAGTCGTGATGCATACGGATGAAATACTCTTCACGCAGTCGTTCCAGACGAAGCGCAAACGGATCTTCCACTACTGCAATGGGGGCCTGCGCCATTCTTTCGCGTAAACACTCAGGCAGATGGTTGGCGCCGATCGTTCGCCCTTCATCTTCCAGTACCCACCTTTTTAGCGTCTGATGCGCGTTAATTTTCAGCAATTCAACGGCAAGTTTGTTTTCAAAACTGGCCTGGCTGAGCTGGGGGTTCAGCGTGCGGCCAAAAGAGGAGCCGCGATGACGCGCGAGACCTTCCAGATCCACGCCGTTGGGCTGTTGTCGCACCAGTTGCGTTTTGCCGCTGCCCGTACAGCCGCCAATTAAAAGTATCGGTTTTTGCGCCAGTTGCCAGGTCGCCTGAATTGCTGTCTGGCGCAGCGCTTTATAGCCGCCTTCAATAAGCGGGCAGTCAATCCCTGTTTCTTTCAGCCAACGTTGTACGATATGTGACCGCTGACCGCCGCGCGCGCAGCACAGATACCCGTTGGGGAAACGTTGATACGCGGCTTTCCAGGCCTCAAGCCGCTGCTGGCGAATGTCGCCGCAAACCAGCCGATGCCCCAGCGCTAACGCCGCATCCGCGCCCTGACGTTTGTAGCAGGTGCCGACGGCGGCTCGCTCGTCATCCATCATCAATGGCAGGTTGATAGCGCCCGGCATGGCGCCCTGTTCAAACTCAATCGGCGCGCGTACATCAATTAAAGGCGTATCGGCAAGGAGGAGCGCGCGATAGTCCTGTGCTTTTTGTCTGTCTTGCATAACGTAAAACGTAACCTCAAATCATCCCTTGCGTTATTTTACGCGCCAATTCGCAAAGTGGCTTGATTTTTAACAGCGTACCGTGTTGAAAATGGATAAAAAACCGGCTATTTCGGGTTGTCGTTGGGTAAATAATTTCACAATGTCTTCTACCGCTTTGCCTCCGCCAAATTTATGCCAGGCGAGGCTTAACGGTGAGGGCGGACGCATCGTCGGGATGGTACAGCTTACCAGTTCGTTTTTGTCGATCAGCGTTTGACAGAGCGGCTGCGGGACAAAACCGATACCGACGCCTGCCAGATGAGCGGCGATTTTGGTTTCCATATCAGGCACGATAATTTCCTTCTGCCCCGGAAGGCGCCAGGCTACCCGCTTGGTCAGCGTACGCGCGCTGTCTTCGATATTAATTGCCGGGAAACGGCGCAACTGCGCTTCTGTTAGAGGCCCGCTGACGTGAGCTAAAGGATGATCCGCGGACATTACAAAACGCCATTGTACGGAACCTAAAGGGTCGAGCATAAAGGTATTAGCCAACGGCTCGGTGCCAGTTACGCCAATCGCCAGCGAAAAACCTTCATACAGGAGCGAATCCCAGACGCCCATATAAATTTGCTGGGAAAAGTGAAACTGAGTGAAAGGGTAACGCGCATTAAGCCACGATAAGAGACTGGCGACCGCTTGCGGGCTATAAAGCAGGTTATTCACCACAATATTGACCTGACGCTCTACGCCGTCGTTAACCTGGCGTAGCTCGTCAGGCATGCTGTCCAGCCACGCAAGCCAGTCTTTTGCCTGAGAGAGAAGGTGAGAGCCCGCCGCCGTCAACGAGACGCTTCGCGTTGTACGAAAGAACAGCCCTACGCCGGTATTTTCCTCCAGCAGTTTGATGCGGTAGCTAATGGTTGCCGTGGTTTTACACAGGCGCTCCGCCGCTTTGGAGAAACTCCCCGTTTCGGCAACGCTGATAAAGGTACGCAGTGTTTCCGGGTCAAACATCGTCAGACGCCTCCTTACGATCCTGATAAAACCAGAATTGTTTTCCTATGATTTTTAAGTAGTTTTACATAATAGCCATGTTTGATTTGTGGTCTAAATCTACTTTTGGAAAAATATTCCAACTTTTATGTTGATGTTAAATCCCGAAGGTTTTAGATTGCATGGTATTGAAACCGGACAGAGTCCACACCGCGGTTAAACGGAATCGAGCTACAAGGGAAAAAGAATGAAACTTGAGGTATTACCGTTAGATCAGAAGACGTTCAGCGCCTATGGCGATGTTATTGAGACGCAGGAACGTGACTTTTTTCATATAAACAACGGGTTAGTTGAGCGATATCACGACCTGGCGAAGGTTGAAGTTCTGGAGCAGGATCGCACGCTGATCAGTATTAACAGGGCGCAACCGGCCGCGATGCCTATTGTGGTACATGAACTGGAACGTCATCCTTTAGGTACGCAGGCGTTTGTGCCGATGAACGGCGAGGCTTTTGTCGTTATTGTCGCGCTCGGCGATGATAAACCCGATCTCTCCACGCTGCGGGCGTTTATTAGCAATGGACGGCAGGGCGTCAATTATCACCGTAATGTATGGCATCACCCGCTGTTTGCATGGCAGACGGTTACCGATTTTCTGACGGTGGATCGCGGTGGCAGCGATAACTGTGATGTTGAAAGTATCCCGACACATGAACTCTGTTTTGCGTGACGCTATTGGCCTTCTTGCATAAGATGAACATATTGTTCATTGTTTATGCTCATATTTTGGGCCGGAGTTAACGTAAATATGACGGAAGTAAGACGACGCGGCAGGCCAGGACAGGCAGAGCCGACTGCGCAGAAAGGCGCTCAGGCGCTGGAGAGGGGCATAGCGATATTGCAATATCTCGAAAGAAGCGGCGGCAGTTCATCAGTTAGCGATATTTCCGGCAGCCTGGATTTACCGCTTTCTACGACGTTTCGCCTGTTAAAGGTACTGCAAGCGGCTGATTTTGTGTACCAGGATAGCCAGCTTGGCTGGTGGCATATTGGTTTAGGCGTATTTAATGTGGGCTCTGCGTATATTCATAATCGCGATGTTCTCTCGGTGGCCGGGCCCTTTATGCACCGACTTATGCTGCTTTCTGGCGAGACGGTCAACGTAGCGATTCGCAACGGTAATGAAGCGGTGTTAATCGGTCAAAAGGAGTGCAAATCGATGGTCAGAATGTGCGCGCCCTTAGGGAGTCGTCTGCCGTTACATGCTTCCGGCGCCGGAAAAGCGCTGCTTTACCCGCTCACCGAAGAAGAGCTGGTGGGGATCGTCGTCAATACCGGTTTGCGGCGGTTTACGCCGACCACTCTGGTGGATTTACCTATCCTGCTTAAAAATCTGGAGCAGGCGCGTGAACAGGGCTACACCGTCGACCAGGAAGAACATGTTGTCGGGCTGAATTGTATCGCCTCCGCTATCTATGACGATGCGGGCAGCGTGGTCGCCGCTATCTCGATATCGGGACCGGCTTCCCGGCTGACGGAAGATCGCTTTATCAGCCAGGGGGAACTGGTACGGGATACCGCGAAAGACATCAGTACGGCGCTTGGGCTAAAACCCCCTGTAGCCTGAGCCGCATCCCGCTCGCTGGAGCGGGACTTTTTTAAAATTTTTAAAAGTTGGAAACTTTTTCCAATAAAAAGAGGTAGCAATAAAATGGCAAAAATGAGAGCCGTGGATGCGGCAATGTATGTGCTGGAAAAAGAAGGTATCACCACAGCATTCGGCGTTCCTGGGGCTGCAATCAACCCCTTCTATTCTGCAATGCGTAAGCATGGAGGCATTCGCCATATACTGGCGCGTCATGTGGAAGGCGCTTCGCATATGGCTGAGGACTACACACGTGCGGCGGCAGGTAATATTGGGGTCTGCCTGGGCACTTCCGGCCCGGCGGGAACCGACATGATCACCGCGCTCTATTCCGCTTCTGCCGACTCTATCCCGATTTTATGCATTACCGGCCAGGCGCCACGAGCGCGTCTGCACAAGGAAGATTTCCAGGCAGTCGATATTGAAGCGATTGCAAAACCAGTCAGCAAGATGGCAGTGACGGTTCGTGAGGCGGCGCTGGTGCCGCGCGTATTACAGCAGGCTTTTCATCTGATGCGCTCAGGCCGCCCAGGTCCTGTGCTGGTTGATTTACCGTTTGATGTCCAGGTTGCGGAAATCGAATTCGATCCGGATATGTATGAGCCGCTGCCGGTATATAAGCCAGCCGCCAGCCGCGTACAGATTGAAAAGGCGCTGGAGATGCTGATTCAGTCCGAGCGTCCGGTAATTGTCGCGGGCGGCGGGGTTATTAACGCCGACGCCGCGCCACTGCTGCAGCAGTTTGCCGAACTGATCAACGTACCGGTGATCCCTACCCTGATGGGCTGGGGCTGTATCCCGGACGATCACCCCTTAATGGCGGGGATGGTCGGCCTGCAAACGGCGCATCGCTACGGCAACGCCACTCTGCTGGCATCCGATATGGTTTTTGGCATCGGTAACCGTTTTGCTAACCGTCATACGGGGTCCGTTGAGAAATATACTCAGGGGCGAAAAATCATCCATATCGATATTGAACCGACGCAAATTGGCCGCGTGTTGTGTCCGGATCTGGGCATCGTTTCGGACGCCAAAGCGGCTCTAACGTTGCTGATCGATGTCGCGCAGGAGATGCAAAAGGCGGGGCGTTTGCCATGCCGGAAGACTTGGGTGGACGAATGCCAGCAGCGTAAACGGACTTTGCTGCGTAAAACCCACTTTGACAACGTGCCAGTGAAGCCGCAGCGCGTCTATGAAGAGATGAACAAAGCCTTTGGTCGCGATGTGTGCTATGTCACCACCATTGGATTGTCGCAAATCGCGGCAGCGCAGATGCTGCATGTGTTTAAAGACAGACACTGGATCAACTGCGGCCAGGCGGGGCCTCTTGGCTGGACAATCCCGGCGGCATTAGGGGTTTGTGCTGCCGATCCACAACGCAATGTGGTGGCGATTTCCGGCGATTTCGACTTCCAGTTCCTGATTGAAGAGTTAGCCGTCGGCGCACAGTTTAACATTCCGTATATCCATGTGCTGGTTAACAACGCTTATCTTGGTCTGATTCGCCAGTCGCAACGCGCATTTGACATGGACTACTGCGTGCAGCTCGCCTTTGAAAATATCAACTCCAGCGAAGTGAATGGCTATGGCGTTGACCATGTAAAAGTGGCGGAAGGATTAGGCTGTAAAGCAATTCGTGTCTTTAAACCGGAAGATATTGCGCCTGCATTTGAACAAGCTAAAGCGCTGATGGCGCAATATCGCGTTCCGGTGGTGGTGGAAGTCATTCTGGAACGCGTAACCAATATTTCCATGGGCAGCGAACTGGATAACGTAACCGAGTTTGAAGAGGTTGCGGATAGTGCGAAAGATGCGCCAACAGAAACCTGTTTTATGAAATATGAGTAAGGGAGGTAATCGATGTTACGTTTCTCTGCCAATCTTTCTATGCTGTTTACGGAATATGATTTCCTGGAACGCTTTGATAAAGCGGCGTTGTCGGGATTTCGCGGCGTGGAATTCATGTTTCCCTACGATAACGACATCGAAGTGTTAAAACGTAAGCTCAGGGATAATAATCTGGAACATACGTTACATAATTTACCGGCTGGCGACTGGGCGGCTGGCGAACGTGGAATTGCCTGTATTCCTGGGCGCGAAGAAGAATTTCGCGATGGCGTAGCGGCCGCAATCCGTTATGCACGTGCGTTAGGCAATAAGAAAATAAATTGTCTGGTGGGTAAAACGCCGTCAGGATTCTCCGCAACGGAGATCCACGACACGTTGGTCGAAAACCTGCGCTATGCGGCAAATATGCTGGCGAAAGAAGACATTTTATTACTTATCGAACCTATTAATCACTTTGATATGCCGGGATTCCATCTCACCGGCACTCAACAGGCGTTAGCATTAATTAAGGATATCGGCAGCGATAATATCAAAATTCAGTATGATATTTATCACATGCAACGCATGGAAGGGGAATTAACGCAAACCATGACGGCATGGGCCGATAAAATAGGTCATTTACAGATTGCTGATAACCCGCGTCGCGGCGAGCCGGGGACCGGGGAAATCAATTATGACTTTATTTTTAATGTCATTAAACAGTCTGATTATGATGGCTGGGTTGGCTGTGAATATAAACCACTGACTACCACGGAAGCGGGATTATCGTGGATTAATCAGTACCGTTAAAACGCAGAATAATTCGGGCAGCGCTTTTTTTCCACTGTGTTGGAAGGGGATTGTGTTGCCTGAATCTGGAAACACCGAAAGCAATAAAAGAGGTTGTATATGAAACTGGGATTTATTGGCCTGGGAATTATGGGCTCGCCAATGGCTATCAATTTGGCACGCGCCGGTCATCAATTACACGTTACGACTATTGGTCCGGTCGCGGACGAACTGCTCTCGCTGGGGGCGGTAAATGTTGAGACTGCACGTCAGGTAACTGAATTTGCAGACATCATCTTCATAATGGTGCCGGATACGCCGCAGGTTGAAGAGGTGTTATTTGGCGAACACGGTTGCGCCAAAACATCGCTTCAGGGAAAAACCATCGTCGATATGAGTTCTATTTCTCCTATCGAAACCAAACGTTTTGCCCAGCGCGTTAATGAAATGGGCGCTGATTACCTGGATGCCCCGGTTTCCGGGGGAGAAATCGGGGCGCGTGAAGGCACTCTGTCGATTATGGTCGGCGGCGAGCAGAAAGTCTTTGACCGCGTTAAACCGCTCTTTGACATCCTGGGAAAAAATATCACCCTGGTGGGCGGCAATGGGGATGGGCAAACCTGTAAGGTGGCTAACCAAATTATTGTTGCGCTGAATATTGAAGCGGTTTCTGAAGCCTTAGTGTTTGCTTCAAAAGCAGGCTCCGATCCGGTACGCGTGCGCCAGGCGTTAATGGGCGGGTTCGCCTCTTCACGCATTCTGGAAGTTCACGGCGAGCGGATGATCAACCGGACGTTCGAGCCTGGTTTCAAAATCGCGCTTCATCAGAAAGACCTTAATCTTGCATTGCAAAGCGCAAAAGCGCTGGCGCTGAATTTACCGAATACGGCGACCTGCCAGGAATTATTCAATACCTGTGCGGCAAATGGCGGGAGCCAGCTTGATCATTCGGCAATGGTACAGGCGCTGGAATTAATGGCCAATCATAAATTGTCCTAATTATGTGTATCGCTGCGGCTGCAGCGATACCTGTTCACAAGGAACACTCTGTAAAGGTGAAGAACATGAGTGAAACTAAAAAATCCGGGATTGATTACTGGAAACAAATTGTTGTCGTAATGAGTCTGGGCTGGGTAGCGATTTGGATCTATCGCACCGTGCTTACGCCAATTTATCCAGAAATTCAGGCATCTTTAGACAATGTAAGTAATGCAGAAATAGGCGCCATTGCAAGTTTTTACTTTTTTGCTTACTGCAGTATGCAGATCCCTTGCGGAATATTGGTCGATAAATTCGGTCAAAAAATCATGCTGATGGCCGGATTTACGCTTTTTATTATTGGTACACTCTGTATCGCGAAAGCCAATGGCCTGGCCATGATCTATACAGGGTCGCTAATGGCAGGCGGAGGATGCGCTTCTTTCTTTAGCTCGGCTTATTCACTCTCTTCGGCAAACGTGCCGCAGGCCCGTCGGGCATTAGCCAATGCGATTATCAACAGCGGGTCGGCTATAGGGATGGGGATTGGCTTAATCGGTTCCAGCGTATTAGTAAAAAACATGAGCATGGCCTGGCAGAATGTACTGTATATCGTGGCCGCGATATTAGTAATCATGCTGTGCGTTTTTACGCTGGTCATTCGTGGTAAAGCCAAAAGCGACTCTGCGCAAGCGGAAAAGCAAACCCAAACCGTTACGGAAGATGAAAAACGCGCGCCTTTATTCTCTGGCTTATTGTGTAGCGTTTACTTCCTCTATTTCTGTACCTGCTACGGTTATTATTTGATAGTGACCTGGCTGCCCCCTTATCTACAGACTGAAAGAGGATTTGATGGCGGAGCTATCGGACTGGCATCAGCGCTGGTGGCGGTAGTTGGCGTACCGGGGGCGTTATTTTTTAGCCATCTGTCAGATAAATTTCGTAACAGTAAAGTTAAGGTTATTCTCGGTCTGGAAATTGTGGCGGCGGCAATGTTGGCGTTTACGGTTTTGTCCCCGAATACCACGATGCTGATGGTCAGTCTGACGCTATACGGCTTGCTGGGGAAAATGGCGGTAGACCCGATCCTGATCTCCTTTGTATCTGAACAGGCTTCGGCAAAAAGTCTGGGAAGAGCTTTCAGCCTTTTTAATTTCTTTGGCATGAGCTCGGCGGTTGTCGCCCCAACGTTGACCGGATTTATTTCGGATGTAACGGGGTCGAAGGAGATCAGTTTTGTGATTTCAGCATGTTTAGTGGTCACCGGAACGCTGATCTTTGCTGTCGTCACTTTATATAAAAAGAAAGCAACGCAACGTATTGCTTCAGCTTAAAAATAATTATATCTACTGTTTCTTTATTTTATATTTATTTGTTCCTCATAGCTAAACCCATAACAACGTTATCCGATGCGTGAAAAGAGGGATTTATGGAACATCAAAGAGAGCTATACCAGCAGCGCGGTTATAGCGAAGACTTATTACCTAAAACAGAAACCCAACGAAACTGGAAGGCATTTAACTATTTCACCTTATGGATGGGATCTGTACATAACGTGCCAAATTACGTTATGGTCGGCGGTTTTTTTATACTGGGGCTATCAACATTTAATATCATGTTGGCCATTATTATCAGCGCATTATTTATTGCGGCGGCGATGGTAATGAATGGCGCGGCAGGCAGCAAATATGGCGTTCCTTTTGCTATGATATTGCGAGGTTCTTACGGCGTCCGCGGCGCGCTATTCCCTGGATTATTGCGAGGGGGAATCGCGGCAATTATGTGATTCGGCTTACAGTGTTACGCGGGATCGCTGGCATTTCTTATTTTGATTGGGAAGATCTGGCCAGGATTTCTGACATTAGGCGGAGATTTCAAGCTGCTGGGTCTTTCACTGCCAGGACTAATTACTTTTCTAATTTTTTGGATTATTAACGTTGGCATCGGTTTTGGCGGTGGTAAAGTATTAAATAAATTTACCGCTATCCTCAATCCATGTATTTACATTGTCTTTGGCGGCATGGCTATTTGGGCAATATCGCTGGTCGGCATTGGCCCGATTCTGGACTATCTGCCTTCAGGCGTGCAAAAAGCAGAGCACAGCGGCTTTCTGTTCCTGGTGGTGATTAACGCCGTAGTCGCCGTCTGGGCTGCGCCAGCGGTAAGCGCGTCCGATTTCACGCAAAACGCGCATTCATTTCGCGCTCAGGCATTGGGACAAACATTGGGGCTTATCGTAGCGTATATATTATTCGCCGTAGCCAGCGTGTGCATTATTGCCGGAGCCAGTATTCATTATGGTATGGATACCTGGAACGTGCTGGATATTGTGCAGCGCTGGGACAGCCTGTTTGCTTCATTCTTTGCGGTGCTGGTGATTCTGATGACGACAATTTCAACCAACGCCACCGGTAATATTATACCTGCGGGGTATCAAATTGCGGCGCTTGCCCCGACAAAGCTTAACTATAAAAATGGCGTAATGATTGCCAGTATTATCAGTCTACTGATTTGTCCATGGAAATTAATGGAGAATCAGGACAGTATTTATCTGTTCCTCGATATTATCGGCGGTATGCTTGGCCCGGTAATCGGCGTAATGTTAGCTCATTATTTTGTGGTAATGCGTGGAAAAATTAATCTTGATGAGCTGTACACCGCCAGCGGTGATTACAAATATTATGATAATGGATTTAACCTGACTGCATTTTCAGTCACCCTGGTCGCAGTCATTCTGTCATTAGGCGGCAAGTTTATACCATTTATGGAGCCTTTATCCCGCGTGTCCTGGTTTGTAGGCGTAATAGTTGCGTTCGTTGCTTATGCGCTATTGAAGAAACGCACGGGTTTTGAAAATACAGGAGAGAAAAAACTCGCCGGTTAAATATTGAAAAAGCATTAAGCGTATTTAATGAAGTGTGCGCTATTTAAAAACTATCTGTATCCATACAAGGAGTTTGTTATGTCTTTTGATTTAATTATTAAGAACGGTACTGTCATCTTAGAAAACGAAGCGAGAGTTATCGATATCGCCGTCCAGGGCGGAAAAATCGCCGCGATTGGCGAAAACCTGGGGGAAGCGAAAAATGTGCTGGATGCGACGGGATTGATCGTTTCGCCGGGCATGGTTGACGCGCATACCCACATTTCTGAACCGGGCCGTACCCACTGGGAAGGCTATGAAACCGGTACCCGCGCGGCGGCGAAAGGCGGTATTACCACGATGATTGAGATGCCGCTCAATCAGCTGCCGGCGACGGTAGATCGTGAGACGATTGAACTCAAGTTTGACGCGGCAAAAGGTAAATTGACTATCGACGCCGCGCAGTTGGGCGGTTTGGTTTCTTATAACCTGGATCGGCTGCATGAGCTGGACGAAGTGGGCGTTGTCGGCTTCAAGTGCTTTGTCGCCACCTGCGGCGATCGTGGCATCGATAATGATTTTCGCGACGTTAATGACTGGCAGTTTTACAAAGGCGCGCAGAAACTGGGGGAGATGGACCAGACGGTACTGGTACATTGCGAAAATGCTCTGATTTGCGATGAGCTGGGCGAAGAAGCTAAACGCGAAGGTCGCGTAACGGCGCATGATTATGTCGCCTCACGTCCGGTATTTACTGAAGTGGAAGCCATTCGTCGCGTGCTGTATCTGGCGAAAGCGGCAGGTTGCCGTCTGCACGTTTGTCATATCAGCAGCCCGGAGGGGGTAGAGGAAGTAACGCGCGCGCGTCAGGAAGGCCAGGATGTCACCTGTGAATCGTGCCCGCACTATTTTGTCCTCGATACCGATCAGTTCGAAGAGATTGGCACCCTGGCAAAATGTTCTCCGCCAATTCGCGACCAGGAAAACCAGAAAGGGATGTGGGAAAAACTGTTTAACGGCGAAATCGACTGCCTGGTATCCGACCACTCTCCATGCCCTCCGGAAATGAAAGCAGGCAATATCATGCAAGCATGGGGTGGAATTGCCGGACTGCAAAACTGCATGGACGTCATGTTTGATGAAGCGGTGCAAAAACGCGGTATGTCGTTGCCGATGTTTGGCAAATTAATGGCGACCAACGCCGCCGATATTTTTGGTCTGAAACATAAAGGACGTATTGCCCCCGGCAAAGATGCTGACCTGGTCTTTATTCAGCCTGACAGCAGCTATGTTCTGAAAAATGAAGATCTGGAATATCGCCATAAAGTCAGTCCGTATGTTGGCCGTACTATTGGCGCGCGTATTACCAAAACGATTTTGCGCGGCGATGTTATTTATGACATCGAGCATGGCTTCCCTGTGCCGCCAAAAGGTCAGTTTATCCTTAAACATCAGCAGTAATCCGGTGTGATTTAATGCCCGTCGTCACGACGGGCATTCTCTATTTTAAGGTGTGGATATGTTCCCTGTTATTAACCGCGAAAGTGTGTTGTCCGGCTTTCAGTGGTTTTTCTTTATTTTCTGTAACACGGTTGTGGTTCCCCCTACCTTGCTGTCCGCTTTTCATCTTCCCGCTGATAACTTGTTAATGCTCACACAATACGCTTTTTTGACCACCGCGTTGGCCTGCCTGGTTCAGGCATTTTGCGGCCATCGCCGCGCCATTATGGAAGGGCCGACAGGGCTGTGGTGGGGCGCTATTCTTACGATTACGCTTGGCGAGGCGTCTCGCGGCACGCCGCTGAACGATATCGCCTCCAGCCTGTCGGTCGGGATCGCGATCTCCGCGATGGTGACGATATTTATCGGCATTAGCGGCTTAGGACACCGTCTGGCTCGCCTGTTTACGCCGGCGGTGATGGTTTTTTTCATGCTGCTTTTGGGCGCGCAGCTGACCTCAATATTTTTTAAAGGTATGCTGGGGCTGCCTTTTGGCATTGCCGATACCAGCGCCAGAATCAAATTGGCCCCCTTTGGGTTGGCGGTCGCGGTGATGTGTTTTATCCTCGCGATGATTATTTTCCTACAACAGCGTATCTCCCGTTACGCGTTACTGGTAGGGACCGTGGTCGGGTGGGGGCTATGGCGGTTATGCTTTCCTTCATCACACTTACCGCCGGGTGAATTAAGCTGGCGATGGTTTCCGCTGGGCAGCCACGGCACGCTGATGCCGGGTATTATTGTGACGGCGGTGATGACGGGGTTAGTCAACATCAGCAACACTTACGGCGCCATCCGCGGTACCGATATCTTTTATCCGCATCAAGGGTCGGGCAGTTCTCGTTATCGCCGAAGCTTTATGATTTCCGGACTGATGACGTTAGTGACGGTGCCTTTCGCGGTCGTGCCTTTTTCGCCTTTTGTGTCTTCCATTGGTTTATTAACGCAAACCGGCGACAGTTCTCGCAAATCCTTTATCTGCGGTAGCGCGCTGTGTCTGCTGGTTGCCATTATAACGCCGTTAACCCGCTTATTTTGCGCTATTCCACTGGCGATCAGCAGCGCCGTTATGCTGGTCTCTTATTTACCTTTACTTTATTCCGGTTTGGTTTTTAGCCAGCAAATTACGTTTACTGCGCGGAATATTTATCGCCTGGCGTTACCGCTTTTTGTCGGCATTTTTTTGATGGGGCTTCCTCCGGTCTATTTACAGGATCTTCCACTGATGATTCGTCCTCTGCTTAGTAACGGATTACTGGTGGGAATCCTACTGGCAGTGCTTATGGAAAATCTTATTCCGTGGGAACGCATTAAATAACGTGAGAAAACAAGGAGACATAATGAAGATTGTAATTGCGCCAGATTCATTTAAAGAGAGCTTAAGCGCTGATAAATGCTGTCAGGCTATTAAAGCGGGATTTTCAACCGTATTTCCTGATGCGCGCTATGTTTGTTTACCGATCGCCGATGGTGGAGAAGGAACCGTGGACGCGATGGTGGCAGCGACCGGCGAGAAACGGGTTTCTGTGGACGTTAGCGGGCCGATGGGGGAAAAAGTAAACGGATTTTATGGCCTGACCGGCGACGGCAAAACGGCGATTATTGAAATGGCGGCGGCGAGCGGATTGATGCTGGTGGCGCCCGAGGCGCGTAATCCGCTGCTGGCATCCAGTTTCGGCACCGGCGAATTGATTCGTCACGCCCTGGACGCGGGGATTCGCCATATTATTCTGGGTATCGGCGGCAGCGCCACGGTGGATGGCGGAATGGGAGTAGCGCAGGCGCTCGGTGTGCGTTTTCTGGACGCGCAGGGAACGCCGCTTGGCGCCGGAGGGGGCAATTTATCGCGCCTGGCGAGCATTGACCTGCAGGGGCGCGATCCGCGAATTTCAGAGTGTCGTATTGAGGTCGCCTGTGATGTTGATAACCCGTTGGTGGGGCCACGCGGCGCGGCGGCGGTATTCGGTCCGCAGAAAGGGGCGACGCCTGAAATGGTCGAGACGCTGGAAAATGGATTGCGTAATTATGCCCGTGTCTTACATGCCCTGACCGGACGCGACATGTCTCAAATACCGGGCGGTGGAGCGGCCGGAGGAATGGGGATTGCCGCTATCGTCTTCCTGGAAGCGGAAATGAAGCCCGGTATTGAGATTGTTATGCAGGCGGTGAAGCTGGAGGAGGCGGTAAAAGAGGCCTCGCTGGTGATTACCGGAGAAGGGCGAATCGACTCGCAAACGGCGGGAGGAAAAGCGCCGATAGGCGTCGCGTCAGTGGCGAAACGGCATCATGTCCCGGTTATCGGCATTGCTGGCGTACTGGGCGATGGCGTGGAAGTGGTCCATCGCCACGGTATTGATGCGGTATTCAGTATTTTGCCGCGGCTGGCGCCTTTGCCGGAAGTTCTGGCGAACGGTGAACAAAATCTCTACCACAGCGCCTGTAATATTGCCCGCGTCATCAAACTTGGCCAGGACATCGGGACTCGTTAAGTATAAAAAAAGCCACGGTTCTCACCGTGGCAAAATCCAACATAGCTAAATAAAAAATAATCAGGAGGGCTGCCCGCCGTTAAATCATAACGTCGCGGTTACAGTCTTTGGAGTAGATGTAGCTGAATGCTTCGCCACGACCTACACCGTATCCGGCCTGCAGGGAATAAGCACCCATGAAGATGTAGTCGCCTTTTTTCACCGGCACCCAGTTGTTGTCGAGGTTATAAACTCCCTGGCCGGAAAGGATATAAGCGCCATGTTCCTGGACGTGGGTTTCAATATAGCCGTGGCTGGCGCCCGGTTCGAACGACAGAATATGCATATTCATATCGAAGCCCAGCTCTTTAGGCAGGAAATCCAGCAGAATAACATCTTCCATGCCTTCATAATGAATACGCTCCAGCTGGCTGGCATTGCCGGAAACCAACCACGGGGCATGCCCCTCGACAGGAGTATAGCGGCGTTTATATAAAAATAGCTGGCTGTCTTCCGTTTGAGCGTTGCTAAAGGCCATCATCTCGCCCGGTGGACAATAGAGGTATCCGCCCTGGGTTAAAGAGAATGTTTTTCCTTCTGCTTTAGCTTCAATATTTCCCGCAATGACATAGAGAAAAGTTTCAATCCCCTCGCCGCCAAAGCCCTGCTGGTTGCCGCCATTCTGATGTAAGGTGACCAGATAATCGACGAAAGAAGCACCCAGCTTCGGCGTCGAAAGGATGGTGACGTCACAGTTTTCAAAGCCGGGAATAATATTTTTCACCAGACCGTCCGGCGTTAAGAGCGCATAGTTACCGTGTTTCACAATGGCGCGGTTCGCCAGTAAATCATCGCGGTAACCCGTGACGTTATTCAGATATCCCATTGATGGCTCCTTATTTTTGCCAGGCAAGTTGATGCAGCATTAATGCCAGAGTTTTGACCCCTTCAGCAAGGTCATTAATGTTGGTACGTTCCGCCGGGTTATGGCTGATACCATTAATGCTGGGGACGAAAATCATACAGGTAGGGACGCGCGGCGCGAAAATTTGCGCGTCATGACCTGCGCCGCTATGCATTATGCGATAGTTCAGTTGTTCGGTTTCACACAGCCTGGTGAGGGCCGCGACCAGTTCGGCGTTCATCGGCACCGGCGCTTCGTCCATCCACAAATCGATATCGATGCTGATATCCATTTCATCGCAGATGGCGCACATATCGTTTTCCAACTGTTCGGTAAATTCGCGAAGTACCGCGGCGTCCGTATGCCGGCAACCGATTGTAAATGTGGTTTTTCCAGGGACAACATTGACCGTATTCGGCTGCGGCTCAACTTTGCCGAACGTTAATACCAGGGGATCGCCATGCTGTTTGGCTTTTTCAATGGACTGACTGCAAATACGACTGAAGGCATGCACCGTATCGCGACGATAGCCCATTGGCGTTGTGCCTGCATGGTTGGACTCGCCGTTGAGCGTCACCGTGTAGCGACGTTGCCCGACGATGGCGTTGACGACGCCAATCGACTGTCCGTTGCTCTCCAGAACGCAGCCTTGCTCAATATGCAATTCAACAAAGGCGCGGATATCGGTTCGCGCAGCGAGCGGCGCGGCGGGAAGGGTAAATCCGCACGCCTGCATAGCGTCGACAAAGCCTGTGCCTTTGGCGTCCTGGATATGGCGTACCTCTTCAGGATTCGCCAGGCCAAAAATGTTCTTGCTGCCCCAAAAAACGTAAGGGAAACGGCTGCCTTCTTCCTCAGCCATTGATACTACCTCGACGGTGCGCAGCGGCGCGCCGTAGGTCGCTTTTAGCCAGTCGATCGCCAGCCAGGCGGCAAGCGCGCCGAATTGCCCGTCCAGATTGCCGCCGTTGACGACCGTATCAATATGCGAACCGCTTAAAATCACCTGCTCCGGAAATTGTGTGCCGCAAAGGCGGCCATATAAATTTCCGACGTCATCAAAGCGTGTTTCCAGACCGCTTTCTGCCATTCGCTTTTTAAATTGCTGCTGTGTTTCCAGCCACTCAGGCGAATAAAGTAAACGCGTCATTCCGCCCGTAGGATCGGCTCCAATGGAAGAGAGCCAGGGCAATGTTTCTTCTATCGCGTGGCGAAAATGCTTTATCATAGAAAATTCCTGTTTCAATAATTATTGGGCAAAGGGATTTTTTGTTTCGTATGACTTGAGATAGAGGGCATCGGAAATCAGATATTGATAAATATCATCAACAATATCGATACCATTCATATCGGCATTTTTCTGTTTAATATCCTGATCCTGTCCAGGATAATAAACCTGTTTAAAACCGGGAGCGGGCTTCACGGAATTGAGTTCCTGCATAGTCTGACTAATATGTTTGCGGAATAATTCACAGGAAGAAAAGAACGCCGGATTAATGACCAGATGAAGTTGTCCTAAATTGCGTCCGGCGTGTAAATCTTCATACATCGAACTGACCTGGCGGCCAAACGGCAGCCCCAGCAGAATACCGGACAGAATATCGATCATCATCATCAGGCCGTAACCTTTCGGGCCTGCGGCGGGTAATAACGCATTGACGGCAAAAGGATCATGTGTCGGCGCGCCGTTTTTATCGACGGCCCAACTCTCCGGAATGGACTCATTGCGAGACCGTGCATCGAGGACTTTTCCCCAGGCCTGCACGGTGGTGGCCATATCGAAGGTAATGATGTCATCGCCTTCGCCCGGCGCGGCAAAGGCCAGCGGATTAGTGCCATAGTAAATATCCGCCCCGCCAAACGGCACGACCATAGGATCGGACTGACAGATAGACAGACCAATCAGGCCTTCGCGAGCAGCCTGGCGGACGAAATAAGAGATGGCGCCGCTATGGCCCATTCTGCTAATGCCGACAACCGCGACGCCATTTTTTTTGGCTATTTCAATAGCATGCTCCATTCCCATTTTGGCTGCGACCTGTCCGGCAGCATTATCGGCATGCAGTATCGCCGTACAGGGACCGGTATTCTCAATGCGGAACGTCGGCTCCCGGTTGGTGCCGCCTTTTGAAATTCGTTCGGCATAATATTCAACGCGTACGGCGCCATGTGAGTGAATACCTCTGGCATCTGCATAAACCAGTACGTCGGCGACGATGGCGGCGTGCTCACGTTTTAGTCCGGCTTTATAAAGCTTATTTTCGATAAGCTGATGGAGTGTTTCCCGACTGATTTTCATCTGTCTTCCTTTTTAACGACGGTGTGAAGCATGACTGCGATTAACATACCGGGAAAATAAAATGATTATGTGATCCAGACAGGCAAAAAAATATAATTAGAATTTATTTGATAATCAGGCGGGTTTTATCTTTTTGCTTAAATAAAAAGCTTTTTTAGAAAATCATAACTAATCCTTTAGCCGTTGTTTGAATTCTTTTGTTAATAAATTTGATGTGACGTTAATCACTCTATTTACCCTCCCGGATATATACCGTGAAGCGCACATTAACACTGCTCGTGCAATTGCAATGGGTGCAATTATTAAGGAGTTGTTATGATCCACGCCTTTATTAAAAAAGGGTGTTTTCAGGACTCTGTCAGCTTAATGATTATTTCTCGAAAGCTGAGTGAGTCCGAAAATGTTGATGATGTATCGGTAATGATGGGAACGCCTGCGAATAAGTCGCTGCTGGAAACTACCGGTTTCTGGCATGACGATTTTCATGGCGCTACGCCTAATGACATTTGCGTGGCGATTCGTACCGAAGCGGTAGATGACGGCATTACGCAGGTGATTGTGCAACAGCTCGAAGAAGCATTGCAGCAGTTGGCGCAGGGAAGCAGCGGCAGCCAGTCGTTAATCCAGGTCAGGCGCTGGATCGTTCGTTGAACGTGATGATCTTCTCCGATAATGTCACGCTGGACGATGAAATCAGACTAAAACGCCGGGCGCGTGATAAAGGACTGCTGGTCATGGGGCCGGATTGCGGCACCGCTATGATCGCCAATACGCCGCTGGCTTTCGCTAACGTCATGCCAGAGGGCAACATCGGGGTGATTGGCGCTTCCGGCACCGGTATTCAGGAGCTCTGTTCACAGATTGTGCTGGCGGGGGAAGGGATTATCCATGCCATCGGGCTTGGCGGACGCGATTTGAGCGCCGAGGTCGGCGGGATCAGCGCGCTAACGGCACTGGAGATACTCAGCGCGGATGAAAAGAGCCAGGTGCTGGCCTTTGTCTCCAAACCGCCTGCCGATGCGGTTCGTCAGCATATTATCGCGGCGATGAAAGCCACCGGCAAACCCGTTGTAGCGCTGTTCTTGGGGTTTTCCTCTCCCGTTGCGCGTGAGGAAAACGTCTGGTTTGCCTCGACGCTGGATGAAGCTGCCCGGCTGGCATGTTTATTGTCTCGCGTGACGTCGCAGCGTAAAGAAATGGTTTCAACAGGCGGCGTGATTCGTGGTCTCTATACCGGCGGAACGCTGGCGGCGGAAGCGGCGGGACTGCTGGCTGGCTATCTGGGCGTCGCGACGGATACGGAACATCACCATGGCATGATGCTTGACGCTGACGGCCACCAGATTATCGATCTGGGCGATGACTTTTATACCGTTGGGCGACCACATCCGATGATTGACCCGGCGTTACGTAATCAGCTTATCGCCGGGCTTGGCGCACAACCGCAGGTACGCGTGTTATTAGTGGACGTCGTTATTGGTTTTGGCGCGACCGCCGATCCCGCCGCATCGCTGATTCAGGCCTGGCAGAAGGCATGCGCCGCACGCGCCAGCGACCAGCCGCTGTTCGCCATCGCAACCGTCACCGGAACAGAACGCGATCCTCAGTGCCGCTCGCAACAAATCGCCGCGCTCGAAGATGCCGGCATCACGGTAGTGGATTCTCTTCCCGAAGCCACTCTGTTGGCCGCGGAACTGATTCGACCCACTCTCTCTTCTACTCATCCATCAGCTCCCCGGTTACTGGAAGCAGTAGCGGTGATTAATGCCGGGTTACGTAGCTTCGCGCTGGATTTACAGGCTGCCGGTATGCCCGTGGTGCACTACCAGTGGGCGCCTGTCGCTGGCGGTAATAAAAAACTGGCTCGTCTGTTAGAACGTTTGCAATAAGGGGTTCCCATGTTTACATCAGTGGCGCAAGCCAACGCTGCAGTCATCGAACAAATTCGTCGCGCACGTCCGCACTGGCTGGATGTGAAGCCAGCTTCTTCATTAATTAGCGTGCTCAATCAGGGGAAAACGCTTCTTCATGCCGGGCCGCCGATGCGCTGGCAAGAGATGACCGGCCCGATGAAAGGCGCCTGTATCGGCGCATGCCTGTTTGAAGGATGGGCCAAAGATGAAATGAGCGCGCTCGCGCTGTTAGAGCAGGGAAAGGTCAACTTTATTCCCTGCCATCACGTTAACGCCGTGGGGCCGATGGGCGGTATTACCTCAGCCAGTATGCCGATGCTGGTCGTGGAAAATATCACCGACGGCAATCGCGCGTACTGCAATCTCAACGAAGGGATCGGCAAAGTGATGCGTTTCGGCGCCTATGGCGAGGATGTTCAGCAACGTTTGCGCTGGATGCGCGATGTGCTGATGCCGGTATTAAGCGCGGCGCTGGGACGCCTGGAGCGGGGGCTCGACCTGACCGCGATGATGGCGCAGGGCATTACGATGGGAGATGAATTCCACCAGCGCAATATCGCCTCTTCCTCATTGCTGATGCGCACGTTGGCGCCGCATATAGCCCGTCTGGAACACGATAAGCAGCAGATAGCGGAAGTGATGGATTTTCTGAGCGTCACCGATCAATTCTTCCTTAATCTGGCGATGGCCTACTGTAAAGCCGCCATGGACGCGGGCGCGCAGATTCGCGCCGGCAGTATTGTGACGGCGATGACCCGTAATGGCGATATGTTTGGCATTCGGGTTAGCGGTCTGGGCGACCGTTGGTTCACCGCGCCTGTTAATACGCCGCAGGGGCTATTTTTTACCGGTTTTTCGCAGGATCAGGCCAACCCGGACATGGGCGACAGCGCCATTACTGAAACGTTTGGTATTGGCGGCGCTGCGATGATTGCCGCGCCTGGCGTAACGCGTTTTGTTGGTGCCGGGGGAATGGAAGCGGCGAAATCTGTTTCTGAAGAGATGGCTGAAATTTATCTCGAACGCAACATGCAGCTACAAATCCCCGGCTGGGATTTTCAGGGGGCCTGTCTGGGGCTGGATATCCGCCGCGTGGTCGAGACCGGAATTACGCCGCTGATTAACACGGGTATCGCGCATAAAGAAGCGGGGATTGGACAGATTGGCGCGGGAACCGTCCGTGCGCCGCTGGCCTGTTTCGAGCAGGCGCTGGAAGCGCTGGCGGAAAGCATGGGCGTAAGTTAAGAGAGCGTCTCATGAAATGTATCCATCCTCTTATGGCAAGCCGACAATCGGCGGATTATCGGCAATCCTGGCAGATGTCAGGGGTATGGCGTCGCTCTATTAATTTTGTGGCGAAAAGCGGTGAGTTATTAACGCTTCACCGTCGGGGGAGCGGCTTCAGTCCGGGAGGGTGGATACTGCGCGGCGGCGATTTTGACGCATTGCGCGATGTGCTCACCGATGGCGAAAAACCGCAGTCAACCGCTGCCGGTATTCAGATTGGCGAGTTTCTTTTATGCGAGCCGGAGAGGCGCTGTTCGCTGCGGGTTCCACGCTATCTTGCGTCGCCGCGTCTTAACGCGACGTACATGCAGCGTAGTGAGGAGACGGGACTGTTTGGGCCGTTAACCGTCGCCGCAGCTCAGCCTCTATGTCCGGAACTTCGCCAGTTTTGTCACTGCTTTCAGTCGGCGCTTGCAGGTGCTGCGACTGACTGGCGGCTATGGCTGGGTAAAGGGCCGGGCTTAACGCCCAGTCATGACGACACGCTGACGGGAATGTTGCTGGCGGCCTGGTATTTTGGCGCCATAGATGAACGCGCCGGGCGTAATTTTTTTGCCCAATCCGGCAGCCTTGATCGGGCGACGACGCTCGTGAGCGTCAGTTATTTACGCTATGCGGCTATGGGTTATTTCGCGTCGCCTTTACTCCACTTTATTCATGCGCTGCGACGAGATGCTCGCACAGAAACGGCGATTGACGGACTGCTGGCGCTGGGGCACACCTCTGGCGCTGATACGCTGCTGGGGTTCTGGCTTGGACAACAAATAGTAAAAGGATAGGGAATGAAAACGTTGGTAGTTGCTCTTGGCGGCAACGCATTATTGCAGCGCGGAGAAGCGCTAACGGCAGAGAATCAATATCGCAATATTGCCGACGCGGTGCCTGCGCTGGCGCGACTTGCCCGCTCGTATCGGCTGGCGATAGTACATGGCAACGGCCCCCAGGTCGGCCTGTTGGCTTTACAGAACCTTGCCTGGAAAGCCGTTGAGCCTTATCCGCTGGATGTGCTGGTAGCGGAGAGTCAGGGCATGATCGGCTATATGCTGGCGCAGCGTCTGGCGCTTGAACCCGATATGCCGCCGGTGACTGCGGTATTAACGCGGATAAAGGTATCGGCGGACGATCCTGCTTTTCTTGAACCGGAAAAGTTTATCGGTCCCGTTTATTCGCCAGAAGAGCAAATGTCGCTGGAAGCGACTTATGGCTGGCATATGAAACGTGATGGAAAATATCTGCGCCGTGTCGTTGCTTCCCCGGCGCCGCGTCAGATTATCGAAAGCGCCGCTATTGAGTTATTGCTAAAAGAGGGCCATGTGGTGATTTGCAGCGGCGGTGGCGGGGTACCTGTTGCCGGCGAGGGCGAAGGGGTCGAGGCGGTGATAGATAAAGACCTGGCGGCGGCATTGCTGGCGGAGCAGATAGCGGCCGATGGTCTGATCATTTTGACGGATGCGGATGCGGTGTATGAACATTGGGGGACGCCGCAGCAGCGCGCTATTCGTCAGGCTTCACCCGATGAGCTGGCACCGTTTGCCAAAGCCGATGGCGCGATGGGGCCGAAGGTGACCGCGGTAAGCGGGTATGTGAAGCGGTGCGGAAAGCCGGCATGGATTGGCGCATTATCGCGTATTGACGATACCCTGGCGGGCAGGGCGGGAACCTGCATCTGTCTGTGATCGCGACGGGCGGCGACAGAGAATGCGCCGCCCACGCTGTTTATTTAAGCTTACTTTGCGCCCAGATAATGCCGCTGGCGTATTCGCCCGGCAGGAGCGGAGAGAGCGCTTCCAGGGTGGCGCTAAGACGTGACGTATCGCTGTCGGTCAGATTCAGATGGCCGACTTTTCGCCCCGGACGTACCGCTTTATCATACCAGTGCAGATGTACCAGCGGCAGCTTCAGCCAGTCGTAATTCAGCTCGCTGCCGATCAGATTGATCATCACCGACGGGGTGTTAATCACCGGCGCGGGCAACGGCAGGCCGGTAATCGCGCGCAAATGCAATTCAAACTGACTGATGCTGGCGCCATTTTGTGTCCAGTGTCCGCTGTTATGCACGCGCGGCGCCAGTTCATTGATTAACAGGCCTTCCGGCGTGATAAAACATTCCATCGCCATTACGCCGACGTAGTTCAACGCCTGCATAATTGCTGACAGCATCGATTCCGCCTGCTCCTGCTGTTCGGCGTTCGCCTGTGGGAACGCGACGCTGGTCCGCAAGATGCCGTCCTGATGCAAATTGTGCGTTAGCGGGTAAAACACGGTACTGCCGTCATGAGCGCGCGCGCCGACTAACGACACTTCGCCGGAAAAATGGATACCGCGCTCAACAATACATTCGCCATAGCAGTCATCCGGCAGTTGCCCGGTTTCGTCCGCGCGTAGACGCCACTGCCCGCGACCGTCGTAGCCGCCAACGCGACGCTTAATAATCGCCAGTTCACCCAGACGGTCAAAGATGCCGGACCACTCGTCGGCGCTGGTCAGCAGCTGCCACGGCGCGGTCGCGAGTCCCAGTTTATCGAAAAGCTGTTTTTGTGTCAGACGGTCGGCGATGATCGGAAATACATCGCGATTGACGAATGCCGGGTGGCGCGCCAGCTCGCGGGTAAGCGCGGTTTCCGGCCAGCGCTCAATCTCTGCGGTAATGACGCTCTGCTGTACCGGCACGGCGGTAGGCGCTGCATCCAGACCAACCGGCCAGACGGCGATACCCAGCGGTTCGCCCGCCTGGCGCAGCATTCGGCCCAGTTGCCCGTTGCCGAGAACGCAAACTTGCTTCATAGCGTCCCCCGCGGATCGGGATTTTCCAGAACTTCATCGGTTTGCGCTTTGCGCCAGTCAGCGATGCGCTGATGCAGTTCCGCGTCGTGTTGCGCCAGAATCTGCGCGGCGAGCAGGGCGGCGTTAGCGGCACCGGCTTTACCGATCGCCAGCGTACCCACCGGAATGCCGCGCGGCATCTGCACGATGGAGTAGAGGCTATCCACGCCGCTTAGCGCAGCGCTTTGTACCGGCACGCCGAGTACCGGGACCAGCGTTTTTGCCGCAATCATTCCCGGCAGGTGCGCCGCGCCGCCCGCGCCGGCAATAATCACTTGATATCCGTTCTCTTCCGCCGTTTCGGCGAAGCTGAACAGCTTATCGGGGGTGCGATGGGCGGAAACCACTTCTACATGGTGCGGGACATCCAGAATTTCAAAAATTTCGGCGGCGAATTGCATGGTAGCCCAGTCGCTTTTGGACCCCATCACGATGGCGACACGCGCCGGATTATTGCGGGAAGACATGCGTCTTAAAACTCCTGTGGTGCGGGACACGCTGCTTTTGAGGTGTCAGAGAATAGCATGATAATCAGGCAAGGAAAACGGTTGCGTGTGCGCCGTAACGGACGATTCGACGAACATTTACAGGGGGAAGGCGATTAACTCCACGTTATCCGGCGTGACTTTTACCATTGAACCTTCATGATGCCATGCGCCTAACACCACGCGGAACGCGGGCTGGTCGTTGGCGGAAAGTTCATGCACCGCCGGGCGGTGGGTGTGACCGTGAATCAGCCACTGTACGCGGTGTTTTTCCATTTCGGCGACGACGGTCTGCGCATTGACGTCCATAATATCCAGCGATTTGCTGCTGTTGGCGGCTTTACTGCCGGCGCGCATTCTGGCGGCGATACGGCGGCGGATAAACAGCGGCAGGGTAAGGAACAGCCGTTGAACCCACGGATTATGGACTTTGGCGCGAAACGCCTGATATCCGGCATCATCGGTACAGAGCGTATCGCCGTGCATAATCAACACATTGCGGCCATACAGGTCGAGCACTTTTTCCTGCGGTAGTAGCGTCATGCCGCTTTCGCGGGCAAAGCGTTTGCCAATCAGGAAGTCGCGATTACCATGAATAAAGAAGCAAGGGACGCCGGAATCAACCAGCGATTTAATGGCAACGGCCATTTCACGATGTAGCGGGTTGGGGTCGTCGTCGCCAATCCAGGCCTCGAAGAGATCGCCAAGAATATACAGCGCGTCGGCCTGGCGGGCTTCTACGGCTAAAAAACGCAGAAAACCGGCGACGATCGCCGGTTCTTCCGTTTGCAGATGCAAGTCTGCAATAAACAGTGTCGCCACGATTACTCGCTGACGGTCACGTTTTCAATGATGACGTCTTCTTTTGGTACGTCCTGGTGCATACCGCTACGGCCAGTGGCGACGCCTTTGATTTTATCTACCACGTCCATACCTTCTACGACTTCCGCAAAGACGCAGTAGCCCCAGCCCTGCAGACTTTCGCCGGAGAAGTTCAGGAAGTCGTTGTCTGCCACGTTGATGAAGAATTGCGCGGTAGCCGAGTGTGGCGCCTGAGTACGCGCCATCGCCAGCGTACCACGGGTATTTTTCAGACCATTGTTGGCTTCGTTTTTGATCGCCTCTTTGGTGGCTTTCTGTTTCATGCCCGGCTCAAAGCCGCCGCCCTGAATCATAAAACCGTTAATCACACGGTGGAAAATGGTGTTGTTGTAAAAACCTTCGCGGCAGTAGTCCAGGAAGTTTTTAACTGTTTCAGGCGCTTTATCATCAAAGGTTTTGATTACGATATTGCCGTGATTAGTGTGGAAAGTAACCATTTTTGCATCCTGTTCCAAGAGAGTGGTGCTTTAGCCCGCAATGGGGCACATATAGGGGCTTATTATAGCATAACCGTAAGCTGCGATCACCTTGCAAAGTGTGCTGCTTCGATTACGAATAATATGTATCATACGGAGATTATTACCCACACACGTCTATACGGAATCTTCGATGTTAAAAATTTTTAATACACTGACGCGCCAAAAAGAGGAATTCAAACCCATTCATGCCGGGGAAGTCGGCATGTACGTGTGTGGCATCACCGTTTACGATCTCTGCCACATTGGCCACGGACGCACGTTTGTCGCTTTTGACGTTGTCGCGCGCTATTTGCGTTTTCTCGGTTATAAGCTGAAGTATGTGCGTAACATTACCGATATCGACGATAAAATTATTAAACGCGCCAATGAAAATGGCGAAAGTTTTGTCGCGCTGGTCGACAGAATGATTGCGGAAATGCATCAGGACTTCGACGCGCTGAATATTCTGCGTCCGGACAGCGAGCCGCGTGCGACGCACCATATTCAGGAAATTATCGAGCTCACCCGCACCTTAATCGAGAAAGGGCACGCCTATGTGGCGGATAACGGCGATGTGATGTTTGATGTACCGACCGATCCGACTTATGGGCAGCTTTCCCGTCAGGATCTTGAGCAGCTTCAGGCGGGCGCGCGCGTGGATGTCGTTGACGTGAAGCGTAACCCGATGGACTTCGTGCTGTGGAAAATGTCGAAAGAGGGCGAGCCGAGCTGGCCGTCGCCGTGGGGCGAAGGGCGTCCGGGCTGGCACATTGAATGTTCGGCGATGAACTGCAAGCAGTTGGGCAACCATTTTGATATTCACGGCGGCGGTTCCGATCTGATGTTCCCGCACCATGAAAACGAGATTGCCCAGTCTACCTGCGCGCATGACGGCGAATACGTCAACTACTGGATGCACTCCGGTATGGTGATGGTGGATCGCGAGAAGATGTCCAAATCGCTGGGCAACTTCTTTACCGTGCGCGACGTGCTGAAATACTACGATGCGGAAACCGTGCGCTACTTCCTGATGTCCGGGCATTACCGTAGCCAACTGAACTACAGCGAAGAGAACCTCAAGCAGGCGCGCGCCTCGCTGGAGCGGTTATACACTGCATTGCGTGGAACGGATAAATCAGCGGCCCCGGCGGGCGGCGAAGCGTTTGAAGCGCGTTTCGTGGAGGCGATGAATGACGATTTCAACACGCCGGAAGCCTACTCCGTCCTGTTTGATATGGCGCGTGAAGTCAACCGTCTGAAGGGCGAAGATATGACCGCCGCGAATGCGATGGCGTCTCATCTGCGGAAGATTTCCGGCGTGCTGGGACTGCTGGAGCAGGAGCCGGATGTTTTCCTGCAAAGCGGCGCGCAGGCGGATGATGGTGAAGTTGCGGAAATTGAAGCCTTGATTCAACAGCGTCTGGATGCCCGTAAAGCGAAAGACTGGGCGGCGGCGGACGCGGCGCGCGATCGTCTCACAGAAATGGGTATTATTCTGGAAGATGGCCCGCAGGGCACCACCTGGCGACGTAAGTAATTGCCGTATTGCCGGATAAGACGCAGGGCGTCTTATCCGGCCTACCTGAGATGAAATCTACAGGTCGGGTAAGCGTAGCGCCGTTCGACATTAGCGAGCCCGCTTTTCGTCCCCTATACGCCATCTGTGCCAGCCCAATATCCCCATTAACACGCCTCCCGGTAGCCACACCCATAGCAGCTCCGAAATAATCACCTGATGCCCATACGGCGTGATGTAGCTTGAAAGCGCAAACGGCGCGACTTTAATCACCTGCCATGGGGCAAAGAAACGTTCATCTGACCACGGCCACAGCCAGCCGACGCCTTTCCCACCCGTGGTTATCGAATCCAGCAGGCTGTGCGACAACAATGAAACGGTTAAAAATAGCCAGCAGCGCACCTGCCCAGCTCGAAACCATCGTCGTCCCGCGAGTACGCACAACAGGGGGAGGAGGAATGCGAAAAGTAAAGAGTGGGTAAATCCGCGATGTCCAAATACGTTGCCGTAGGCGATGCCAAATTTAAAGGCCAGCACGTCGGCATCGGGGAGCATCGCCAGCACAACACCGGCAAACAGCAGGCGAGGAGGGATAACTTTCAGGCCTAAGCCTGCGCCAAAACACAGGGGAACGGCGGCGTGGGTGATAACGGTAGGCATAGCGATGGTTCACAGGGAAATAGCCATGCTAGCAGTTGGAACGCAGAGGATTAAGTGGATGATTATCTGAAAAGACAGCGTAATCAGGCCGGATAAGACGCTTTGCGTCGCTATCCGGCACTCTGTATCAGGCCACGACGTTCACACTTTGGCCTTCGAAGCTAACGGTTTGCCCGGCGACAATTTTGCAGCGTTTACGCGTTTCAACCGCGCCATCAACCTTCACCAACCCGTCGGCAATGGCGATTTTCGCCTGCGCGCCGCTTTCGCTCCAGCCTTCCAGCTTGAGCAGATCGCACAGCTCGACGTGCGGGTGCTTGCCTAAAGAGAATGTCGCCATGTTATTTTCCTTGTGGATCGTGATATTCAATGCACGCCTGCAGCGTGTTTTCGATAAGCGTGGCGACCGTCATCGGGCCGACGCCGCCCGGTACTGGCGTGATGTATGACGCGCGCGCCGCGGCTTCGTCAAACACGACGTCGCCAACGACCTTGCCATTTTCCAGACGGTTAATACCGACATCAATCACAATTGCGCCTTCTTTAATCCATTCGCCGGGAATAAAGCCCGGTTTACCTACGGCGACAATGAGCAAATCAGCATGCTCGACATGGTGACGCAGATCTTTGGTAAAGCGGTGCGTAACGGTAGTCGTACAGCCAGCCAGCAGCAGCTCCATGCTCATTGGGCGTCCAACGATATTGGACGCGCCAATGACCACCGCATTCAGGCCGTAGGTATCAATATTGTAACGCTCAAGCAGGGTCACTATACCGCGGGGCGTACAGGGACGCAGGCGCGGCGCACGCTGGCACAGACGACCGACATTATAAGGATGAAAACCGTCTACGTCTTTATCTGGCGCGATACGCTCCAGCACTTTAACGTTGTCGATGCCTGCCGGTAAAGGCAACTGCACCAGAATACCGTCGATCGTGTTATCTGCATTCAGAGTATCGATAAGCGCCAGCAGTTCGGCTTCGCTGGTGGTTTCTGGCAGGTCATAGGAGCGGGAGACGAATCCCACTTCGTCGCACGCTTTACGTTTGCTTGCGACATAAATCTGTGAGGCCGGATTGCTGCCGACTAGCACCACAGCCAGGCCGGGAGCGCGAAGACCTGCTGCGACGCGTGCCTGAACTTTTTGAGCAACCTCAGATCGCACCTGCTGCGCAATCGTTTTACCGTCAATAATCTTTGCTGCCATCAGAGAGAAGATTCCATCTGTTACTTCAAGTCAAAGGGGATAGCGCTATTTTGTCAGAAGCGGGCCTCGCTGTCAGTTAACGTTTGTGTTTCCGATGCAAACGCGACGTCTCCCCCGTCCGTTGCCGATACTGAGACGTGACCCGTAAGCGCGCCATGATTAACCAAAAAGAAACAATTCATCACCCTGGCTATGGTTACCGTAATCCCTCGTCGTTAATAGCGTCGGGCGGCATAATGCGACATTTTATACAAAATAAGATTAGACCCTTCTTATATCCAAATAAGAATTAGCTTAGGTCATTAAAAGAGTTTGCGGCTACGAAATGTTTAATTTATTACCGTGACGAAATGTCATATTCGCAAAGATTAATTACTGCGTCTGATACTCAGGGGAGAAACAGAAAACTAATTAATCTGCGATATCTATCTTTACAGGATGCAGAGATAACTTTTCTGACATGCTATGTCGATAATAATTCAAACGGAGCCGACAGGATGCCGAAACCGGGTGTGTGTAATTCAAGGGAAATCCATGAAACATAAATTAATGACCTCTACTATTGCGAGTCTGATGTTTGTCGCTGGCGCAGCGGTTGCGGCTGATCCTACTCCGGTGAGCGTGAGTGGCGGTACTATTCATTTCGAAGGTAAACTAGTTAATGCAGCCTGTGCCGTTAGCACTAAATCCGCCGATCAAACGGTGACGCTGGGTCAATACCGTACCGCCAGCTTTACGGCGATTGGTGATACGACCGCGCAGGTGCCTTTCTCCATCGTCCTGAATGACTGCGATCCGAAAGTGGCAGCCACCGCTGCCGTGGCTTTCTCTGGTCAGGCAGATAACACCAACACTAATTTGCTGGCGGTCTCCTCTGCGGACAATAGCACTACCGCAACCGGCGTCGGGATTGAGATTCTTGATAACACCTCCTCACCGTTGAAGCCGGACGGTGCGACCTTCTCGGCGAAGCAGGCGCTGGTTGAAGGCACCAATACGCTGCGTTTTACCGCACGCTATAAGGCAACCGCCGCCGCCACGACGCCAGGCCAGGCTAATGCCGACGCCACCTTTATCATGAAATACGAATAATCCCGTCTGGGAACGCCAGGGAAGGGAGGCGCCTCAACGGAAGAGGCTATCGGGGATAAAAGAGAACATAGCAGATGATAAGGAAAGGCGCGGCGCTAGCGGGGCTTGTTTTGATGTCGCCCGTCATTGCGCAGCCGGTAATGGTGGAGAGCGGGCGTGTTCACCTGCGCGGACAACTGGTCAATGGCGGCTGCGCTGTCGCCACAGAAAGCCAGGATTTGCGCGTACTGATGGGACAGTACCGCACGAATGCGTTTACCGGTCCTGGCAGCTTCGCTCCCGTCAGCGTTCCATTTTCGTTACGGTTAATCTCCTGTAGCGCGGAGGTCTGGCGTCATGTCGGCATTGCGTTTGCTGGCGTTACGCCTGCGGAAGATCCCCATGTTTTTCTGGCCAGCGGCGAAGGTATCGGTAATGCCGGAATCGGCCTGGCGTTATTTGATGACCAGCAGCGGCAAATCATACCCAACACATTACCGCTTCATTACGCGCCCATTTTAACGTCAGAAATGACTTTGCATTTTACCGCCCGCTATCGGGCAATTTCAGAAAATATGACGCCGGGACGAATTCATTCAGAAGTGTGGTTTACGCTGGTTTACCCATGAATTTTCTTGCCGACGTGACTCAATGCAAAAGGTATTTTTTACCATGCTGAATAGTATAAAAGTAGGCTTTATTGTTCTTCTCACGTTATTTACTTCGCTGAACGTACAGGCGGCGGGGGGGATTGCATTAGGCGCCACGCGAGTTATTTATCCCTCGGCGGCGAAGCAGACTTCTCTGGCAATCAGTAATAGCGATACTCAAGAACGTTACCTCGTCAATTCATGGATCGAAAATAGCGCCGGGCAGAAAGAAAAAACGTTTATTGTTACGCCGCCTTTATTCGTCAGCGAACCCAAAAGCGAAAACACGCTGCGTATTATCTACGCCGGGCAACCGCTACCCGCGGATCGGGAGTCGTTATTCTGGATGAACGTGAAAGCCATCCCGTCGGTCGATAAAAGTCATATTGAAGGAAAAAACGTTCTGCAACTGGCGATTCTGTCGCGCATCAAACTGTTCGTGCGTCCGGCGAATTTGCCGCAGACGCCGGAAGACGCGCCGACCTTGCTGAAATTTTCCCGTGTCGGCAACCATCTCAAGATAACCAACCCATCTGCTTATTACCTCACGCTGGTCAATATCAGCGTGGGCGCGAAAAAGATTGATAACGTGATGATCGCGCCAAAAAGCGACATGCAAATTCCCTTACCGACTGGCGCGCAGGGCAGCGTGACATTTCAGACCGTCAATGATTACGGCGCATTGACGTCGTCGACAACGGCCAGTCTCGGTTAAGCAGAGAGCGTGAAGCCACACGAGAACACGATGAAGAAGACAACCTGGTTTGCAGGGCGATTTCCCGGCTATGTATCACCGTTAAACGGCGTGGCGCTGTCGGTGCTGGCAGCTCTGTGTCCGTTGACGAGCCGCGGCGAAAGTTATTTCAACCCTGCGTTTTTGTCGGCGGATACCGCGTCCGTGGCGGATTTATCTCGCTTTGAAAAAGGTTATCATCAGCCTCCCGGTATTTACCGGGTGGATATCTGGCGTAACGACGAATTCGTAGCGACGCAGGATATTCGTTTTGAGGCGGGCGCCGTGGGTGCCGGCGATAAATCCGGCGGCCTGATGCCTTGTTTTACACCGGAGTGGATTAAACGGCTGGGCGTGAATACTGCGGTGTTCCCTGTCTCAGATAAAGGCGTCGATACCTCGTGTATTCACCTTCCTGAGAAAATCCCGGGCGCGGAGGTCGCGTTCGATTTCGCGTCGATGCGCTTAAACATTAGCTTGCCGCAGGCGTCATTGCTCAACAGCGCGCGTGGCTATATTCCGCCGGAAGAGTGGGATGAAGGGATACCCGCCGCACTCATTAATTACAGTTTTACCGGTAGCCGCGGAACAGACAGCGATAGCTATTTTTTGAGTCTGCTGAGCGGTTTGAACTATGGCCCCTGGCGGCTGCGTAATAACGGAGCCTGGAACTATTCGAAAGGGGACGGCTATCATTCGCAACGCTGGAACAACATTGGCACCTGGGTACAGCGCGCCATCATTCCGCTAAAAAGCGAACTGGTCATGGGGGACAGCAATACCGGGAACGATGTTTTCGACAGCGTCGGCTTTCGCGGAGCGCGGCTGTACTCTTCTGACAATATGTATCCCGATAGCCTGCAGGGCTACGCCCCCACGGTCAGAGGGATCGCCCGGACGGCGGCAAAGCTGACGATACGACAGAACGGGTATGTTATCTACCAAAACTATGTGTCGCCGGGCGCGTTTGCGATTACCGATCTTAATCCTACCTCTTCCAGCGGCGACCTTGAGGTGACGGTAGATGAAAAAGACGGTAGCCAACAACGTTACACGGTGCCTTACTCTACCGTTCCGCTATTGCAGCGTGAGGGCAGGGTGAAGTATGACCTGGTGGCCGGGGATTTTCGCAGCGGCAATAGTCAGCAGTCTTCGCCATTCTTTTTCCAGGGAACGGTGATTGCCGGCCTGCCTGCGGGGCTGACGGCTTACGGCGGTACGCAACTTGCCGATCGTTACCGTGCTGTGGTGGTCGGGGCGGGGCAAAATTTGGGTGACTGGGGGGCCGTGTCGGTCGATGTCACACATGCGCGTAGCCAACTGGCAGATGACAGCACCCATCAGGGGCAATCGTTGCGTTTTCTGTACGCCAAATCGCTGAATAATTACGGGACTAATTTTCAATTGCTGGGTTACCGCTATTCCACACGCGGATTTTACACCCTGGATGATGTGGCATACCGTAGCATGGAAGGGTACGACTACGAATACGATAGCGACGGACGCCGCCATAAAGTGCCGGTGGCGCAGAGCTACCACAATCTCCGTTACAGCAAAAAAGGCCGCTTTCAGGTCAATATTTCGCAAAACCTGGGGGATTACGGGTCACTGTATCTTTCCGGCAGTCAACAAAATTACTGGAATACGGCGGATACCAATACCTGGTATCAACTGGGATACGCCAGTGGATGGCAAGACATAAGTTATTCGCTGTCATGGTCGTGGAACGAGTCGGTGGGGATCTCAGGCGCCGATCGCATTCTGGCATTCAATATGTCCGCTCCGTTTAGCGTTCTGACCGGACGGCGCTATGCGCGCGACACTATTCTTGATCGTACTTATGCCACGTTTAACGCCAACCGCAACCGCGACGGCGACAATAGCTGGCAGAGCGGCGTGGGCGGCACGCTTCTGGAAGGACGTAATCTGAGCTACAGCGTGACGCAAGGGCGTAGCAGTACCAATGGTTATAGCGGCAGCGCCAGCGCTAGCTGGCAGGCGACGTATGGCACGCTGGGCGTGGGATATAACTACGATCGCGATCAGCATGACTATAACTGGCAACTTTCCGGCGGCGTGGTCGGTCATGCGGATGGTATTACGTTTAGCCAACCGTTGGGCGATACCAATGTCTTGATTAAAGCGCCGGGAGCGAAAGGCGTGCGCATCGAAAACCAGACCGGCGTGAAAACGGACTGGCGGGGTTATGCGGTAATGCCCTACGCCACGGTATATCGCTATAACCGCGTCGCGTTAGATACCAACACGATGGACAACCATACCGATGTCGAAAATAACGTCAGCAGCGTAGTGCCGACAGAGGGCGCGCTGGTGCGGGCCGCTTTTGATACGCGGATAGGCGTAAGGGCAATCATTACCGCGAGGCTTGGCGGACGTCCGTTACCGTTTGGCGCGATAGTACGAGAAACCGCCAGCGGTATTACCAGTATGGTCGGCGATGACGGGCAAATTTATCTGAGCGGCTTGCCGCTAAAAGGTGAACTGTTCATCCAGTGGGGAGAGGGGAAAAACGCGCGTTGTATCGCCCCTTACGCCCTGGCGGAGAATAGCCTGAAGCAGGCGATTACGATAGTCAGCGCAACCTGTATCCGTCCGGCGTCATAAAAGGAAAAATAGAGATGAAAATATACTCAGCGCTATTGCTGGCGGGGACCGCACTCTTTTTCACCCATCCCGCGCTGGCGACGGTTTGCCGCAATTCAAACGGGACGGCGACCGATATCTTTTACGACCTGTCAGATGTTTTCACCAGCGGCAATAATCAGCCGGGACAGGTGGTGACGCTGCCGGAAAAATCAGGTTGGGTCGGCGTAAACGCGACGTGCCCGGCGGGGACAACGGTGAATTATACCTACCGAAGCTATGTATCAGAATTACCGGTACAAAGCACCGAAGGAAATTTTAAATACCTCAAGCTGAATGACTACCTTCTGGGCGCGATGAGCATCACCGATAGTGTCGCTGGCGTATTTTATCCGCCCCGTAACTATATTCTCATGGGCGTCGACTATAACGTGTCGCAGCAAAAGCCGTTTGGCGTGCAGGACTCAAAGCTGGTTTTTAAATTAAAAGTGATACGGCCTTTTATTAATATGGTGACGATCCCCCGCCAGACAATGTTTACCGTCTATGTGACGACCTCTACCGGCGACGCGTTGAGCACGCCGGTGTATACCATTAGCTACAGCGGCAAAGTGGAAGTACCGCAAAACTGTGAAGTGAATGCTGGACAGGTCGTGGAGTTTGATTTCGGCGATATCGGCGCGTCGTTATTTAGTCAGGCGGGAGCGGGTAATCGTCCGCAAGGCGTCACGCCGCAAGCAAAAACTATCGCTATCAAATGTACCAACGTCGCGGCGCAGGCCTATTTATCGATGCGGCTTGAAGCCGAAAAGGCCTCAGGGCAGGCGATGGTGTCCGATAATCCGGATTTAGGCTTTGTGGTTGCTAATAGCAACGGTACGCCGCTCACACCCAATAATTTGTCGAGTAAAATTCCGTTTCATCTTGATGATAACGCCGCCGCTCGCGTAGGTATTCGCGCCTGGCCGATCAGCGTGACGGGGAATAAACCGGCGGAAGGGCCGTTTACTGCGCGCGGCTATCTACGAGTCGATTATGATTAAGGAGGTATAATGATCCTTCGGCGCGTTTTCATCACTATTGGTTGTGTTTTGTTCAGCCCGCTGAGTCAGGCCAACTCATCTCTGGGCGAAGTGAATATTGAACTGCGCGGTAACGTGGTGGATTTTACCTGCGCCGTGGTGGCGGGCGACAGTAACAAATCGGTTAACCTCGGCACCTGGCCGACAAAACAGCTTCACGCCGCCGGTGACGCCACGCAACCGGTAGCCTTTAGCCTAAAACTTGAAGGCTGCCCGCCGGGGTCGGCGTCTATAACGTTTTCCGGGACGCCAGCGCCCGGCACGGCATTACTGGCGCTTGCTGATACGGCAATGGCGCAAAAACTGGCGATTGAAATTCGCGATGGCGATCAACGTCGATTGCCGCTTGAACAGGCCAGCAAGGCCGTCGATATTGACAACAACGGCAATGCTACCCTGAAATTCTATGCGAACTATATCGCCTTAGCCGATGGCGTGCAGCCCGGACTTGCTAACGCGGATGCGACCTTCCTGATCAATTACAATTAGTGTCCGTTATTGTGGCTCCCGAACGATAATTCGTCGGGAGTACCTTTACAATAATTCGTGTGATTTGGCGTAATCTATAAGCTCAACGATAGAGTGAAGGCCAAGTTTAGAAAATATATTGGCCTTATGCGCGCTGATAGTCTTGTTACTCAATAAAAGTTGCTCGGCAATTTCTTTGTTAGACATTCCATTGGCCAGATAGCGCAGCACGGTAACTTCGCGGTTAGATAGTGGCATATCATGGTGCCCGCCTTTGGGGGTACGGGTATTACTGATGAAATTAAGCGTCTCAGATGGGAAAAAAGAATAGCCGGATAAAATCATTTTTACCGCATTATAAATATCATTGAGGTCTTTGCGTTTACTTACAAATCCGTTTGCGCCCGCTCTTATTGCTCTTCCGGCATAAAAAGCCTCTGATTTTGACGATAAAAAAAGTATCCGGGTATGTTCCTGGATAGATTTGATTCGTTTAAGTAAGGTAAAGCCGTCGGTGCCCGGTAATTCAATATCCAGAATGACAAGATCAACAGGATAAGTGCGCAGATACTCTATCGCTGTTCGGCTATCATCCGTTTTCAGGACAACCTGAATATTGCTATTTTTACCGAGTAAAACTTCGATCGACATTCTTACAATAGGGTGTTCGTCCATAATGATAACAGATGCAGGTTTCATTGTTGTATACCTCAGACTGTTATGCGTCCTTCGTTTTAGAATAAGCGTCAGACACCTTAAAGATTGTGAAATAGCCAGATCTACACACCACACGGTGGAGCAATAATAAAGAATGAGACCTCCCTGTTGACTGGCTATTTTGCGTAAGAGTAATAAATATGTGGAATATCCATTTCGCACCAACAAAAAAGAAATTTCTGATTAAGTAAAAACAATATGGATTATACCTGGTCTGATTTCTCGGAAAAGTCTTGCGAAATGCGAATTATGGATAGCGGGTAGGATGTTCTGTGGCGTTATAGAAAATTTGTTCGTGGTGGAGCTATTTTCTTTAGAGTTGACATTGAGTAGTTTAAACTGTTGTTTTTAAGTATAAAAATAATATGAAAGACTAATTGTTTAGTATTTGTTATGTAATAACAGAAAGATGTTGACGCTGGAGACCTCAAAAAACGAGGAGGGACAGGGGACGATGTAAGAAAAAAATTTTTATCGCTTACCAGGACGAGTTGTAAATATTAATTTTATGTGAAATATTTACATTTAATGGAAGTGAAAATAAGTAATTTCTTAAAAAATCTTATTCACCAAAACGTTAGTTCGTTAAAAAATGTCGTTGAAAGTAACGTTTAACTGCTGGATCAGCCGAAGAAAGCTTTGCCTGTGGGGAAGGTTAAGGAGGGTGATAAGTTGTTTAAGCCGGTAAACTACACGATGATAAGGTACGCTTTGCTGACGTGCTATTTCTTTTAAAGAGGCGCCTTGCGCTAAAGTTTCAATCATCAACCAGTCAGTACGGCTAAAGCTTTCCGATAAGCGAGGTTTGGCGGCTGATAACAAGGCTTCGCGTACTGAGGCCAGATTTTGTCGTCGCGACAGGACAAAAAAATGCCCGGCCATACGGATAAACTGAGCTATAGCGGGGGTTTTATCTGATACCAGCAGGTAAATCTGGATATCGCTTTGTTGCCAACTGAGCGCGCGTAGCTGGTTAAGCGCCTCAATACAGGAGACAGGTAGCGTCTCCATATCTACAATCAGTTGTCTGAGCGACCCCTTTTCAATCCACAAAGAAATGTCATCTAATGAGCGGAATGCAGCGGTACGTTTTCCGGAAAATAAGTAGTGACTCAGCGAATAGCCGAGGTAGTTGTCAGTTGTAATTATTGCCTGAGAAATTATACCAACCGGCAAGGCATAATTGAGCTGTTGGTTCAGTAACTCAAGGCGATCAAATATCTGCGGCGTTGGAGAGTGATAACGGCAGGCGCAGTCTTTGGCATTTCTTAAACGGCGGTTTCTTTCCCTGCGTGGTACGCTGCGCATCCTGCTTTTTCCATTGCTCTAATATATATCTGGTAATATGGCTGGCCATAAATAACCTTGTCCCATCGTTGCACCAGCGTAAAAAGCAATGCTTCGTTGCTCTGATGTTTCAATGCCTTCCATCAGCATTAACTGCTGAAAAAAAACTTCGCTATCATGTTTTGACGGAAGTTGCGTCAGGACCTCATAGCCGATTAATTGCGCAGTTGAGAGATGAACGATTGGCTCAGATTTTAACAATCCGCTGTTGAGATATGAATGGCGTGTTGGCGAAGACGCCAGGTGTGGGGGATTTATCCTTTCCTTTAATAAAGTGCCCTGTGTCACCAAACACTCCTCCAGGCATTTATGATGCAGCCATATATTTTTGACCCCTGAATCTATCAGGATATTATGGGCATCATTGTGGCAGCGTTAAAAAAATGCCTGTAGGTATCGTTACTTAATTATTGGTGAGATATTTCGTAAGCCTTGTAAAAAGTTAAGTGAGTTTACTTACTGAGTAAGAAATGAAGGTTAACTCTAATATACTTTAAAAACTGCTGCTCCGTTTTAACATGTAATTTTCGCATAATGCTCCGGCGGAGTGACTTTGTCTGTTCTTCAGAAAGTGAAAGTAAAGCGGCCGTTTCGCTTAAATGATAACCGCTGGCGATCAGTTTTAACAGGTGACGTTCTGTTACTGAAAAATGACGAGTCGTGCAGTAGTGGCAAATGCCAGAAGGGACACTATGTCGAAGCGCTCGTTTATGTAAGATCAATATCATTTTCCGGGTAATTTCTTCAACATCATCTTCCCGATAAATATGCGGCAGCATATACAGACATGGTCTGAACATGAGCTTTTCTTTATCGCATTTATTACAAATAATCACCCGTAGCTGATGTTGGGTATGCATAGGTATCTGGTAACAGCCTGCGCTGAACCAATCATCATCCAGGGCCAGGAAAGCGATATCGGCATTATCTATCTCTTCTGGCGGCAGAAAGTCAATTTTCTGCTGCCATTGATTCGCCAGACGCGTCATGATGATTTTCAACCCATGCTCAAAGTGACTGTTTTGTTCCTTAATAGCGATACTCAGCATAAAAAATATCCTACACGGCAGGTGAATCATGGTGAAATATTAAAGAAACTGATTGATTATCTAAATACTGGCGGCCTTAATTCCCACTTTATGCGTGCTGAGATGTGTCCAGGCGATTTCTTGGAACCTGGCATTGCGCCAGAAAAGACGATATTCGTACACTTAGTCAGCAACCAGAACAAAAGCCATTGACTCAGGAGTGCCTGACCGTATAATTCTCGCGTTTCGTCTACACGAAGTCTTCACTTCACAAGGCGCCCTTAGCTCAGTTGGATAGAGCAACGGCCTTCTAAGCCGTGGGTCGCAGGTTCGAATCCTGCAGGGCGCGCCACTTATAAATCAACGCGTTACGCTTCTTTATTTCCTCCTTATTTTCCATATGGGACATATTTGGGACATCATCACCAAAAATGTCGTCTATTTTCCTCGCGTGTTCCGTTAAATGATTAGGCGCAAGGTGAGCATATCTGTGAATCGCCACGGATAACCTGGACACTTCTGAGTCGTTGATGATATAGGTTTTCATATTCAGCCGGTGGCATCTGCTCGCTCGAACCATGCCGACGTCTACTGTTATAAAACATTTCTATGTAATTAAAAATATCGCTTCTGGCTTCGTCTCTCGTTCCGTAGATCTTTTTCTTTATCCGTTCACGCTTCAGTAGCTGGAAAAAGCTTTCTGCAACCGCATTTTCATGACAGTTGCCACGACGGCTCATACTGCCCTCCAGTCCGTGCGATTTCAGGATCGACTGCCATTCATAGCGGGTGATTATGTCGCCACACGGCCATCAGGAGCGCATTCAGGACTCCATCTTTTGTCATTCATGGTTGCAGTGACCAATTGAGTCTACTGCGGCTTTTTTTAATATGTCCCGTTCGTCAGTAACCCGCTTCAACTCTTTCGGGAGTCGGCGGATTCCGGTCTGATCATCTGACTGCTCTTTATTTCTTTATTGGTGGAGGAGTTCGACCCGTACTTCTTTATCCTGGCGTAAAGACTGTGGGTAGTAATATCGAGATGTGTTGCGACGCTGGAAACAGAATGGCCGCGCTCAACAACCTGTCTTACCGCTTCAATTTTAAACTCTTCGGGATAACGTTTACCGCTCATAGGCACCTCTCTTTAAGTCATCTTAAATGGATCTGAGGTGTCTGTTAAACCTGTGGTGATTCACATTGACCGCAGATTATCAGATTCCTTTACCCGGTAGTGAAACCAGTAGGGGTCAGTTTATCCGCACTAAAAGACGGTGTTCCTGCATCTGTGGTGGAGTTGAACCGGATGGGCTTTGGGCACATGCGTATCCTGCGTGTATTGGTCAGTTGCCGGAGTCTGGATTAATGCACTATGGCTCCGTTGGGTTCTTTTTTGGGACTGATGGCGCATTGCGACTTCTTGCTAAGAAACCTGATGGGGCATTTGTGACATACGATATGTAGGAATCCCCGCCGCCCGTTACCCATTGGTGGCGGGGAACATTAATTATACATGAATGTTATTTAATTATTTCCGTAATATTCTCATTTGTCCTCGCCCCTGTTCTAACGTCCCATGTCCCAGATGTAATTGATTCTAATTCATTTGAATCTATGCCGTTAATCGCCCGTCCTGAAAGCCATCTTCCGTCTATTTGAAATGTCTTCTTGTCGACATCTGCATTTATAACTTTTCCATCCTTTGTTTTTAAGCTAATGAACATCGCTGTATTCTCATCAAGAGAATCAGCAGGATTCTTATTAAACTCAAATATTACAAAGGTTTTAATGCCCATTTGCTGTTTATATATCCATAATGATTTTATATAAACGTTGTTACATATTTTTGCGTTAATATTAAGAGGTTTGAGATTAAAGGCTCGCGAATAGTCGAAAAATCCTGGAGCAGTTATTTTTACATCAATCCCGTAGTATCTAGACATTGCTTCACTGTTAAACGTATCAAGACTTGGGCCTGCATGCAGTACCGGTGGAAAGTAATAATCAGGAATTATCGCTTGATCTTGTTTGTTATCTTTCGCCCTGTCTATTATTTCTTCCCTAATCTCCGTTTGTTTGCTTATTGATTTAATTGATGAGTAATAGAGAATGTATGATGGAATGAAATATAAAAAAGCCATTGCATATGTAGTAATAGATAAATAAATGGAAGCTTTGTTAAATTTCGTAAATGCAGAATGAGCAACAAAGGAAATCGAAAGAATCATAAAGCAGAGTGCTCCATTGAGAGCCCTGCTGGGCATTGCAGGAGATGCAAGGAACGCAACATTTGCAGCAATTGCACCCAGTATGAATAAAAAGCTTCCAAACATAAGTTTGCTGCTACTATTCCTTGATAACACTACAGAGATTAGTAGTATTATAAATGCAATATAGACCTGCCAATATGCCCCCATTGCTGATGGCAGCCTTTCTGAAAAGTGCTCAAGAACCCTCCATGCAAGTGGTTGGTTGTACCAGTCTTGTATTGTAGACGCACGGGATAGGTTTCCCGGAGCCAGCAGGAGAACCCCTGCGCCTATTGCAGATCCGAATACGCCAATCAGTAGATATTTATTTCTATTCATTATAAAAAAATATGCTACAGAAATTAATACAACTACAAGAGATGTATTTTCATTTGAGCAACCTGCAAATATCGATGATATGGCATATACAAAGAGTATTAAATTGGATTTTTTGGCATTGCTTAAATATATAGAAATTAGTATATAAATGGCAATGAACATGTTGGTCCATAAGTAATTTGCTGACCCAACAAGCCAGAAGTTAGTTTGACCGAGAGCTGGATTTGCAATGAACTATAAGAAAAATAAGAAAATCATCACATATGGGGACGGTGACGACTTTGTTAATGTCGCTGGGATCATTGTCCAGCACAACACCATTAATGTTAGCGCTGCTGAGTTTATTGCATTGTAAATATGCGGGGAGAAAAACTTTAATAGAGATGTGCTGAGCGTATCTGACACAACCCTTCCGCTCCATCCCAAATAGTGCATTTTTATGCTAGAAAGCGAAAGCTCTCTTAGGGCATAAGTATAGTCATCAGAGTTCATTGGTGTAATAAATCCTATTGAATACACCAACGAGAAAACTATAAGGATAGCAATTACCATTTTTAATCTATTGTTAACCATTTTTCTTCCCATTCTTAATTATGTATTTAGGCCTTTTTTTAGTTTCTATGTAAATCCTGCCAATATATTCCCCAAGAATACCTATTCCTATCAATTGAACGCCACCCAGGAAAAGTACAGAAACAAGAAGAGACGGGTAGCCAGGAACATTATTTCCAAATATTAATTTATCTATAATCATCCATGTACCGTAAAGGAACGACATACCTGCAATAAACAATCCAATGTACGTCCATATGCGGAGCGGAAATGTTGAGAAAGAAGTTATTCCTTCCAGCGCCAGATTCCATAATTTCCAGCCATTGAATTTTGAATCGCCGGCAACACGCTCAGCGCGGGCGTATCCAACTACATCAGTCTTGCCGCCCACCCATGACAGAACGCCTTTCATAAATAGATTACGTTCTGGCATCTGTTTAATATTTTCGACAACATCACGGCTCATTAACCGGAAATCACCGACGTTCTCTTCAATTTTTGGATTGCTGATTTTATTATGCAGCTTATAAAACCATTCAGCTGTCTTACGCTTCATGCGCCCGTCAGTTGAGCGGTCTGAGCGCTTAGCCAGCACCATATCCGCGCCAGCCTGCCACTTCTCAATGAGATGGGGGATAACTTCTATCGGATCCTGTAAATCGACATCAATAGGAATGACCGCATCCCCGGTTGCATGGTCGAGACCCGCGAAAAGAGCAGGTTCTTTACCGAAGTTTCGCGTAAACGAAAGCGGAATAACGAGCGGATCAGATGCAGCTATTTTGTTAATTATTGATTCAGTCGCATCTTTGCTTCCGTCGTTGATGAAAACAATCT